>JBBSOU010000088.1:0-15721 GCA_038259445.1 Lysobacterales bacterium | reverse complement strand
GCCACCGGAACCGCGGTCGCCGTGCGTGGCCTGCGCATGCTCGGCGCGAAGTGCGTGGATTTCCGCGTGCCGAACCGCTTCCTGCACGGCTATGGCCTGACGCCGGCACTGGTGGCCACACTGGTCGATCCGACGCCGCAACTGATCGTCACGGTCGACAACGGCATCGCCAGCCATGCCGGAGTCGAGGCCGCACGGATTCGCGGCATTCCGGTATTGATCACCGACCATCATCTGCCCGGCGCGACGCTTCCCGGGGCCACTGCGATCGTCAATCCGAATGTTCCCGGCGATGCGTTCCCGAGCAAGTCGCTGGCCGGTGTCGGCGTGATGTTCTGCCTGTTGATCGCGCTGCGCGCACATCTGCGCGATGGAGGATTCTTCGCCGGTGCCGGTCGCAGCGAACCTGACCTGTCCGCATTGCTCGACCTCGTCGCACTCGGTACGGTCGCCGATCTGGTCGCGCTCGATTTCAACAACCGCATCCTCGTCGATGCCGGCATCCGTCGCATGCGTTCGCGCCGCGCATGTGCCGGCGTGCTCGCGCTGTTCGAGAGTGCGGGACGCGACCCATCCACGGCGGTTGCCAGCGACCTCGGTTTCCTGATCGGTCCGCGCATCAACGCGGCCGGTCGCCTCGAGGACATGGCGATCGGTATCGAATGCCTGCTGACCGATGATGCGGACACGGCGCGCGCGCTCGCGGCCCGACTGTCCTCGATCAATGCCGAACGCCGCGACCTGCAGGCGACGATGGTGGAGCAGGGTGAACGGGCGGTGGAGGAATGGCTGGCCAATCATGAAGGCGACGAACTGCCGCTCGGTGTCACGCTGTTCGAGGACGACTGGCATGCCGGCGTGGTCGGGCTGGTCGCCTCCAAGCTCAAGGATCGCCTGCACCGGCCGGTCATTGCCTGCGCGCCGGCCGGCGACGGCAGCACCGAGGTGCGCGGCTCGGCACGCTCGATCCGCGGCGTGCACATGCGCGACATCCTCGCCGAGGTCGACGCGCGCTGTCCCGGACTGATCACCCGCTTCGGCGGCCACGCGATGGCCGCCGGACTCACGCTCGAACGTGCCGGTATCGAGCGCTTCGCCGCCGCATTCGATGACGTCGTGCGCGAGCGCACCGCACGCGAACTGTTCGAGCCGTTCGTGCTCAGCGATGGCGAACTCGACGCCAATGACTTCACGCTCGACCTCGCCCAGCAACTGCGCCAGGCCGGCCCCTGGGGCCAGGGCTTCGCCGAACCACTGTTCGACAATCGCTTCGAGCTCGACAGCTGGCGTGTGGTCGGCAGCAAGCACCTGCGCTTGAGCCTGCGCCTGCCAGGAAACCCGACGCCGATCGAGGCTATCCAGTTCAACGCCGACACGAGCTGTGCACCACCTTCACGCCTGCACGTCGCCTATCAGCTCGACGTCAACGAATGGAACGGGCGCAGCAGCGTGCAACTGGTCGTGAGGCACCTGAAGTCCGAGTAGTCTCATCGAGACGCGCTGTACGGGGTCCGTAGGGCGCGATCAGCCGAGGCTGTGCACTCGGTTCATTGGCGCACGTGTGCCCACCGCACGTTCAACGATTGATTTTTCGCCCGCAGAACTCCTCGACAACTGCGCATGGTGCCAACGCGTGTTTCGTCGGCAGCGTTGCGGAGTACCGAGCAGATCATCGCGTGGCCCCCGGCCGTGCCGTTTGCCGTTTAGTGGGTCGTAGGCGGACATGTGTTCCGCATGGTGAAGGAACGTCTGATGATCAGAACGCTCGTGTCTGTCCTGCTTGCGGCACTCGTTGCACTGGCTGGCGGCTGCCCCGGCGCGGCACACGCGCAACTGCGGCTCGGCAATGAAGGCAACCAGCGGCAGACCGATCCGTTCACGAACCCCGAGAACGACTCGTTCGGTTCGCGCATGGTCGCGGGAGACTTCAATGGTGATGGCATCGGCGACCTCTACATTCGCGGCTTCAACACGGCACAGGCGCGTATCCTGATGGGGCTGAACTGGACGGTTGGGCAGCCCTCACCGCCGGTGCCTTTCGCCCGGTCCAGCCACACCATGCCGCCCGGAACCACTGCCGCAGTCGGCGACTTCGACGGTGATGGCCGTGATGAAGTGGCGATCGGCTACCCGCTCGATCCCGCGCTCGGCACATCGCGCGGGTCGGTGTCGATCGTCGATCGTTCAAACGTGGGCACGTGGACCACTCAGGAAGTCATTCGCATCGGCAGTGATGGATACATCGGGGTGGCGGCAGATCGCGATTTTCTCGGAACGTCGCTGGCCAGTGGCGATTTTGACAACGACGGTTACGACGATCTTGCGATTGGCGCTAGCTCCAGACCGTATCCGGGAGCAATCGATGCAGGTGCCGTGCTGGTCGTGTACGGATCATCGAGCGGCATTGGTCCAGCGCGCAGCAAGCTGTTTGCACGCGCGACCGATGGACTTGGCGTATTGCCTGAAGAGGATGACGGTTTCGGCACGCGCGTGGCGTCGGCCGACTTCACCAATGACGGCTACGACGATCTGGTGATCGGAATACCGAACGCGCGCTGCGCCAATGACATGCGCAGTGGTGGCGTCGTCATCCTTCGCGGCAGCGTCAACGGCATCGTCAACACGCAGTCGCGCAGCTATTTTCCGGGCGAGCAAGGCGTGCCGGGCAGCTGCACGCAAGTCACCCAGGATTTCGGCGCCGGTTTTGCCATTGGAAGATTCAACAGCGACGCCTTGCCCGACCTCGCGATCGGCGCACCCAACGTGGCCGGTGCCGCGCCCGAGCGCGGCTCGGTGACCGTGCTGATGTCCTCGATCACCGGTCCTGGCCCGAACGGCGCGGAGTACGTGCGCGGCATCGATTTGCCGACGCCGATTGCCGAAGGCGGGACCATCGGGCGCGTGATGACGGCAGGGCGTCTGCTCGGCACCAGCACGTTCGACAGCCTGGTGCTCGGTGCACCCGAAGACGACGTTGCCGGACTCGACGCGGCCGGCTCCGTTTGGATCCTCCACGCATCCGCGAACGGATTGAGCCCGACGCGCAGCGAACGCTGGACGTTGCGTGCACCGCTTTCTTTGGCCCCGGCGAATGCCGATGATCGCTTCGGCATCGCTGTGGCGATTGCGGACTTCAATGAAGATGGCGCGAGTGATCTCGCGATCGGCATTCGCAATCACGACGCCGTCGCATTCGACGCCGGTGCCGTGCAGATCATTTATCAAAGCGAGTTCATCTTTCGGGATGGCTTCCAGAACTGACACGTGATCGCGCGCTGGGTAATCTACTCGCGTCGCCAACCCCACTACCGCTGTTGAGACAATGACGCAAGGTGGTTTGAATCGGACGTGCGTTGCCAACCATGCAAGCGAAGCGCTCCATCGCTCAACATTGCCCGCCGCGATGGCGGCAACCCGCGCGATGAAAGCGCGTATCGCTGCCCTCGCGTGGGCCGGGAACGATCCGCCTCAATCGAAGCCGTCCGCAAAAATGCGATCGCCTGGACCGTCACATCCGCGGGCGCTGCACTTGGCCAGCATGAGGCTGCTCGCGGACGCGTCGAAATAGGCGATCACCGTACCGCCGTCCGCGCCAATTGCGATTGCGGGGTCGACGCCGGTGTCGCTGCCATGCAGGTCGACCTCGACGTTTCTCGATACCGCGCAATTGCTGTCGTTGCACTCGACGACGTACAAGGCATTGGCACCGCCGGCGACGGTGACACGCTTCTGGTAGGCAATGACCGGCCGTCCATCCTCACGGACGGCAATCGCGGTATAGGCGCCGGCGCCGAGCGAGCCATCGTCGAGCACGCGTGAGTTTCGGCTGCCGCTGCAATCAGCGTCTTCGCACCAACCGAATATCAGGCTGTCGGTGTTTACGCCGTGATACGCAAATGCCGGTCGGAAGTCCGCCCTGAGTGCCATCGCCGGATTGTCGATCGGCTGGCCGACGCCGCCGAACAGCCTCTGCAATGGCCCTGTGCAGGGCTGTTCTGCGCAGATGATGAAATCGAGTGCCGTATGCTGAGTGCTCCACTGGCGGCCCGATACGACCGGAGCACCGTTCAAGCCAATCGCAATCGCTGCATGCTGCCCGTGATGGACACCACCGGCCAATGGCGCGAGCACCTCTATGTTGACGTTGCCGCATCCCGCGTTCGCGCAGCGAGCCAGCATAAGGGCCTGTTGCGAAGCGTCCTGGTAGGCGAACGCGGCCTTGCCGTCCGCATCGAAGGCCAGTGCGACGTCGATGGGGACGTACGGACCGGGGTCGATGGTGCGGAACTCGGCACCTCCTCCAGCGCAATTCGAGCTGCTGCATTTCACCAGCTTCAGTGCGACATCGACGGTGTCGTAGAACGCAATGGCCGGGTTGCCGTCGGCACCAATGGCGACCGAGTTGTACCTTCCGGCAGTCGTGCCGGTCGGAGGATCCGAAATGTATGCCCTCGACTGCGTGGTGCAATCGACGTCCGCGCATTTCGCCAACCGCAGTCGACCGTCGGCGGTCTCGTAGGCGATGACCGGAAAACCATCGACGCCGATCGCAATTGAGGGATGTCCGGCCACAGGTCCCGCGTCGATCGTGACGATCGTGGCGGCGGATACGGCGTTGCACAGGAAAAGAACGAGGAACGGGATGAGGCTTCGCTGATGGTTCACGCGGTGATCTCCATGTCAGGGGGCTTGCGTCGTGCGAGTGCAAGTTGTCTCAGGCTGACGGAGGGACGCGTTCAAGTCTTCGAGATGCGATGAGGATGTTCTGAAATTGCGTTGAATTGCATGCATGAATCGTGGCTGGGATGTCCCAGTTGACGACGTCTATTCAAAGCCATCGCGAAACAGCAGATCGGACGGCGAGCCACTGCCCTCGACCGAACCGATGTCGCAGCCATCGGCGAGGTTGCCGATGGCGGGCTCGTCGACGACGCGTAACCCGGTCAGCGGATTCTGCATGCCCCGCTGATCCTGGATCTCGGTGGCGCAACTGCCCTGGTCAAGCAGCAGGGAACCCGGGAGCGGCAGATGCGTGGCGGTGGCACCGCCATTCATCAGGAGTGGCCCCAGCTGCGGATCGAGCACGGCTGCTTCGGTGCCGACGAAATCGTTGTTTGCATTCGGAAGGCCCGGCGCCAGCGCAGTGGTCACGCAGGCGTTGCTGCCGACCGCGTTGAAGCCCTGGCTGTCCAGCGCTGCATTCAGACGTACGTCGATATCCGGGCAATCGACCGAGGTCGTCACCAGCGCACGATTCCCGGCGACGACACTGTTCGTCAGGATCAGGGTTACGGGTCCGGCAACGTCGATTCCGCCACCGAAGCCGTGGTCCGAGTTGTCTGCGTCGGCCACGTTGCCGATGATCGTCGTCGATCGAACAACGGCACCATCGCCGTTCGCTGCGTTGCCAACGAACTGAAGCCCGCCGCCGTGAGCTCCGGCGCGGTTGCCGGAAAGTGTGGAACGATCGACGAGCAAGGCCTGGACAGTGTAGGCCTCGATGCCACCGCCACTGCCGAGCGATGCGGCATTGCCGGCGACGGTCGACTCGATCACGCTCAGGTTGCCATCGAACACCGAGATGCCGCCGCCGCTGCCATTTGCAGCGAGGTTTTCGATGATCGAGCTTCGCTGGATGTCGACTGCGCTCGCCTGACTGGCTTGAACGGCGCCACCCGTATTGCTGGCGGTATTGCCGTCGAGCTTCGAATCGAGGACACGCAACGACCGACCATTGCCGACGCTGATGGCCCCGCCATCGGAGTTCAGTCCGCCGCTCAGACGCAGGTGTTCGATCAGAAGCGCGTCATCGCCACTGGCGGGACCCGGAAACTCGAAAATGCGGAACTGCCCGGATCCGTCCACGTGCGTGACGTTCACGCCGATACCGCGTATGGCAACGCCGCTGGTGATGATCGGTAGGTCGGACGCCAATACCACGGTGCCGGGAAGCAGCCAGACGATCTCGTCCGCGGTGTTGCCTGCGCCACAGCCGCGATAGAACGCATTGGTGTTGGCGGCGATGATCGCCTCGCGCAACGTGCAGAAATCGTCAGGTTGGTCGTCGTCGGACAAACTGGTGATGCGGATGGTTGCTGCATGCGCATGCAGCACCGACAACAGTGCCATGATGGTGAACGCCAGCCACGGTCCCGAACGTGACAAAAGGGGAGTACTCATGATTGCTCCAGAAGCCTGACCCGAGGACAGCATGCTGCCCAAACGAATTCGGCAAGTTGTGCACAAGGCATGCAGCAGGCGTGAAATTCGCATGAAAACCGCGCGTTCATCGGCACTTCGGGATGGCAACGAGTCGCCTCGGCGCACCGATGCAGTAGACTCACCCCGTGCGCTACGAATTCCTCGAGTTCGTTCTCGATACGGACCAACGGACACTGCGTCATCCGGCCGGTGAATTGCCGTTGCGGCGTCAGTCCTTTCTGGTTCTGCAATATCTGGTGGAGCGTGCACCGGCGGTGGTAAGCAAGGATCAGCTGCTCGATGCGATCTGGGGCCACCAGTCCATATCCAGCAGTGCCGTCGCCCAGACGATCCGAGAGCTGCGCGAGGCGTTGGGTGATCATGCAGATGATCCGCGCGCGATTGAAACGAGGCACCGGATCGGCTACCGGTTCATAGCCGAGCTCAGCGCAGGTGCCGCGACTGCAAGCCATGAGCAAACGCCCGATGCTCCGCCATTCGCACATGTCGAGGCACCTCCGAGCAGCCGCGTTCGAGCTGGACTCAGGCCGCTGGTCATGGTGCCGCTGGCGTTGATTGCACTGATCGCATTGCTATGGGCCGCGCCATGGCAGCATTGGGGCTCACAGGCTGCGTCGCCGGGCTGGCCGAGCGCTGGACGTGCAAGGGACCTTGCAAATGCTGCAATGCAGGCAGCGCGATATTTCGATACCGGCGACGCGCTGGCCGCACTCGACAAGGCACGCGGCCTGGAGGATGTACCGCGACTCGCACTATGGCAGGCGAGCCTGCACCTTCTGCGCGGTGAGCGTGTACTCGCGACGCAGGCATTGTCAGTTCTTGAATCGCGCAAGGCGAACCTGCGTCGCGTCGACCACGTCATTCTCAGCGCATTGCAACACGAAGTGGCCGGCCGATACGGTGCGGCAATGGAAGATTGGCGCATCGCCTACGAGATCGATCCCCGCGATGTGGATGTGGGGCTCGCGTTCTACTCGGCACAAGTCCACGAGGCGTCGCCGGAACTTCGCGACACGTTCGAACGACTATCGCAGCTGGATGGCATTCCACCACCGCGGTTGCTGCTGATGTCTGCGCAACTGGCCGGTGATGAGGGCGACATTCAACGCCAGTTGACCCAATCGCAGGCGGCTCAATTGGCATCCGACACACGCTGGCAGGTGCTTTCTGCGCTCGCTGAAGCCGAACACGCACGTGCGCTCAAGGCCAGCGGCAAGATAGCTGAATCGCGCGCAGCCTATTCCAATGCAATCAGCACGCTCGAAGCCCACGGCCTGCTGCGTCCCGCCATCGCGACGCGTCTCGAGCAGATCGACCTGGTGCTGGCACAGGGCGAGATGGAAGGCGTCAACATCGCACTCGATACGCTGCAGGCGCGCGTTCGCGAAGGCGGCGACGACTACGCCGTCGGTCGACTGCTGCACGCTCGCGGTCGCCTGGCAAGGCGTCTTGGAGTAACCGAAGATGCGCTTGCCTACTACGCGGCGGCCGCGCAACAGCATGAAATTGCGCGCAACTGGGATGGAGTGGCGAGCGCACTCAGTGCGGCGGCCGGACCCCTGCAACGCATCGGTCGCAACGACGAAGCGCGCGCGTACCTCGATCGAGCACTTCGACTAGCCGAGCAGTCGGGCACGGCCTCTGTACGCGCGAATGTCCGTGGCAATCTGGCCAACCTGGCCATGCGCGAAGCGCGCTATGCCGATGCGCGACGAAATTATGATGCGGCGCTGACGCTGTTCCGTGAACTGCACGATCGCCGCATGGAGGCCGTCACTCTTGGACACCTCTCGAATCTTTCGCAACTGGAGGGCGATCTGCGCTCCGCCGACAAGCTCAATCGTGAGGCGCTCAAACTGTTTCGCGAGCTCAAGCAGCCAGCCGATACAGGGCGCATTCTGATCAATCTCTCCGCTGCAGCGCTGGACCGGGGCGCACTCTCGGATGCCGCCGAGTTCGCAGAAGAAGCCGGTACGATCTTCGCGCAACTCGATGATCCCAATCGACTGAGCGAAATTCTGGCCATTCGCGCCGATGTACGCCTGCATCGCGCCGATTTGCCCGGGGCGGGTTCGTTGCTCGACGCAGCCGAGGCTCTTGAAAATGTTGATCTGGAAAAGCAGTCAACCGTGGCAACCTTGCGCGGCCGGGCTGCGATGCTGCGTGGCGAACCACGAGCGGCGCGCGACGCGTTCGCGTTGGCTCTGGCAAATCGAACGACGACCGGGGCACTTGCGCTGCAGCGCGCCAGCCGGCTGGATCTCGCGCGAGTCGATCTGGCCGAAGGCCGTCTTGCCGTTGCCGAGCAGGCAGCGATTGCGATTTCTGTAGAAGGCAATGAAGACTCGGAACCTCCAATCGAACGCGATGCGCGTTTGCTGTTGGCGCAAGTCCTCATCGAACAGGATCGCCACGCTGACGCCGAGCGCGAATTGGCGGTGGCGCGCTCCTTGCTCGACGGCGCGCCGAATTTTGCAAGCGAGTTCACCTGGGCACTGCTGAGATCTCGCCTCGACGGAAATCCGGAACGCATGCAGCGTCTGCAGTGGCTGATTGCTCACGCACGTGAGCACGATCAACAGCTGCTTGAGCTGCGTGCTCTCGGTGCGCTCCATGCAGAAGGCGCCGACCAGCAAGTGGAAGAGTGGCGTGAGCGTGTTCGCGCGTTGGGTCTGCTCGGTTTGCTCGAGCGGAGAATGGTGATCGGGTCCTGAGACTGCCGCACACGTGCGCGAGGCTGGCCGATGGGGCCAGGGCTTTGCCGAACGGCTTTTCGACAACCGCTTCGAGCTCGACAACTGGCATGTCGTCGGCAGCAAGCATCTGCGCTTGAACCTGCGCCTGCCGGGACACCCGACGCCGATCGAGGCGATCCAGTTCAACGCTGACACGAGCTCTGCACCCCCATCGCGCCTGCACGTCGCCTATCAGCTCGACGTCAACGAATGGAACGGGCGCAGCAGCGTGCAGTTGCTCGTGAGGCATATGCAGGCCGATTAGCCCGGCTCGAAGCCGTTGGCGAAAATGCGATCGGCCGGTGAAGCGCGACGGCCGTAGATCACCTGCATGCCCGGGTGTGGACCGTTTTGGCGGCATCGAAGGTACGTTGGCTTGCAGCAGTCAACGCAGGCTGATCTGATTTCACTGTCCGGCGCCAGCACCGTCTCGATCGTTCGCTGACGCGAGCAGCGCCTGAAGTCTGTCCCGAGTGTCACGAGATGAAGTGGAATCGTCGAGCCTACGGCTTCGCGCGGCCACCCAATGGTGGGGCGTCGTCGAGCAAACGTGATGTGCGAAGGAATTGTCAGGTTTGGACGGTCTGGTCCACCGCAACGCACGCCAGGGCGGAGGCGGGCAATGGCGGATGCTGCCGGTTCAGGGCCTGGCGCCGTTGAGGCGCTCCCGTAGCCCCCGGTAGCGCTCGATGTCGGGCAACGGGCTGCCGCGCGCTTGCGCGGTCGCTGCAATCGCGAGCCCGCGGTCGAAGTGTTCGATCGCTTCCGCATCACGGCCGAGTGCCTGCAGGCTTTCAGCCCATTGCAGAAGCATCGATCCCAGCTGCGCGCTTTCGGGCGGCAGCGCGTCAACGGCAAGTGCCAGCACCTCGCGCTGTTCGGCCTCGGCTTCGCTCCAGCGCAGTGCCTTCTGCAACATCGATGTGCGCTGCGCGCGCTGGATGATCGCCTCCCTGCGGGTCGGTGGATAATGCTTGCGCCACAGCGCGGCGATTTCGGTCGCGCTGGCGATCCCCTCCTCGAGCGGACCGATGCGTCCGATCATCCGCGCGAAGTTGCCAAGCGTTGTCAACACATCGGGCGAAGTCGTCCCCGCTGCCAGCGCCTCGTTCAGCGCAGTTCGCGCGCTGGACAGAGCCTCGTCGGTTTGTCCGAGGTCTTCGTGGGCTTTGGCAATCAGTTCGCGCAGGATCAGCTCTCCCGGGGCCCACGAGCCAGTCTGGACTTTTGCGCGCGTTGATTGTGCCTCGAGCAGCAACGCCAGTGCCTTGTCATGGTTCCCAAGTTGCGACTCGATGCGCCCGAGGCTGATGGCGTAGCTGGTGATTCGCGGGTCGGCCGCTCCGAAACTTCGCTGCGCGGTTTTGTAGCTCAATTCGGCGACTTCCCGCGCTTCCGCGAAGCGGCCGCCAGCGCGCAAGGCATCGCTGTGGTACCTCATGCTCATCAGGGTCGAGGGATCATCGGGCCCATAATGGATGCGCGCGACACCGACCAGCGCGCCAAGGCGCTCGATCGCGTCATCGACGCGCCCGAGGCGCATTTCCACCAGCGCCGACAACCACGCTGCATGAAACGCAGCTTCGCTCGCGCCCGGCGCGACCGTGAGCTTATCGGGATCACCCAGCAGCGCACGCGCCTCTTCGAAACGACCACGCGCGAACGCCACTTCAGCACGTTGACCGCGCAGATCGAGGCGCAGGTCGGCATCGACCTCGACGCCGTCGATTGCGCGCTCTGCCGCATCGAGCTGCGCCAGCGCGGCATCCAGCTCGCTGCGACCAATCTGGGCTGCGGCGATCGCGCGGCGTACGGCGGCTTCGTTCGCCGGCTCGTTGGCGAAGCGCTCGTCGATCCTGCTGATCGCGACATCGATGGCGGCGCGCAGGGTCGGCTCGGCATTGCCGGGATGGTCCTTATGGCCGGGATCAGCTTGAAGCATCAGGTCGTGGACAAGAAAGCGGCTGACCGCGGCCGCGCGCGCGGCCTGCACGTCGGCACGCTGCGCCTGCGCGCGCGCCAGTGCTTCGGAGTCACGCAAGCGCAGCGCAAGCAGGCTTGCCGCAATCACGCCAACCGCCAGCGTCGCAGCGATGGCGGTGAGCCAGCGCCGCCGCGTACGCGCCCGCACGATGCTCGCCTCCAGGAGTTGCCGTGCCTGAGCATCGTGCAGCATCTGCGACCGCTCGGCGCGGCGATGGTCGAGTGTGCGCAGGCGTCGTGCCAGCGCGGCGGCACTGTCGAGCCGGCGCGCTGGCTCACCGTCGATGCAGGCAGCGATGTCTTCTTGCAGCAAAGGATCGACGACGAGACGTTCCCAGCCGGCAGACAGCGGTCGTCTCAGGTCTCCTATCGCCAATTGCCACAGCATCACGCCGAGCGCGTAGATATCGCTGCGGATGGTCGGCGCGTTCCCGGCCAGAAGCTCGGGCGCGATGTACAGCGGCGTGCCCGAGGTCGAATCACCGCCGACCTGATCCATGGTGCGCGTGTAACCCATGCGCGTGATGCCGAGCGCTTCGAGCTGCGCAGGATCCATCAAGCGGCCGCTGCCGAAGTCGGTCAGTCGCGCTCGCGGCGGCGATTCGCCGTCGATCTGGATCAGCACGTTGCCGGGCTTGAGATCCTTGTGCAGCACGCCAACCCCGTGCGCGACCGCCAGCGCGTCGGCCACCTGCGCAGAAATCTCTATGCGTTGCGCGAACGGCACCGCGATGGCGCCACCGAGGCTGTCGCACCAATCCAGCAGGCTGCCGGCGGGGATGTAAGTCGATTCGAGGAAGTACGGGAACTCGTCGAAGTTCCAGTCCAATACCGGAGACAGGTCGTCGCGTTCGCCGAGCGACTCTAGGAAAAGCCGGAACAACGTCGCCTCTCGCTTCAGTGCGGTCAGTGCCGCGGCATCGCGTGCGAATTTGAATACGTGCTGCTCGTGGGTCTTGGCATGTTCGCCGAGCCAGACCTCGCCGTGGCCGCCATCGCCGAGCCGGCGCTGCAGAATCCAGTGGCGTCGGCCCGCAATGGGCTGGCCGGCCTCCAGCGCCAGCGCGCTCGGAGCAGGCTCATGCGCTGCGACTTCCGCCACCACATTGGCGACCAGACGGTAGCCGTAGCCGTGTGCAGTACGAAGCATTTGACCGTCGATGTCGCCGAGTGCCGCGCGCAGCTTGCCGACGGCCTTGACCAGCACACCTTCGGTGACCACGCGGCCGGGCCAGACGGACTCAAGCAGTTCGTCCTTGGTCACGACTTCGCCTGGCCGGCGCACCAGCACGCGCAACAATTCGAGCGCCTTGGGTTCCAGTGCGACCACTTCGCCGGACACCGTGAGCTCGAGCGAGCGCTCGTCGAACACCACATCGCCGAAGCGCCAGATCGCGTTGCAGACCGCGTTGTCCATGAGATCGACCGGTTCCGCTCGGGCGCGACAGGACGTCGATCCCGGCTGTGAACCATATCAAATCACTGGATGCAGTAGTCGTGCAGGCGGGCACGGCCGCCTGCGGCCAGATCGACCGCCGCTTTCCCGGAATCGCCGTGTGCGCGATGTTCGGCACGCGCATCAACTCGGTGGGTCGCCTCGAGGATATGGCGATTGACATCGAATGCATGCTGACCAACGACCACGTGCGCGCGACGCGTGCCAGCACAGAGGCGTCTGCGGACTGGTTAGACCAGGACCGAACCTGTCGCCATACTCTCGGCACGCAGTTGAGCAACAGGTGCCATGAACACGAGCGATGACCCGGTGATTGAGCCGAGTGTCTCCACCGTCCTGGTCGTTGGCGCGAACGGCTTTCTCGGTGGATTCATCGTTGCGGCGCTTCTTGCGCGCGGGCATCGCGTTCTGCGTGGTGCGCGCGTTCGTGGTCGCGTGCCGCGCGTTGATGAGCGCCATTGTGACCTGTCGCGGATGACCGAAGCTTCGGACTGGCGTGAGGTGCTGCAGGGTATCGATGCCGTGGTCAATGCCGCCGGTATCCTGCGCGAAAACGGGCCGCAGACATTTGCGTCCATCCATGTCGATGCGCCGCTGGCGCTTGCGCAGGCGTGTGTCGATGCAGGAGTTCGTCGCTTCGTGCAGATCTCGGCACTCGGCTGTCCCGAAGATGGTGCATTCATCGCGTCCAAGCATCGGTTCGACGATGCCTTGCATGCATTGGCGATCGATGCCGTCGTGTTGCGGCCTTCGGTCGTCTATGCACTGGCCGGCTCGTACGGCGGTACGTCATTGCTGCGCGCGCTTGCGGCGCTGCCGTTCGCGCAGGTGTTGCCGGGAGACGGCGCTTGGAAGATCCAGCCGGTCGCCGCTGAGGATCTCGGGACGCTGGTGGTCCACGCGCTTGCTGGCACTGCCGGAAGCTACGACGTCGGTGGCCCGGAGCCGATGACACTGCGCGACTATCAACGCACCTGGCGTCACTGGCTGCGCATCGAGGGCGACCGCGAAGTGCGCGTTCCGTCCGTGCTCGTCAGCGCGCAGGTTGCGCTGTTCGAGCTGATCGGCCGCGGTCCGGTCGGCAAGACCATGTGGCGAATGCTCCAGCGCGGCAATGTCACTCCGGCCGACGCGTGGCCACGCCTGCATGATGCCCTCGGCTTCGCGCCGCGACCGTTGCACGAGGTGCTGGCAGCGCGCCCAAGTCAGGTGCAGGATCGCTGGCATGCGCAGCTCTACTTTCTCGGGCCCACCTTGCGCATCGCGCTCGTGTTGCTGTGGCTGCTGTCCGGATGGGCCGGTATCGTCACGCCGGCGGCGCAGATCGAGCAGATGGTTGGTGACTCATGGCTCGCGTCGCTGGCGCCGGTTGCCACGGCGCGTGCGGCGGGCGTGATCGATATCGTGTTTGGCGTCTGGCTTGCGTCTGGCTGGAAGCCACGCCTCGTGTTGTCACTGATGGCAGCAAGCGTGCTCGCCTACACGGTCGCGTTCGGCATGGCGATGCCGGGTGCATGGCTCGATCCGCTCGGCGGGCTGGCCAAGAATCTTGTCGTGGTGCCTGCGATTGCCATTGCATGGGTACTGGCCGAGCGGCGCTGACGATGGATTATCTTGTCGTCAAATGGATCCACATCCTGTCCTCGACCGTGCTGTTCGGCACCGGACTCGGCATCGCGTTCTTCTTCTGGATCGCCGATCGCCGCGGCGATGTCGCGCAGATCGCCGCCACCGCACGCACCGTTGTGCTCGCCGACACGCTGTTCACCGCGCCGGCGGTGATCATCCAGTTTGCCAGCGGCCTCTGGCTGGTCGATCGTCTCGGCTTGCCGTTCTCGGTGTTCTGGATCAAGACCGCGCTGATCCTGTTTTTCGTCATCGGCGCGTGCTGGCTGCCGGTGGTGTGGCTGCAATGGAAGATGCGCAATCTTGCCGAGGCGTGTGTGCGCGACGGCACGCCGCTGCCGCCGGGCTATCACCGCGCAATGCGTGCGTGGATCGTGCTCGGCTGGCCGGCGTTCGTCAGCGTCATGGTGATCTTCTGGCTGATGGTCGCCAAGCCAGGCTGAGGGTGGGCAACGCTTCGCGTGCAAGCCGCCAACGCTGGCGCGCATCCGATTCTGCTTCGACCGTACCGTCAATACCCGCGCTCGGCCATGCGTTTCGAGACATTGGCATCGGTCACGTCCCTGCGCAATGACTTGAGTCCGAACAACGGCCGCAGAACCGCAATCCGTCGCACGATCTCGTAACCGAGGAAGCACAGCGCAAACGTCGCGATGATCAGCAGTGGTCCTTCCATAGCGGGCGAAATGGCGAATGGTTTGAGGTTATGGGCGAGTACGACGATCACGGTCTGATGAAGGATGTAGACCGGGAAAATGGCCGCCGACAGATAGCGAAGGGTTGGGCTGTCGCCGGGGGCGATGTGTCGGGCGTAGCCGAGAACGGCGACGATCACGCTCCACGTCATGACCGCCCAGATCACGCGCTGGACATGCAGCAGGGCAGTCGGTGCAGGGATGTCGCCGCTGTACGTGCTGAAGTACCAGCTCAGAAACCCGCCACACCCGAGCGCAACGAGACCGGCGATTCGACGGGATGCTTCGATGGCATCCCATGTCGAGTTCGATTTTGCGATGGCAAACCCGATCAGGAATACCGCGAAGTACTGGGCGTGGTTGTACCAGTCGTCGATCAGCCCGTGCGTTGAATCGAAAACCGGAAACAGCACGAGGCGCGCGGCAACCAGCCAGAGCAGCGGCCAGATCAACAGGCCAACGCCACCCAGTGCACTCTCCACTCGATGCATCACGCGCGTGCTGAGCACGGGCAGGAAGCGCAGCGCCAGTCCGAGCAGCATCGTGTAGGCCCACAGATAGGCGACGAACCAGAGATGGTTCCAGGTCGGCACGTCGAGGCAGTCGTCGCCGCGACAGAAGTTCGGGTCGGCCATCAGGTAACGACCCCAGAACGCGAGGTAGCCGTCGTGATAGCCACCGGGGAGCTTCTCGACCACCTCGTAGTAGGCCTGCGGCGGCACGATCACGAGCATGCCGAAGATCAGCGGAACGAGCAGCCGCCACGAGCGTGCGCGCAGGAATCCCTCGCGTTGCCTGCCGAGCAGGAATGCCGTGGCCACACCCGACACGAGAAACAGCAGGCTGAGGCGCCACGGCGAACTCAGCACCATCAGTGGCTCGATCGACGGTCCCGCATCCGGGCTCTTCACATGCCAATCCCAACTCACGTAGTACATGCCGACGTGGTAAAGCACGAGCAGGCTGAAGGCGAGAACGCGAACCCAGTCGAGGTCGTGGCGGCG
>JBBSOU010000087.1:0-15794 GCA_038259445.1 Lysobacterales bacterium | reverse complement strand
CCCTTCCGCCCCTGTCGGGGCACCTTCCCCCGCTGCGCAGGGGAAGGGAAATCCAACGCGTGATTTGAGTGTGTGGGTGATTGATCGCTGCCACGAAACGCGAATTCGAACGCCAATGCCAAAGCCCCCCTTCCGACCTCCGGGCACCTTCCCCCGCTGCGCAGGGGAAGGGCAAGCAGGCTGAGCATATCGATCGCGCGAGCGACTCCATTTCCCTTCCCCTGCGGGGTCGGGGGGAGGGCAAGAAGTCTGGGACACTTCGGTCGCGTTCTACTGCGCGGTGGTCGAGCTGGGCGGGCTGATGCTGGTGGTGAAGACGAGTGCCAGATCCACGCGGTCGAACGTGTAGAGGCGGTTGCAGAACTCGCAGGTGATCGACATGACGCCCTTTTCGTCGAGTGCCGCTTCGCTTTCCTCGCGGCCGAGGGCGCGCAGCATACCGACGACGCGGTCGTGCGAGCAGCTGCATTTGAATGCGAGTGGTCGAGGCGTCTCGAGTTTCAGGCCTTCGTCGTGGAACAGTCGATGCAGCAGCACCTCCGGCTCGAGATCGAGCAGCTCGGATGCGCTGAGGGTCGCGAGCAGATGGCCGATACGATTCCACGCATCATCATCGTGCACGCGTTCTTCGCCACCCTCCGCCGGTACGTGCTGGACCATGAGGCCCGCGCATCGACCAGCCGCCGCAATCAGCACCACGCGCGTCGGCAACTGCTCGGATCGTTCGAAGTAGCCCTCGAAGGCGCTTGCAAGGGTTGATGACTCGACCGCGACGAGGCCCTGATAGCGCGTCGCCGTCTGCGCGTTCTCAATGGTGATGGCGAGTTGCGTCGAGGGCTGTGCGAGCTCGATCGATGCGACATCGGCGTCACCGTCCCAGCGCGCAATGCCACGCACGCGGCCATCGTGGGTGCATTCGGCGAACAGCAGGCGCAGGTCGCCCGCGCCGCGAAGGTGGATCGACAGGCTACCCTCGAACTTCAGCGAACCTGCAAACAGCGCGCTCGCGGTGGCTGCCTCGCCGAGCAGGCGCACGACGGCGGGTGGATAGTCGGCGTGTTCGCGCATGGCCGCCCAGCTCGCATCGAGTCGTACCAGCCCGCCACGCACACCGGCGCGTTGCAGCTGGAAGCGTTGCAGGAAATCGTTCTCTTCACTCATCTGTATTCACCGGTTGCAGGCCGACGAGATAGGTCGTCAACCGTGCGATGCAAGGTGCGCCGCACGAATCTGTCTTGCGCACGAAAGCTGAACGATGCGCACGCGCGCCTCCCGACCATTCTCCTATGGAACTCGGCATCGGGCCGGCGCACAATCGAGCGATCGGGACACGCAATGATGCGATCCCGCTGGCCACCCCGCCTGACGGTCCGGATTCCCTCGGTTCGACTCGGTGATTGGCCGCACTCGTCGATGTTCGCGGTCGACTGTGCGCGCAGTCCGTTTGCACCACTTCCCGCCGCGCTCGGAGCGCGATCGAAGTCTCCTGTGTTTCCACCCATCCAATCGGGGCATCACCCATGAAATCAGTTCTATTTGCGCGCACGGCACTCGCAGCCGCCGTCGTCATCGCGCTTGGCCAGGCACACGCCGTCAACGTGCCCGTGCGTTCCGTTTCTCCCCACCTTCCGACGCCGGAGCAGCTCAACGACAGCACGGCGGCGAATGCGAAGCTGTTGTTGTTGCGCTCGGGCCTGATCGATCCGCAGAGCGAGCGCATCGACTTCAGCAGCGTTGGCGCTGCAGCCGAAGTCGAGGCCAGCCGCTATGCCATCGTGCAGTTCGAAGGCAATCCGGCAGCGGCGCGCACGCGACTCGAAAAACTCGGCATCACGTTTCTCGGTTACGTGCCGAACAATGCCTACCAGGTGCGCCTCGATGCGACCACGCTCGGCGCACTGCGCGGTGATGCCGATGTGCGCTGGGTCGGGCTGTACCAGCCGGGCCTGAAGCTCGATCCGGCGCTGTGGACCGATGCGCGCTCGACCCTGGCGGAAGCCGTCGATGGCGGCTTCAACATCGACGTGTTCGGATTCGCCGGTGAGTCAGCGGAGCGCATCGCCAGCGCATTGACCAAGGTATCCGGCGTGTCGATCGTCTCGGTTGCCGGCGACGAGCACATGCCGTTCGTGCGCGCCAAGGTCGACTCGAGCGGTCTGGCCGCATTGATCGTCGCCGCGACCGCCGAAGACGGCGTCGCCTGGGTGGCACCGCATCTGCAGGAATACGTCAACAACGCCGGCGGCATCGGCGCGATCCAGGGCGATTCGCCGACTGCCGGCACGCCGGGTTCCGGCGCGGTCGAGCCTGGCCGCCAGCCGCTGTGGGACCAGGGCATTTTCGGCACTGGCCAGATCCTGAGCATTTCCGATTCCGGCCTCGACGCCAATGAAGCGTGGTTCACGACGCTGAACCTTGGCGCGGGCGACGTCACCGCAGTAACCGTTGCCGACAGTCCGGTACCGCCGGCACTCGGCGCCGCCAATGCCGTGAACAAGGTCTACGGCTACTGGGTGCAGCCCGGCGCGACCGCCTACGACAACAACCTTGTCTGTCCCGGCGGCACGAGTCCAACCAGCTGGCACGGCACGCATGCGGCATGAACGATGGCCGGCGACGCCGGTGGCACGGTCGGCGCGACCAGCTACACCGCATCGACACCGACCTCCTCGGGTCACGAACTGGCGGACGGCATGGCGCCGAACGCGCAGTTGCTGTTCCAGGACATCGGCAACGATACCAACGGCTGCCTGTCGATCACCGATCTGCGCGGCACGCTGAAGCAGGCCTACGACGCCGGCGCACGCATCCACAACGCGAGTTGGGGCAGTGCGAGTGCGGGTGCCTACAGCGGCAGTGACCGCGTTGTCGATGCATCACTGTGGAATCAGGAGGACATGATCTTCGTCGTCTCGGCCGGCAACAGCGGCTCGGGCGCCACCACGATCGGCTCTCCGGGCAATGCCAAGAACGCGATCACGGTCGGTGCGCTCGGTCATGCCGGGTCGAAAGTGATCGCGGGATTCTCGAGCCGAGGCCCGACGCGTGATGGCCGCCTCAAGCCCGACATCGTGGCGCCGGGCAGCTCGACGATCTCGGCGTCGGGTGACAGCAGCACGTCGGCAACGATCGAGGCACCGCTGTCGAAGGCACTTTCGGGTACCTCGATGTCGGCACCAACCATTGCCGGCAACGCCGGCCTGTTGCGCCAGTTCTTCACCGACGGCTTCTACCCGCGTGGCACCCGTCTGGCGGCCGACACCTACAATCCGAGCGGCATGCTCATGAAGGCCGTGCTGCTCAACGGCACCAATCCCGTACTCGGCTCGAACACGGCGCCGACGCCGCAGTTCTTCAATGGCACCTACGGCTGGGGTCGCGGTTGGCTCGATTCAAACCTGTGGTTCGCCACCACGCCGAGTGCGCTCGCCACCGACGCGCGACGCATGCGCACGTTCGACCGCACGACCGTGGCCGGCGTGCAAACCGGTGAAGTACAGGAGTACACGATTGCCAACGTGCAGGCCGGCCAGGAACTGCGCGCGACGCTGACGTGGTACGACCCCGAGGCTACCGGTGGTGCGGCGCTGACACTGGTCAACAACCTCGATCTCGAAGTGATCGGCCCGGCGGCGACGACGTATCTCGGCAACGTGTTCACTGCCGGCACCTCGACCCCGGGCGGAACTGCCGATATCCGCAACACGGTCGAGCAGGTGCGCCTGATCGCACCGGTTGCCGGCAGCTACACGTTCCGCGTCAAGGGCACCGCCGTTCCGGGCAGTTCGCGACCGAACTCGAATCGCCAGGGCTACGCGCTGGCCGTTTCCGGCGCGTTCGGTCTGCCCGACAGTGCGGCGTTCCCGGCACCAACCGCATTGACGACCTCGGCATCAGCGGGCGGCACGTCGGTCGCGTTCGCCTCCGCAGTCGGTGCGCAGGGCTTCCAGCTCTATCGTGCCGCCGGCACCTGCGCGACGGCCGCGGCCGGCGATTTCCGCCTGGTCGCCACCGGCAATGCCAGCCCGCTGCTCGACACCAGCAGCGAGGGCGGCTACAGCTATGCCTACAAGGTGCGTGGCATTGCCAACGACGTCGAGGGCGAGGCATCGGCGTGCATCGACTCGACGGCAGCCAACGCCTGCACGCTGCAACCGGCCTTCGACACCGACAGCGTGGTCGGCGGCGCATCGCTCAATGCAACCTGCAAGGTGCCGCTCGATTGGCAGGCTGCCGTTTCCAACTGTCCAGTGACGCCGTCGGTGACCTACTCGGTGCTGCGTTCGAACGATCCGTATTTCAGTTCACCGACGACGATCGCGAGCAGCATCGTGCCGCCCACCTACGAGGACTTCGCCGTCACGCAGGGCACGCCGTACTACTACAAGGTGCTGGCCACCGACGCCAGCGGCAACTCGGCGCCGATCAGCCGCACGGTCGGCGGTACCGCGATCGGGCCGGGCGGTGTCGACGGCACCGCCTATCTCGATGACGGCGATACGCACGCCTACTCGACGCTCGAAGCGCCGTGGCAGGTAACCAACACGTCGGCCACGAACGGCACGCTGAGCTATCACAGCGGCGCAGACGGCGCGACCTATCCGGCCAATGTCTGTGCGTCGATGACCTCGCCGCCGATCTTCGTACAGCCCGCTGGCCAGCTCACCTTCAACATGAAGTACAACATCGAGACCGGCTGGGACGCACTCGTGATGGAAGTGTCGACGGATGGCGGCGTGACCTGGGCGGACCTGCCGCCGGTTGGCGGATACCCGGCCTCGGGCACGATCACCAATGCCGGCAATGCCTGCGGCTATCCGCTTGGCAAGGCAACGTTCGCCGGCTCGACTTCGGCCACGCCAGCGAACGACGCGGCGGTTGCCGTGTTCCAGCCGTTTGCCGCGAATCTGGCCGCGTATGCGGGCCAGACCGTCAACGTGCGCTGGCGCCTGGGGACGGATGGCGGCTATGAAGTGGCTGGCGCCTTCCTCGATGAGATCCGCATGACCAGCAACGATGCCGATCGCATCTTCAGCGGCAGCTTCGATCCGCCGGCGTCGCAGTTCACCTGCACGCCGCTCTGATCGAAAAAGGGAACGGCAACTGCGTCATTGCCGCGAGCGCGGGAATGGCGCTCGTCAAGGGTGCGCTTCGGCGCACCCTGTTCGGCTGGCAGTCAAGCGGTGATGGCACACTGCGCTGATGGCATTCCGATGGCTCCCCCGACGACGATGGCTGCGCTGGCTTTGCCTGATCGTGATCGGCTGGTTCGTCACCACGATCGCGATCGTTCTGGTTTTGCGCGTGCTGCCGCCGCTGACGTCAGCCTTCATGCTGGGGCGCATGCTCGAGGCGCGGTCCGAAGGTCCGTCCGGATTTGTGCTGCGCTATCGATGGACGCCGATCGAGGAGGTGTCACCCCAGTTGCCGATTGCGCTGGTGGCTGCCGAAGACCAGAAGTTTCCCGTACACAGCGGCTTCGACGTGGAGGCTATCCAGGAGGCCATCGACGAGGCCGAGGACGGCGGGCGGGCGCGTGGCGCGAGCACGATCAGTCAGCAGGTGGCCAAGAACCTGTTCCTGTGGAGCGGACGCAGCTATGTGCGCAAGGGTCTCGAGGTGTACTTCACGGTGCTGATCGAGGTGCTCTGGCCGAAGCAGCGCATCCTCGAGGTCTATCTGAACATCGCCGAGTTCGGTGATGGCATCTACGGTGCACATGCCGCCAGCGAGCGCTTCTTCGGCATCGCGCCGGCCCGTCTCGATGCTCGGCAATCGGCATTGCTCGCAGCCGTGTTGCCGAATCCGCGCGCGCGCAAGGTCGATCGCCCGAGTGCGTTCGTGCAACGGCGCGCCGAATGGATCCAGCGCCAGGTCCGCCAGCTCGGCGGACCGGCCTATGTCGAGCAGTGATCGCACCGTGTGCGCCGAGCTGTCATCCACGGTCGACGTGCATCAGCTAGCATCACGCACTGAATCGAGCCGCGCGAGTGCCATGCAGACCTTGACCGTCGTCGTTCCGGCCTACAACGAAAGCGAGGGCCTGCGCGAGTTCCATGCGCGGCTGAGCGCCGTGTTCGACTCGCTCGACCTGGCCTGCTCGGTTCTCTACGTGGATGACGGCAGTCGCGACGACACCTACGCGATAATGCGCGACTTGGGCACCAGCGATGCACGCGTGGCGACGCTGCGCCTGTCGCGCAACTTCGGCAAGGAGCTTGCGCTGACGGCCGGGCTCGACCACGCCGATGCCGATGCCGTCGTGGTCATCGATGCCGACCTGCAGGACCCGCCCGAACTGATCGAAACCTTCGTCACACATTGGCGTGAAGGCTATGACGTGATCTACGGCACGCGCACCTCGCGTGCCGGCGAGACGCGTTTCAAGCAACTCACTGCATCGACGTTCTACAAGGTGATCGGGCGCCTCAGCGACACGCCGGTCCCGCGGGATACCGGGGATTTCCGCTTGCTGTCGAAGCGCGCACTCGATGCACTGAAACAGGTGCGCGAACGCCAGCGTTTCATGAAAGGTCTATTCACGTGGGTCGGCTATCGCCAGAAGGCGGTGCTGTACGCACGCGACGAGCGCTTTGCCGGCGCGACCAAATGGAACTACTGGAAACTGTGGAACTTCGCCATCGATGGCATTACCTCATTCTCCAGCGCACCACTCAAGGTGGCCACGTACGCCGGCTTCGGCGTCGCCCTGCTGGCCTTCGGCTTCGGCATCTGGGTCATCGCCAAGGCACTCATGTTCGGCGACCCGGTGCAGGGATATCCGACCATCATGGTTGCAGTGCTGTTTCTCGGCGGCGTGCAGTTGATGGCGCTCGGCGTGATCGGTGAATACCTCGGTCGCCTGTATGTCGAGGCCAAGCAACGTCCGCTTTACCTGATCGATGAATACCTGCCGCCGCACTGACGCAATGCGGCACGCCTTCGGCACGTCGGAGGACTAGACTGCACGCACCGGCGTCGCGCCTGGACGCCGGATCAACCGCGGAGGGCAGCATGCGACAGGTCAAGCATCTGATTGCCGAGAAGGGTGGCACGATCGTTTCGACGTCGGCCGACACCCCGGTACTGGCGGCCATTCGGCTCATGTCGGAACACTACGTCGGCGCGCTGCTGGTCATGCGTGACGATCGCCTGGCCGGCATCGTGTCCGAGCGCGATTACGCGCGCAAGGTCGTGCTCAAGGGGCGCAGCTCGGCGGATACGCCGGTTGGCGACATCATGACCGTCGAGGTCATCACGGTGACGCCAGAGGACACTGTCGATCACTGCATGCGCGTGTGCACCGACAAGCGCATCCGCCACCTGCCCGTGCTCGACGGCACCAAGGTGGTCGGCGTGCTTTCGATCGGTGATCTGGTCAAGGCCGTGATCAGCGAGCAGAGCGAGCAGATCGAACACCTGCAGCGCTACATCGCCAGCTGAGCCTCCGGCTCATGGTTGCGCGTCAGGCTGGTTCTCGGGCTTGGCCGCATCGAATGCCGGCAGCAGCAGGCATTCCTGTTCGATGCGCGCGATCGTCGGAAACGGCGCGAGATCCACGCCGAAACGACGCGCGTTGTAGACCTGCGGCACGAGACAGAGGTCGGCAATGCTCGGCGCGTCACCGTCGCAGAACACGCCGGTGGAGGAGTTGTCGGCGAGCAGCGCTTCGAGCGCACGGAATCCATCATTGATCCAGTGCCGCGTCCAGCGATCACGCTCGACCTGTGGCGTGCTGAACTCGCGCTCGAGGAACTGCATGACGCGCAGGTTGTTGAGCGGATGGATGTCGCACGCCACCAGCTGCGCCAGAGCGCGCACGCGGGCACGCTCGCGCGCGGTCGAGGGCAGCAGGCTCATCGCCCCGACGTAGGACTCATCGAGATATTCGCAGATCGCCAGCGATTGCCGGATCACGCGCGAGCCATCCAGCAGGGTCGGCACGAACTCCTGCGGATTGAGCGCGCTGTAGTCCGGCGCGTGGTGTTCGCCGCCGTTGTTGACGAGGTGCACCGGCACGATCTCGTGCGCGAGCTGCTTGAGATTGAGCGCGATGCGCACCCGATAGGCGGCGCTCGAGCGCCAATAGCTGTACAGCTTGATCGTCACCGCCATGTCGCCCCCTGCGATCCGTTGCATCGAGCACGCATCGCGCGTGTCGGCTACGCCGGAGTGTACTGCGTGACGGTCTGCTCAATGGCGCCGAATACCGAGTGCCCCTGCCGGTCGAGCACCTCGATGCGCACGCGATCACCGAACGCGAGGAACGGCGTCGTCGGCTTGCCATCGCGCAGGGTTTCCACGGTGCGCTGTTCGGCGAGACAGGACGCGCCCTTGGTCGTGTCTTCGTTGGCGATCGTACCTGATCCGACAATCGTACCGGCGCTCAGCGGGCGCGTTTTCGCCACGTGGGCGATCAGCTCGGCGAAGCTGAATTGCATGTCGACACCGGTCTCTGCCTCGCCGAACCACTCGCCATTGATCCAGGTACGCATCGGCAGGTGCAGCTTGCACGCGCGCCAGTCTGCCGCAAGCTCGTCCGGCGTGACGAAGACCGGCGACAGCGCCGAACGCGGCTTCGACTGCAGAAAACCGAAGCCCTTGGCGAGTTCGCCGGGGATCAGGCCGCGCAGCGAGACATCGTTGACCAGCCCGACCAGGCGGATGTGGGCCGCCGCACGCGTGGCGTCGACGCCCATCGGCACATCATCGGTGACCACGATCACTTCGGCCTCGAGATCGATGCCCCAGTCCGCGCTGGCGGCGAGGATCGGATCGCGCGGCGCGAGAAAACCGGCACTGGTGGCCTGGTACATGAGCGGATCGGTGTAGAAGCTCTCGGGCACTTCGGCGCCGCGCGCACGGCGCACGCGCGCGACATGCGGAAGATAGGCGCTGCCATCGACAAACTCGTAAGCGCGCGGCAACGGCGAGGCGAGCGCGTCGATGTCGAGCGGGAACGCATCGTCACGCGTGCCGGCCTCGAGCTTGGCGGCCATCGCGACAAGTCGCGGCTCGGCTGTCGCCCAGTCCTCGAGTGCGCGTTGCAGTGTCGGAGCAATCGCGCTAGCGCGCACCGCCCGCGACAAATCGCGGCTGACAACGATCAGCGTGCCGTCGCGGCCGCCTTCCTTGAGACTGGCAAGTTTCATCGAGTTTCCTTCATGCAGGGATCAGTTCGGCAACATCGTAATGCAGAGCTGCGAGGGCCCGATCGAGCGTGGCCAACCGGCCACCGTGATGTCGCGCGAGTGCAGCAAGGTAGGCATCGGCAACCTGTGAATGGCCGAGCACGCCGCGCCAGCCGACATCGGCGCAGCAAACTTCATCGGGCCAGCATCGGTGGCTTGATTGAGAAATGTCGCTTCAGCCCCTGCCAGCACTCGACGTAGTCATGCTGAAGCTGCGGCGAATCCAGCGCCTGTGAAGTTGGCCGGATCACCGCGCGCGTCTCGAACATGAAGGCCATCGTGACGGTGATATGGTCGGGCGTCGAGACATCGGCGGCAATTGCCTTCTCGTAGCTGGCCGCATCGGGTCCGTGCCCGCTCATGCAGTTGTGCAGACTGCCACCGCCCGGCACGAAGCCACCGGCCTTGGCGTCATAGGCACCGTGCACGAGGCCCATGAACTCGCTGGCGACATTGCGATGGAACCACGGCGGACGGAACGTGCCCTCGGCACATAACCAGCGCGGCGGAAAGATCACGAAGTCCAGATTGGCCGTGCCCGGCGTGTCACTCGCGGAGGTCAGCACGGTGAAGATCGACGGATCCGGATGGTCGTAGCTGATCGAGCCGATCGTATTGAAGCGCCGCAGGTCATAACGGTAAGGCACGTGGTTGCCGTGCCAGCCGATCACGTCGAGTGGCGAGTGGCCGATGCGCGCGGTCCACAGATGGCCCTGGAACTTGGCGAGCAATTCGAAATCGCCGTCGATGTCCTCGAATGCAGCGACCGGAATTTCGAAATCGCGCGGGTTGGCGAGACCGTTCGAACCGATCGGCCCGAGTTCGGGAAGCTGCAGTGGTGCGCCGAAATTCTCCGCGATGTAGCCGCGCGCATCGCCGTCCGGCAACTCGACGCGAAAACGAATGCCACGCGGAATCACGGCGATCTGCTGCGGCTCGATGTCGATCACGCCGAGTTCGGTAGCGATGCGCAGGCGGCCATGCTGCGGCACGATCAGCAACTCGCCATCAGCGTTGTAGAAGAACCGACCCGTCATCGCGCGATTGGCAGCGTACAGATGGATCGCGATGCCGGCCTGCACATCGGCACCGCCATTGCCGGCCCAGGTCACCAGGCCATCGATGAAGTCGGTCGGCGCGGTCGGCATCGGCAACGGATCCCAGCGCAGCTGGTTCGGCGTCGCCGGCACCTCGTTGAAGCGGTTGTGCAGCGTCGGGTGCGCGCTGTGCACGAACGGCGAATGCATCGCCGATGGCCGGATGCGGTAGATCCAGCTGCGCTGGTTCAGATGACGCGGCGCGGTGAACGCGGTTCCCGAGATCTGCTCGGCGTACAGGCCATGTGCCACGCGCTGCGGCGAGTTGCGACCGACTGGCAGCACGCCGGCGATCGCCTCGCTGGCGAATTCGTTGCCGAAGCCGCTCATGTAGTTCATTGCGTCGGTCCTTGCAGGTTCGCGAGTGTTTGCGTCAGAGCACGCCGCGCTGCATCTGGTCGCGCTCGATGCTCTCGAACAGCGCCGTGAAGTTGCCTTCACCGAAACCGAGATTGCCCTTGCGCTGGATGATCTCGAAGAAGATCGGGCCGACGCAGTTCCTGGTGAAGATCTGCAGCAGCAGCTTCTGTTTGGTTTCCGCATCGGCGTCGATCAGGATGCTGTTGTTGCGCATGCGCACGATGTCTTCGCCGTGGTTCGGTATGCGCTCGTCGATCACGTCGTAATAGGTGCTCGGAGTATCCAGAAAACGGATGCCGCGCGCCGCCATCGCCTCGACCGTCGCATGGATGTCGTCGGTGAAGCAGGCGATGTGCTGGATGCCCTCGCCCTTGTACTCGTTGAGGTACTCGTTGATCTGCGATTTCTCATCCGAGGACTCGTTGAGCGGAATGCGCACCATGCCATCCGGCGCGGTCATCGCCTTGGAAACGAGCCCGGTCTTGCTGCCCTTGATGTCGAAATAGCGGATCTCGCGGAAGTTGAACAGGCGCTCGTAGTAGTCCGCCCATTTGCCCATGTTGCCGAAGAACACGTTGTGGGTCAGGTGATCAATGAAGGTCAGGCCGAAGCCTTTCGGCATCTGTTCGGCGCCCGGCAACCATTCCCAGTCCGGATCGTGGATCGTGCCTTTGTCGTCGTAGCGATCGACGATGTAGAGCATGCAGTCGCCGATTCCCTTGATCACCGGCGCGGCAACGGCCTTGCTGGTTTCCTTGTGTTCGATCGACTCGGCACCGTTCCTGAGCGCCTGCACGCGCACCCACTCGGCGAGTTTGCGGACGCGCACGGCGAAGCCGCAGGCGCTCGGACCATGCTTGGCGGCGAAGTCGGCGGCGAACGAGTCCGGATCCTCGTTGATCAGGAATGTGCAGTCGCCCTGGCGATAGTTGGTGATCTTGCGCGAGGTGTGCCGGGCCACGGCGGTGAAGCCGAGATTGCGAAACAGCTCGTGCAGCTTCTCCGGTTCCGGCGAGGCGAATTCGACGAACTCGAAACCGTCGATTCCCATCGGATTCTCGAACGTCGTAACCTGCGCGCCTGCAGGGTTCGGATTCGGTTGCGCATTCATGGCGGGCTCCTGGCAGGCATCGCGCGACGCGCGCGGCAGACGCATGTTATAGTTTCAATTGAAACTATATGCAAGGGGAAGGCATCGTGGCCGGACGCGCACTACTCGAACTGGAGACGTTCCTGCCGTATCGACTGAGCGTGCTGTCGAACACCTTGAGCCAGTCGATCGCCAGGGTCTACGACAAGCGCTTCGGGCTGTCCGTCACCGAATGGCGCGCGATGGCCGTGCTCGGTCATCGTGCCGATCTATCCGCGCGCGAAGTCGCCGAACGCACCGCAATGGACAAGGTTGCCGTCAGCCGCGCCCTCGCGCGACTGCTCGACAAACAGTTGATCGAACGCAGCACGGCCGCGCACGACAAGCGGCAGTCGGTGCTGCGCCTGTCCGAAGCCGGCTGGGCGATCTACGACCAGGTCGCGCCGCTCGCGCTCGAGCACGAGCAACGCCTGCTCGCGCACCTCAGTGTCGAGGAGCGCGAGTGGCTCGCGCGCATCCTCGACACGCTGTGGCGGGCGGAGCTGGTCGAAGCCGGCAAGTGATACGGGGAAACTGAACCCAGCGCCCTCACGCGGAGCATCATGCTCGGATCACTTGACCCCGTGCATCAGTTTCTGGATCAGCGGCGCGATAAGGAACAGCAGTACGCCGGCGCCAACCAGCGACCAGAATCCGAACGTGTAACCGCTCAGTGCCGATGTGGTGGTCATTCCGGTATCGCCACTGACATGACTGGCAAAGATGCCGGACAGGTTGTTGCCGATTCCGGTCGACAGGAACCAGCCGCCCATGCCGAGCCCGACCAGTCGCAACGGGGCAAGCTTGGTCACCATCGACAGTCCGATCGGAGACAGGCACAACTCACCGACAGACTGGATCACGTAGACCATGAACAGCGTCCAGAACGGGATCATGCCGTTGTCGTCGACCAGCTGGGACAGTGCGTACATGAGCAGCGCGAACGCGACGCCATTGAAGATGAGTCCAAGACCGAACTTGCGCGGAATCGACGGATTCGCCTTGCGACGCGCCAGCCACACCCAGATGAACGCGATGATCGGCGCGAGCGTGATGATCGCCACCGAGTTGACGCTCTGGAACCAGGCCGTCGGGAACACCCAACCACCGAAATTTCGATCGACGATCTTGTCGGCGAGGAACGTGAACGAGCTGCCGGCCTGTTCGAAGAACATCCAGAACAGGATGTTGAAGAAGAAGATGATCATCATGGCGATGACCCTGTCACGCGCAACCTTGCCGTTGCGGATGCCCTCGATCATGAGCATCACTGCGAGCCCGATGAACATCACCGTGAGGATGACCTGCAGCGTGCCGGCGCCAAGCGCGAGCAGCAGGTAAACGCCGGGGATGACGACCAGTGCACCGATCGCGACCATCAGCACGCGACCGAGACCCTGCGCGTCTTCCGGCGGCGCGCCGATACCCTGCAACTGGCGGCGGCCGAACCAGAACCAGACCAGGCTGACCAGCATGCCGATGCCGGCGGCGATGAAGACCACCTTGTAGGAAGGCATCGCTTCAGTGCCGAACACTTTCTCGGCGAGGATCTGGGTCAGGATCGGCGCGACGAACGCACCGGCATTGATGCCCATGTAGAAGATCGTGAAACCGGAGTCACGGCGCTCGTCGCTGGTCGCATAGAGCTTGCCGACCATGGTCGAGATGTTCGGCTTGAAGAGGCCGTTGCCGACGATGATCGTGGCCAGGCCCATCTCGAAGATCGCGAGGCTCGGCATCGAGATCATGAACAGGCCGGCTGCCATGAATATCGCGCCGAGCAGGATTGAACGCTGATAGCCGATCACGCGATCAGCGACGTAGCCACCGAAGATTGCACCGGCATAGACCAGAGCGAGGTAGGAACCATAGGTCAGATTGGCGGGGGCTTCACCGGAAGCGTCGCCGCCATGGAATTGCGCGACGATGTAGAGCACGAGAGCCCAACGGATGCCGTAGAACGCGAAGCGCTCCCAGAACTCCGACATGAACAGCATCCACAGCGGACTCGGATGTCCGAGTATCTGCTTGAATTCCGGGATTGGTGGACCCGCGTCCGGCGTGTTGATGGCGCCACTCATTCAGTTTCTCCCCTGCGATGCAACCGTGATTGAAAGGTCCGTCGACGCGCCCGTGGCGTTCACGCACGAATGACTGCTGCGCGAATAGGCCGCGCAGGTGTACCCGCTGCGGCGCAGCCCGTCAAACCCTGATTCGCTTTCACACCCCTGCGCCACCACTACGGCGTGGATGGCACGTACTGGTAAGTCGAGCCGACGCCGAGCGGAATGTCCAGCGCCCAGAATCCGAGCAGGAATGCGGTCCACAGCACCAGCAACGTGATCGAGAACGGCAACATCAGTGCGACCAGCGTGCCGATGCCACTCGACTGCACATACTTGCGGCAGAACACGACGATCAGCGGAAAGTACGGCAGCAGCGGCGTGATGATGTTGGTCGACGAATCACCGACGCGATAAGCGGCCTGGGTGAGGTCGGGAGAAATGCCGAGTTCCATCAGCATCGGCACCATGACTGCGCCGATCAGCGCCCACTTGGCCGAAGCCGAGCCGACCAGCAGGTTGACGAAACCGGACAGGAAGACGATGCCGATCAAGGTGAAGGCCATCGGCAAGCCGAGCGCACGCAGGCCGTTGGCGCCTTCGATGGCGAGCAGCGCGCCGAGGTTGGACTGGCCGAACGCGTAGATGAACTGCGCGCAGAAGAACGCCATGACGATGTAGTAGCCCATGCCGCTCATCGCCTTGGCCATGCCCTGGACGACATCGCGGTGCGTCTTCACGCTGCCGGAGACGATGCCGTAGACGACGCCGGGCACGAGAAAGAAGATGAAGATCAGCGGCACGATCGACTGCATCAGCGGCGCTGCCGAAATCAGCAGGTTGCTCTGGCCGTCGAGCAACGGCGTTGCTGCCGGCGCGCGCCATGGTGATGCATCCGGAAACACGGTCAACGCGAACAGCACGCCGAGCACGAGCATCGCGATCAATGCCGAGCCCAGCCCCTTGCGTTCCGGCGCGGTCAGCGGGTCGAGCGTCGGCATCTGCGTCGGATCGCCGTCGATCGGCGTTGCGCGCAATCGCGGCTCGATCACGCGATCGGTCAGGAGCCAGCCGATCGCGATGATCAGGAACGTCGATGCGGTCGTGAACACGTAGTTGTTGAGCGGATTGATCGTGACGCTCGGGTCGGTCAGCTGCGCGGCCGCCTGGGTCAGGCCTGACAGCAGCGGATCGAGGCTGCTCGGAATAAAGAACGTGGCCGAGAATCCACCGGACACGCCGGCAAACGCGGCGGCAATGCCGGCCAGTGGATGGCGACCGGCTGCGTAGAAGATCACCGCACCGAGCGGGACCACGAGCACGTAGCCGGCATCAACGGCGACGTGGCTGAGAATGCCGACCGCGATCAGCGCCGGCGTCAAAAGCAGGCGCGGCGTCACCGTCAGTGCCGCGCGCAATGCGGCCGAGATGAAGCCGGTGTGTTCGGCGACGCCGAGGCCGAGCATCGCCACCAGCACCACGCCGAGCGGCGGAAACGTCACGAACGTGTTGACCATGGTCGCCATGAAGCCGGTCAGCGCAGTGCCGGCAAGCAGGTTCTTGATCGCGATCGGATTGCCGGTACGCGGATCGACGGCATCGAAGCTGACGCTCGACAGCGCCCACGAGACGATCCAGACCACTACCATCAGCAGCAGGAACAGCACCGCCGGATCGGGCAGCTTGTTGCCGACGCGCTCGACCAGATCGAGTGAGCGCGCGATCCAGCCGCGCGGCGCGGCTGAGTTGGTCTTTGGTGTCGTCATATATCGTGTTCTCCCCGTGACGATCGTGAATCCTATCAGCCGCCGCGCACTGCGACGGCCCCGCTTCAGCCGGGTTGCCCGAGCACGGTGCGCACTTCGAGCAGCTCCGGAAAGAACATGAGCTCAAGCGCCTTGCGCAGGAACGAGACGCCGGATGATCCGCCGGTACCGCGCTTGTAGCCGATGAT
>JBBSOU010000086.1:0-15864 GCA_038259445.1 Lysobacterales bacterium | reverse complement strand
CGCCGTCGCCAGAGCCGGGTACCGGGAAGAAAAGAAAAAGGCTCCGCGAGCGGAGCCTCAAGGGTTTGGAGAGTCATTCCGGTCCCGACCGGAACGAAACGGGTATTGCTTCCCGCTAAGACGATGCGACTGCGGGGCCGGCGGCTGCCCTGAACGGCGCGTATCGTAGCAGGCCGAGGGCCGCGGCGGCAGGACAAATCGACCAACTCACGAAGAACTTCGTATTTCTTTTCCTACGCCTATTTCATTACAGAATGATAACTGCTACTTTCCGATTTCTTAACGCACCCCAAACGGGCGTTAGGCGCTGTGTTCGCCGCGAGACTCGATGGGCCAGAAGCACTGCTTCTGTTCGGGTGCCGCAACAGGGGGCCACAGATTCTCAACATCACTCGGGAGTGAGTCAATGACACACAACAAGCTTCTTTCGGCGGTTCGCCATGCGTTGTACGCAGGCGTCGCGTCGGCTGTGACGGTGGCTGCACCGGCCTATGCACAAAGCGAAACCAGCGAAGCCGGTAGCGAGCAACTCGATACGGTCGTGGTCACCGGTTCGCGTATCCGGCAGGTCCAGCTCGAAACCGAGCGGCCGGTCCTCACCATCACCCGCGCGGATATCGAGAAGCAGGGCTTCCAGTCCGTTGCCGATATCCTGCAGAACATCAGCGCCGTCGGTAACCCGCCGCTCAGCCGCGCATCGCCATTGTCGGCCGGTGAAAACGCCGGTGGCACCTTCATCAGCCTGCGTGACCTCGGCCCCGAGCGCACCCTCGTGCTGCTCAATGGCAAGCGGCTCGGTGTCTCCACCAGCGGCCTGTCCGACATCTCCACCATCCCGACCTCGGCGATCGAGCGCATTGAAGTCCTGAAGGACGGCGCCTCGGCGATCTACGGTTCCGACGCGGTCGCCGGTGTGATCAACATCGTCACCCGCAGCAACTACAACGGCGCATCGGCCACCGCTTACTACGGCCAGTACGACGAAGACGATGGTGCCGTCACCAAGGGCGAATTCGTGCTCGGTTCCTCGAGTGAGCGTGGCTCGGTCACGTTCGCTGCCGAGTGGGCCAACGAAGATCCGGTCAGGGCGTCTGCGCGGCCATACAGCGCCTTCCCGCGCGGCAGTCAGCACCCGACCGATGGCTGGACTACGGTCGGACAGTTTGGCGGCTTCACCACCACCGCCGCCACCATGGTGCCGGGCCTGCCTGCCGGTACCCGGGTCATCCTGCGTCCGGGCGGCGACCCGCGCAACCTGGCAGATTACATCCGCCAAGACACCTTTACCGGTGGATGCACGTCTGCGACGCCAGCCAATCCGGGTCCAGGCACCTGCCTACCGGGCGTCACCGACGGCAAGAGCAACACCAACGAACAGACTGACCTGCGCACGGCGCAGGAGCGCCGGGCGTTGTATGTGGATGGCATCTTCAACATCTCCGACAACATCCGCTTCCGCACCAACCTGGTTTACAGCAATCGCGTCACCGATCGTCAGGTCGCCGGCTTCCCGCTGCAGGCTACGTCTCCGTCAAGCGGCGGCCCTGCCACGATGTCGGCAGACAGCTACTTCAATCCGACCGGTGCACCGATCAGCAACTGGTGGCGTCGTGGCTGGGAGGTTCCGCGCGTCGCCGGCAGCGACCTGACCACGTACCGCTTCAGCGGCGCGTTCGAGGGCAGCTTCGAAATCGGCGAGCGCTACTTCGACTGGGACGTCTCCTATCTCAAGAACAACAACAAGCTGGTACAGACTGGATTTGGCGACTTCAATGTGGCGAACGTACGCCAGGCGGTCGGTCCATCGTTCCTCAATGCCGCCGGCCGGGTCCAGTGCGGCACCGCCGCCGCCCCGATCGGATTCAATGTGTGCGTGCCGTTCAACCCGTTCCTGCCGTTCGGTGTCGTAGGCCAAGGCGGCCTGACCAATAATCAGGATCTGCAGAACTACTTTTTCCAGCAGTTGAACAGTACCGGCGAGACCGAAACCACGGTGATGGCTGCCAACATCGCGGGCACGATCTTCAGCCTGCCGGCCGGTGATCTCGGCTTCGCGGCCGGCGTCGAGACGCGCAAGGAAGAAGGTGCGTTCGTGCCCGATGCGCTGGCAGTGACCGGTGGCTCGACCACCCTGTCGGCCGGTCCCACCAGTGGCAGCTACAACGTCGACGAGGTCTACCTCGAGCTGCAGGTGCCGATTCTCGCCGACCTGCCATTTGCCCAGGAACTGTCGATCAACGCGGCCAGCCGCTATTCGGACTACGACACCTTCGGCGATACGCTCAACAGCAAAGCCGGCTTCAAGTGGCGTCCGATCGAGTCACTGCTTTTCCGCGGCACCTACGCGGAAGGCTTCCGTGCGCCGACGATCGCCGACCTGTTCGGTGGCGGCTCGCAGACCTTCTCGTTCTTCACCGATCCCTGCGATACCGTGTTCGGCAGCTCGGCGAACAACGCCACCACGCGTGCCAATTGCATCAATGGCGTCGGCGGCCTTGGCGCATTGGGCGCGGCAGGCAACACCTACCGCCAGCTTCGTCAGGGATTTGTCCCGACCACGACTGCCAATGACCAGACGCCGGTGCCGTTCACCAGCGGTTCCAACCCGACGCTGACGCCGGAAACCGCCGTATCGAAGACGCTCGGCGTGGCCTGGAGCCCGAACTTCGTCGACGGCCTCACGCTGTCACTGGACTGGTGGAATATCCGTGTCGAGAACACCATCGTTGGCGACGCTCCGACCACGATCCTCAACGACTGCTACATTCAGGGTATTGCCAGCCGTTGCTCGGCCGCGCTGTTCATCCGAGACCCGTCTCAGGGCAATATCCCGATCGTGACCTTCGGCAGCCGCAACGCCGGTTATCGTGAAGTCGAAGGCTATGATTTCGACATCGCCTACCGCTTCGTGACCGACCGCTTTGGCTCGTTCAACGTGTTGTCCAACACGACTTACACGTCCAGCGACATCTTCATCAATACCAACGACCCGCGCGTTCCGCGTTCGTCCGTTGGACTTGGTACCGATTTCCGCATCCGCTCCAACCTCAACCTCGGCTGGGAGATTGCAGACTTCGGCGTGAACTGGACAGCACGTTACTACTCGTCGATCAAGGAAGCGTGCACGTACTTCACTCCGAGCATCCAGGGTGCACCACTGGTCAGCGAGGCGCATCTGGAGTGCAACAGCAGCACGTTTGCGCCGACCGGCGCGTTCGCTGCTGACGGCTCCCCGTCGAGTGGTTTCAGCCGGCGCAACAGGACCGGGGCGCTCACCTTCCACGACGTCCAGTTCCGCTGGAGTGCGCCGTGGGATGCAACGATCGCGGTGGGTGCCAACAACGTGTTCGAGAAGGTCGGTCCGACGCTGTACTCGCAGCCCAACGCCAACGTGTCCTACTACGGTGGCTTCGACATCGGCCGCTTCTGGTACGCGCGTTACACGCAGCGCTTCTGATCGACCCGCTGCACCAGGCAACAACGCACGCCACTACGGCCCCTCACGGGGCCGTAGTTTTTTGTGTGTGATGATTGAGGATGACGCAGCGCCGTGCCCGATGCGCGGTCGCTTCATGGGCGAACCCGCCCTGTCGGACGTTCGCAGAATCACGAGCCCATGTTCGGGCGACAGTTCGGGCGACAGAGCGAATGCGCAAACTGCGTCTGACGCAGCGATGGCCAGCCAGCATGCGCCGGAGAGAGGAATCACGGTTTCGTACGGAATGGTGTGCCCACACTCCGCAATCGGATTGGTCGGGACGGCGGGATTCGAACCCACGACCCCCTGCCCCCCAGGCAGGTGCGCTACCAGACTGCGCTACGCCCCGAATGATCCGACATCTAGCTTGTTGCGAGGGGCGCGGATTGTAACAGGCTCACGCCAGTTGCGGCTGCCGCAAGCGCCAACCGATCAACGGCGCAGGATCTGCAGCACTTCCTCGAGCTCCACGCGCACCTGCTTGATGATTTGTCCGGAGATACTCACTTCCATGCGTGCCTGCGGGCCGTCAAGGCGCTGGCGCGCACCGGTTATGGTGAAACCCTGCTCATACAGCAACGAGCGGATCTGCCGGATCATGAGCACGTCATGCCGTTGGTAATAGCGGCGATTGCCGCGTCGCTTGACCGGTTTGAGATTCGGGAACTCCTGTTCCCAGTAGCGCAGCACATGTGGCTTGACGCCACAGAGCTCACTGACCTCACCGATCGCGAAATAGCGTTTTGCCGGAATGGCCGGCAGTTCGCTATTGCTCCCCTGATCCAGCATAAGCTTCGACCCGGACCTTCAGTTTCTGTCCCGGTCGGAATGTAACCACTCGCCGCGCGGAGATCGGAATCTCCTCGCCGGTCTTGGGATTACGCCCGGGACGCTGGTTTTTGAAACGCAGATCGAAGTTACCGAATCCGGACAACTTGACCTGCTCCCCCCGCTGCAACGCATCGCGCACCGACTCGAAGAACGCGTCGACGAACTCCTTGGCTTCACGCTTGTTCAGACCGACGTCGGTGAACAGACGCTCCGCCATTTCCGCCTTCGTCAGCGCCATCCTAACCCCGCAGCCTGCCCTTGTGTTCGATCTCGAGAGCTGAGACCGCCAGCGCGACGCAATGGTCCGCATCCCGATCGGTAAGCGTGCGCGAACTGTCCTGCAAAATCAAGCCTATAGCGAGACTCTTGACGCCTTCTCCGAGATTGATACCTGCATACCGATCGAAAAGGAAAACATCGAGGATCAACGGTCCAACGGCCTGACGGACGGTCTCGATCACGGTGGCGTAATCGACCTCTTCCGGCACCACGACAGCGATGTCGCGACGCACGGACGGGTATCTCGACAACTCCTTCGCACGCGGCAAAGGTCTCACCACGAGCGCGTCGATCTCGAGCTCGAACACGTAGGTGTCGATATCGAGATCCAGCACCTTCTGCAAGCGCGGATCGAGGGCACCGATCATTCCGACCACGCGTTCACCGCGCATGACCGTTGCCGATCGCCCCGGATGCAACCAGGCCGGCGCGCCGCGACGCATGCCGAAAACACCGGCTTCGGTTCCCGCCAGTTCGAACAGTGACTCGACATCGCCCTTGATGTCGAAGAAGTCGATCGCGTGCGCCGGCTCACTCCATTGCTCGTCGACTGCGGCACCGCAGGCCACGCCGGCCACGCAATCGGTCTCGACGATGACGCCCTCGCGCAGGCGATAGCGACGACCGACCTCGAACAGTCGCACGCGCGATTGCTGACGCTTGCGATTGCCGTCGAGCGCGGCGACGAGACCCGGCAACAGGCTCGTGCGCATGACCGCCAGATCGGACGACAGCGGGTTGGCGAGCGTGATGGCATCCGTCGCCATGCCCCAACGTCCCAGCAACTCGCCGGCGACGAACGCATAGGTGATCGCTTCATGGTAGCCGCGCGCGGCGAGCTGGTCGCGAACCTGCGCAATCGCGATGCGTTCTTCGGAGATGACGGCTGGCGTGATTTCGCCACGCGGAGGCTGCGCGGGAATATTCGCGTAGCCGTGGATCCTTGCCACTTCCTCGATCAGGTCTTCTTCAATCGTGATGTCGAACCGGGCGGATGGCGGTGTCGCCAGCCATCCGTGCGCGTTGGCAACGACATGCATGCCGAGCGCGACAAGAATGCGCACGACGTCGTCATCGCCAATGGCGACGCCGAGTACGCGCTGCAGACGTTGACGGCGCAGGGAAATCGCGTGGCGCCTGGGCAAATGCCCGAGCGACACCGCTTCGCCAACCGGCCCGGCACGGCCGCCGGCGATCTCGATCAGCAACTCGGTCGCGCGCTCGATGGCGAGACGCGGCAGTTCCGCATCGACACCACGCTCGAACCGGTGCGAGGCATCCGTATGCATGCCGAGCCGGCGCGCGCGCCCGCTGATTGCCGATGGCGAGAAATGCGCGGCTTCGAGAAACACGTCACGCGTGTCATCGCCAACCTTCGAGGATTGGCCGCCCATGATTCCGGCCAGCGCCAGCGCACCACTGTCATCGGCAACGACAAGAAAACCGTCATCGAGGTCGATCTCACGCCCGTCGAGCAGACGCAAGCGCTCGTTGGCGCCCGCGCGGCGCACGACGATGCCGCCTTCGATGCTGCGCTCGTCGAATGCGTGCAGCGGTTGTCCGGTTTCGAGCATGACGTAGTTGGTCACATCGACCAGCGCGTTGATCGGACGAATGCCGGAGCGACGCAGCCGTTCGCCGAGCCATTGCGGCGTGCGCACGCCTCGGTCCAGCCCACGCACGACGCGCCCGCAATAGCGCGGACAATCGGCGGGTGCGTCCACGCGCACGCTCAGCATCGCATCGAGCTCGAGCGGAACCGGTTTCGGCGTAGCAATATGGATGGTGCGCGAGAATTCGGCGGCGACTTCGCGCGCGAGGCCGTGCATGCCGAGGCAGTCCGCGCGATTCGGCGTGAGGCCAAGTTCCAGCGTGGTATCCGGCAGTTGCAGATGTTCGCTCAGCGCCTGTCCGACCACAGCATCGTCGGCAAGCTCGAGCAGTCCGCTCGCGTCGTCATCGAGACCGAGCTCGCGTGCGGAGCACAACATGCCATTGGACTCGACACCGCGAAGTTTCGCCGCCTTGATCGTGATCGTCCCGACCGTGCTGCCGAGCATCGCCAGCGGCGCCCTGAGGCCAACGCGTGCGTTGGGCGCGCCACAGACGATCTGCAACGGATGGTCGCCACCGATCGCCACGGTGCACACTTGCAACTTGTCGGCATCAGGATGTTTTTCCGCAGCGACGATCTCGCCGACGACAACGCCATCTAGCCCGCCGCCGAGGCGCACGATGTCCTCGACCTCAAGTCCGCACAAGGTCAGACGCGCAGCAAGCTCATCGGTCGCAGCCGGAACATCGACGAGCTCGCGCAGCCAGTTTTCGCTGAATTTCATGGGTACTGCCGGGAATGGGGAATGGAGAATCGGGAATCCGTGGTGCCGGCAACGGCCTGATGCCGCGAATGGGGAACAGAAAATGAGGAATAGATGTGGCGATCCGGAATTTCCCGATTCTGCATTGCCGATTCCCGCGCTTCCTCAAGCAAACTGCTTGAGGAAGCGCACGTCATTGTCGAAGAACGCGCGCAGGTCGCGTACGCCATAGCGCAGCATGGCGAAGCGCTCGACACCAAGGCCGAAGGCGAAGCCGGTGTAGCGCTCGGGGTCGATGCCGCAGTTGCGCAGCACGTTCGGATGGACCATGCCGCAGCCGAGCACTTCGAGCCAGCGCGTGCTGCCGTCGCTGTCATCGGTCCAGCCGATATCGACTTCGGCCGAGGGCTCGGTGAACGGGAAAAAACTCGGGCGCAGGCGCATCTCGAAGTCGCGCTCGAAGAATGCGCGGATGAACACCGAGAGCGTGCCCTTGAGGTCCGCGAACGTCGAGGTCTCGTCGACCAGCAATCCTTCGACCTGATGGAACATCGGCGAATGGGTCTGGTCGGAATCGCTTCGATAGACCTTGCCGGGCGCGATCACGCGGATCGGCGGCGTGCGACCCGACATCGCGCGGATCTGCACCGGCGAGGTGTGTGTGCGCAACAGGCGTCCATCGGGAAACCAGAACGTGTCGTGCATCGTGCGCGCCGGATGATCGGGCGGAAAATTGAGCGCCTCGAAGTTGTGCCAGTCGTCCTCGATTTCAGGACCGTCGGCACGCTCGTAGCCGAGTCGCGCGAAGATGTCGCAGATGCGCTCCATCGCGCGCGTCACCGGGTGCAGGTTGGCGCGTCGGCCGCGGCGGCCCGGCAAGGTCACGTCGATTCGATCCGCGGCAAGCCGCGCGTCGAAGGCAAGCTCTTCCAGTTGATGTCGGCGTGCCGCGATCGCTGTCAGCACGCTGTCCTTGGCGATGTTGATCTTCTCGCCTGCACGCTTGCGCTCGTCGGCTGGCAACGTGCCGAGCAGCTTCAGTTGTTCGGTGACATAGCCGGACTTGCCGATCACGGCGACACGCTCGGCATCGAGCGCATCCAGCGTGCCCGCGGCAGCGATCGCCGCCAGCGTTTGCCCGATACGATTATCCAGAGCGTCCATCAAGAATTTCCCGAGTGCAAAAATGAAATGGGGAGCCCGGCTCGCGCCTGCTCCCCACGTTCATCGGACATCGACACTGCGCGTATGCGCAACGTCGAGAACTACGCGGCCAGAGCGGCCTTGGCCTTTTCCGCGAGCGCTCCAAACGCCTTGATGTCGTGCACGGCGATGTCGGCAAGTACCTTGCGATCGACATTGATGCCGGCCTTCTTGAGGCCATTCATGAGACGGCTGTAGCTCAGGCCATACATGCGTGCACCGGCGTTGATGCGCACGATCCACAGGGAGCGGAACTGGCGCTTGCGCTGCTTGCGACCGATGTAGGCGTACTGCAGGGCCTTGATGACGGCCTGCTTGGCAACGCGATAGACCTTGCGGCGGGCGTTGTAATAGCCCTTCGCGCGCGAAATCAGCTTCTTGTGCCTGCGGTGGGCGGTGACGCCACGTTTTACTCGTGCCATGGGTCAATCCTCTTTACAGGTAGGGCAGCATGCGGGCCACGCGGCCGGCATCTTCGGGGCGAACATGATTCGTGCCGCGGAGATTGCGCTTCCGCTTGGTCGACTTCTTGGTCAGGATGTGGCTCTTGAACGCGTGTCCGCACTTGAACTTGCCGGACGCGGTCTTGCGGAACCGCTTGGCAGCGGCCCGATTGGTTTTCATCTTGGGCATTGCCCTACTCCTTGGTTGATTTTCGTTACTGGTGCGAGCGGTGGCATCAGCCACGCTTTCCGTCCTGCTCGTTCCGGCGTGTGTGACCCGGGTAACCGGATCGTCTCCTGGTGGCGCGATTCACTCTTGCGACCTTCCTGATCGCGACAATCAAACAGCGGTAGTCCTTGCCGCAATGTAGAACTACTGCTTCTTCTTCGGCGCGATCATCATGACCATGAGACGCCCTTCCATTCTCGGATACTGCTCGATCACGGCTTCTTCGAGGATATCGGCCGCGATCTTCTTGACCATCGCGTCGCCGAGCTCCTGATGCGCCATTTCACGACCGCGGAAGCGGATCGTGATCTTGACCTTGTCGCCCTCTTCGAGGAAGCGCCTGAGGTTGCGCATCTTGATCGCGTAGTCGCCGATATCGGTCGTCGGGCGAAACTTGAGCTCCTTGATCTCGACCTGCTTCTGCTTCTTCTTCGCTGCATGCGCTTTCTTCTGCGCATCGAACTTGAACTTGCCGAAGTCCATGATGCGACAGACTGGCGGATCAGCAGTCGGCTGGATCTCGACGAGATCGAGGCCGAGCTCCTGCGCCATGCTCAACGCCTCGTCGCGCGTGAGTACGCCGACCTGCTCTCCGTCTGCACCAATGACACGCACCCGCGGAACGCGAATCTCATGATTCCTGCGGTTAGCTTTTTCGGTGGCGATACTGCGTTCTCCTGACGATTACAGATGCCGACGCGCGCTGCTCATGCAATCGCGCTGTCGGATTTCAGACGTTCAGCGAAGTCCGAAACCGTGAAGGTGCCGAGGTCTTCCCCTGAACGTGCACGCACGGCAACAGACCCCGTTTCCTTCTCGCGGTCGCCCACGACCAGCAGATAGGGGACTTTGCCCAACGTATGTTCGCGGATTTTATAGCCTATTTTCTCGTTGCGCAAATCCGCTTCGACCCGGAATCCGTGTTCGACGAGGGTTTGCGCCGCCTGGGCGGCAAAACCGGCCTGCGCATCGGTGATATTGAGGACGACCGCCTGGATCGGCGCGAGCCAGGCCGGAAACTGGCCGGCATGATGCTCGATCAGGATGCCGATGAAACGTTCCATCGAACCGACGATCGCGCGGTGCAGCATCACCGGGATATGCCGTGCCGAATCCTCACCGACGTACTCGGCGCCGAGGCGGCCCGGCATCATGAAATCGACCTGCATGGTGCCGAGCTGCCAGGTGCGACCGATTGCGTCCTTGAGGTGATACTCGATCTTCGGACCGTAGAACGCGCCTTCCCCCGGGAGCTCCTGCCACTCGACATCGCAGGCGCCGAGCGCATTGCGCAGTGCGGCTTCGGCCTTGTCCCAGGTGGCGTCGTCGCCGAGCCGCGACTCCGGTCGCAACGCGATCTTGACCTGGATCTCTTCGAAACCGAAGTGCGCGTAGACCGCCAGCGCCTGCCGGTGGAATGCAGTGACTTCGGCTTCGATCTGGCTTTCGGTGCAGAAGACGTGGCCGTCGTCCTGGGTGAATCCGCGCACGCGCAGAATGCCGTGCAGCGCACCCGAGGGCTCGTTGCGATGGCACGCGCCGAACTCGCCGTAGCGGATCGGCAGGTCGCGGTAGCTGTGCAGGCCCTGGTTGAACACCTGCACGTGGCCCGGGCAGTTCATCGGCTTCAGCGCATAGGTGCGCTTCTCCGATTCGGTGAAAAACATGTTCGCCTGGTAGTTGTCCCAGTGGCCGGATTTCTGCCAAAGCGACACATCGAGGATCTGCGGACAGCGCACTTCCTTGTAGCCGCTGCGGCGATAGACGCCGCGCATGTACTGCTCGACGACCTGCCAGATGGCCCAGCCCTTCGGGTGCCAGAACACCAGACCCGGCGCCTCTTCCTGCAGATGGAACAGTTCCTGCTGTTTGCCGATGCGACGATGGTCGCGCTTGTCGGCTTCCTCGATGCGCAGGATGTAGGCATCAAGCTGCTTCTTGTCCGCCCATGCTGTGCCATAGATTCGCTGCAGCTGTTCGTTCTTCGAGTCGCCGCGCCAATAGGCGCCGGATACGCGCGTGAGCTTGAACGCCTTGAGGAACCGCGTGTTCGGCACATGCGGGCCGCGGCACATGTCGACGTATTCCTCATGGTAGTAGAGCCCCATCGCGGTCTCGTCGGGCATGTCCTCGATCAGTCGCAGCTTGTAGTCTTCACCGCGCGCCTTGAAGATCGCGATCACTTCGTCACGTGGCGTGACCTTCTTGATGACGTCGTAGTCCTTCGCGATCAGCGCGACCATGCGCTGCTCGATTGCAGCGATATCCTCGGGCGTGAACGGGCGCTCGGTCCGGATGTCGTAATAGAAGCCTTCCTCGATGACCGGGCCGATCACCATTTTCGCTTCGGGGAACAACTGCTTGACCGCATGACCGACCAGATGTGCACATGAGTGGCGGATGATCTCGACGCCGGCCGCGTCCTTCGGCGTGATGATCTGCAGATGCGCGTCGTGATCGATGACATCACTGGCATCGACCAGCGTGCCGTCGACCTTTCCGGCAACCGTGGCCTTGGCGAGTCCGGCACCGATTGAGGCTGCGACTGTCTGCACGCTGACCGGACCATCGAACGGTCGGACGCTGCCATCGGGAAGGGTGATGTTGATCATCAGGCGGCTCTCGGGATCGAAAAACGAAAAGGGCGCCGAAGCGCCCTTTCTCATTGCTGGTCTGCTTCGCGTCGGGTGATGGTCAGAGTGTGAAGGTTCGCGTCATGGTGATCGTGTTCGCTGGAACTACGACTCCTGGGCAAGGGCAACGCATTCTCTGGCGCAACGGGCGGCGCGGCGAGTTGGGCCTGAAGACCCTGCGAAGACGCCGACATGCGCTTTCGCCTCGTTGCACAACCAATCGTTTCCGACGTCATTTGGTGGGCGCGACAGGGATCGAACCTGTGACCCCTACCATGTCAAGGTAGTGCTCTACCGCTGAGCTACGCGCCCCTGAATGCGGGGGCGCGAAGCCTAACCGAGTATGTGCGGCTGCACAAGCGTCATCGCATCCGTCGAACTCCGGGAAGGCGCACCGACCGGGTTCGCTGCCCAGCCGATATCCGCGGAAAATTGGCCCACGCCGTCATCCCGTCGGCCTTCACGTTTTTCGGACCGTCCTAGGCAATCAAACCACGCTCGCGCAAGCGATGGATCTCGTCGCGCACGCGTGCGGCGTCTTCGAACTCGAGGTCCTGCGCATGCTTGTACATCTGCGACTCGAGCTTGCGCAACCGGCCGGCGATCTGCTCAGGCGACAGACTCGCGTAGTCGGCTTCTTCCTCGGCGATGCGACGCTGAGCGGCGGCGGCGCGACCGCGCTTGTTGATGCGTCCCGTCGAATCGGTCTCGGCCGTGCGCGCACCTTCCATGACGTCGAGAATCTTCGTGGTCACGCCGACCGGCGTGATGCCGTGAGCGTTGTTGTGCTCGACCTGCCTGCTGCGCCGCCGATCGGTCTCTTCGATCGCGATGCGCATCGAACGTGTGATCTGGTCGGCATACAGGATCGCCTTGCCGCGCAGGTTGCGCGCGGCGCGTCCGATGGTCTGGATCAGCGAGCCGGAAGAACGCAGGAAACCCTCCTTGTCGGCATCGAGGATCGCCACCAATGACACTTCGGGCATGTCGAGGCCTTCGCGCAGCAGATTGATCCCTACCAGCACGTCGAACTTGCCGAGACGCAGGTCGCGCAGGATTTCGACGCGCTCGACCGTCTCGATATCCGAATGCAGGTAGCGCACGCGGATGCCGTGCTCCGAAAGATATTCGGTCAGGTTCTCGGCCATGCGCTTTGTCAGTGTGGTCACCAGTACGCGATCGCCCATGGCGATGCGCAGGTTGGCCTCCGACAGCAGATCGTCCACCTGGGTGCGTACCGGCCGTATCTCCACCTCGGGGTCGATCAGCCCGGTCGGGCGCACCACAAGTTCGACGACGTTGCCGGACGATTTGTCGAGTTCGTACGCCCCCGGCGTGGCCGAGACAAAAATGCTGCGCGGCGCGCGCTGTTCCCATTCCTCGAAACGCAACGGTCGATTGTCCATCGCCGACGGCAGGCGGAAACCAAACTCGACGAGGTTCTCCTTGCGCGAGCGGTCACCCTTGTACATGCCGCCGAGCTGCGGAATCGTCACGTGCGACTCGTCGACGACGAGCAGCGCGTCGGCCGGAAGATAGTCGAAAAGGGTCGGCGGCGGCTCGCCCGGCGCGGCGCCGGTCAGGTGCCTCGAATAGTTCTCGATGCCCTGGCAGTAACCGATCTCGGCCATCATCTCGAGATCGAACTGCGTGCGCTGCTGCAGGCGCTGTGCCTCGAGCAGCTTGTTCGCCGCGTACAGCACCTCGAGCCGCTCCTTGAGCTCGACCTTGATCGTATCGACCGCCCTGAGCGTGGCCTCGCGGGTGGTCGCGTAGTGCGTCTTCGGATAGACCGTGAAGCGCGGCACCTTGCGCAGCACTTCGCCGGTCAGCGGGTCGAATACGCTGAGGTTCTCGACGTCTCCATCGAACAACTCGATGCGCAGCGCCTCGGTTTCCGACTCGGCCGGAAACACGTCGATGACTTCGCCACGTACGCGGTAGGTGCCGCGGCGCAGCTCCATGTCGTTGCGCGTGTACTGCAACTCGGTCAGGTGCCGGATCAGCTTGCGCTGGTCGGTGTGTTCGCCACGCGAAAGGATCAGGCGCATCTGCAGGTAATCCTCGGGCTTGCCGAGGCCATAGATCGCCGACACGGTCGCCACGATCAACGCATCGGGCCGAGACAGCAGTGTCTTGGTCGCCGACAGGCGCATCTGTTCGATGTGCTCGTTGATCGAAGCGTCCTTCTCGATGTAGGTATCCGACGAGGCGACGTACGCCTCGGGCTGGTAGTAGTCGTAGTAGCTGACGAAATACTCGACCGCGTTGTGCGGAAAGAAGCCCTTGAACTCGCCGTACAACTGAGCCGCGAGTGTCTTGTTCGGCGCCAGCACGAGGGTCGGCCGCTGGATGCGCTCGACCACGTTGGCGATCGTGTAGGTCTTGCCGGAACCGGTCACGCCGAGCAGCGTCTGGTGCGCCAATCCGGCCTCGAACCCGCTGATCAGGCGCTCGATTGCCTGAGGCTGGTCGCCGGCGGGCTGATACGGCGAGACGAGCTGGAAGCGATCGGACATGCAGACTCCGGTTACGTGAAACAGCGGTTGACAACAGATGTCGACGATTTCCTACACATGCAAGAGGCACATTGCCATCGGCAGCAGTACCGGGGCGACCTAGCATGCTGCCACCACCATGACCCGAAGGATGAACCGATGAATATCGTCTTGCCAAGGAAGCCGCTCGGTATCACGTTGATCGAAGTGCTGATGACGCTGGTGATTCTGGCCACGCTGATCGGTATCGCGCTGCCATCGTTCGGCAACATCGGTCAGTCGACCGGCTCCCGCTCCGCGCGCAGCGTACTCGCCGTCTCATTGAACCAGGCGCGCAGCTCGGCCGTCATGGGCGGGCACGAAGTCGTCGCCTGCCCGTCTAGCGACCAGTTCAACTGCACCGGCGGAACGCGCTGGCACCAGGGCTGGATCCTGTTTGCCGACCGCAACCAGAACCAGAGCCGCGACGGCGATGAGACAGTTCTCGCCGTCAACCAGCAGCAACCGCGCGGCGTGGCCATCGTCAGTACGAGCGGACGCCGTTACGTGCGCTACCGTGCCGACGGTACGTCGCGTGGCAGCAACTTGACCCTGACCGTGTGCGACCGTCGCGGGCCCGAGCATGCCAGCACACTGATCATCAACAATGCCGGACGCGTACGCACCGGCAGCGCGAATGCCGCGAATGCCGCCTCGGCTTGCGCCGCCATCGACACGTGATCGACGATCGGGCTTGACGATCACCGGCGCAGCCACGAAAATGCACGGCTCGCCCGAATAGCTCAGCTGGTTAGAGCACTTGACTGTTAATCAGGGGGTCGCTGGTTCGAGTCCAGCTTCGGGCGCCATCTGCAGATTCAGCAAAAAGGCCGCATTCCGTGCGGCCTTTTTCGTGCGTGCTCGCTGCCCTGAGCGGCGTCAATCGACCAGGACGCGATAGCAAGGTACGTAGGCCGCGCCACCCGGCAGCTTCATGCGCTGCTGGGCGACGAAGCTGGCCAGCAAGTCGTCCAGCGCCTGCATGATCTCGCTGTTGCCGCGGATCAGGAACGGACCATGCTGCTCAATCGCCTGCATGCCCTCGATCTTGACGTTGCCGGCGACGATGCCGGAAAACGCGCGGCGCAGGTCGGCGGCGAACAGATGCTGCGGTTGTTCCCGATGCAGGTTGAGGCTCGCCATCGCCGCATGGGTCGGCGGGAACGGCTGCTGGAATACCTCGTCGATGCTCAATGCCCAGTTGAAGAAGAATGCGTCCTTGTTGTCGAGCCGGTAATGGCGCACGCGCTCGATGCCCTTGCGGATCTGGCGCGCGACCATGGCCGGATCATCGACGATCATCTGGTAGCGAGAGGCCACATCGTCGCCGAGCGCGAGGCGCAGGAAGCGGTCGATCTGCTCGAAATAGGCAGCGGATTTCGCCGGTCCGGTGAAGATCAGCGGGAATGGAATGCGCGCATTGTCCGGATGCAAAAGGATACCGAGCAGGTAGAGGATTTCCTCTGCCGTACCGACGCCGCCCGGAAACACGATGATCGCGTGCGCGGTACGCACGAATGCCTCGAGGCGCTTTTCGATATCCGGCATGATCACGAGGTTGTTGACGATCGGGTTCGGTGACTCCGCGGCGATGATGCCGGGCTCGGTGATGCCGATGTAGCGATTGGTTCGGCGGCGCTGCTTGGCGTGCGCGATCGTCGCGCCCTTCATCGGTCCCTTCATGGCACCCGGCCCGCAGCCGGTACAGATATCGAGTCCGCGCAGCCCTAGTTGGTAGCCGACCTGCTTGGTGTACTCGTATTCGTCACGCGAAATCGAGTGCCCGCCCCAGCAGACCACGAGGTTCGGTTCGACGTTGGCGCGCAACACGCGCGCATTGCGCAGGATGTCGAACACGGCATGCGTGATGCCCGCCGACGTATCGAGCTCGAAACTCCCGGCTTCGATCTGCG
>JBBSOU010000085.1:0-16031 GCA_038259445.1 Lysobacterales bacterium | reverse complement strand
CTGGACCTGCTGCTCTACCTGATCCGCCGGCAGAATCTCGACATCCTCGACATTCCGGTCGCCGAGATCACGCGCCAGTACATCGATTACATCGACCTGATGCAGGAAATGCGGCTCGAACTCGCTGCCGAGTATCTCGTGATGGCCGCGATCCTCGCCGAGATCAAGTCGCGGCTGCTGCTGCCGCGACCGCCCCTGGCTGAGGGCATCGAGGAGGATCCGCGCGCCGAACTGATCCGGCGACTGCAGGAGTACGAGCGCTTCAAGAAGGCTGCCGCGGATATCGACGCGCTGCCGCGCATGGAGCGCGACACCGTCAACGTCGCCGCGCATGTGCCCGATCGCAACATCATTCGGCTGCCGCCTCCGCTCGACCTGCGTGAACTGCTGCTCGCGCTCAAGGACGTGATCGTGCGGGCCGAACTGTTCGGCCGGCACGCGATCCAGCGCGAGGCGCTGTCGGTTCGCAACCGCATGAGCGATGTGTTGCGGGCCCTCGACAACGGCGAGTTCCACCGCTTCGAAAATCTCTTCGAACTGTCCGAAGGCCGTCGCGGCGCGATCGTCACGTTTCTCGCGATCCTCGAGCTGGCCAAGGAACAACTGATCGAAATCAGCCAGGGCGAAGCGCTGGCACCCATCTACGTCAAGTCGCTGGCAACTGCCGGTTGAGCCGCAAGAGCACATGATCGAATTCGAAAACCTCAAACGCATCATCGAAGCCGCGCTGCTCGCGTCCGGCAATCCGTTGTCGCCGACCCAGCTGCTCGCACTGTTCGCCGACGAGGAACAGCCGAGCCACGACGACGTGGCGCGCGCGCTCGCCTGCCTGCAGGACGATTCCGCCGACCGTGGCGTCGAACTCGTCGAAGTCGCTTCCGGCTTCCGCTATCAGGTTCGCGGCGACGTGCATCCCTGGGTGGCGCGCCTTTGGACCGAACGACAAAGCCGCTATTCGCGCGCCTTGCTCGAGACGCTTGCATTGATCGCCTATCGGCAACCGATCACGCGCGCCGAGATCGAGCAGATCCGCGGTGTCGCGGTATCAACGCACATCGTCAAGACCCTCGAAGAGCGCGAATGGATACGCGTCGTCGGCCACCGCGACGTTCCGGGCAAGCCAGCCCTGTTCGGCACCACGCGCGGTTTCCTCGACTACTTCAACCTGAAATCGCTCGACGAACTGCCGGCGCTCAGTGACATTCGCGACATCGACGATCTCGATCCGCAGCTCGCGCTCGGTCCGCCCGGCGCCGGCAGCCCCGATCTCGTCATGCCCGACGATGCCGACGCGCTCGCCGCGGCAGCCGGCAACGTCCTCGCAAATGACGCGCCAGTCGCGGGCGAATCGGATCCCGCTGTCGACACAGACCACGATGCCGGCGCGGCGGACATCGAACCCACCACCACCCATCCATCAGATTCGTCCACGGCGCCATCCGCCGCGGACTCCACGGAGCGCAACGCATGACCTCCCCAGTACGCAACGTACTTTCCCTCAAGCGCCAGGCCGGCGAGAGCGATCCCGCGATCCTCGAGGAGCGCCTGCACAAGGTGCTCGCGACTGCGGGCCTCGGTTCGCGCCGCCTGCTGGAAACCCGTATCGAGGCCGGAGAAGTCCAGGTCAACGGTGCAGCAGCATCGATCGGCCTCGGTGTCCGTCCGGGCGACCGCGTCGAAATCGACGGCAAGCGTTTCGTCGTCATCAGCGACAACGCCGAACATTCGCAGGTGCTCGCCTACAACAAGCCGGAAGGCGTCGTCACTACGCGCGAGGACCCCGAAGGGCGACCAACCGTGTTCGAGCAGTTGCCTCGCCTCAAGGGCGCACGCTGGATCGCCGTCGGCCGACTCGATATCAACACCACCGGCCTGTTGCTGCTGACCACCGACGGTGATCTCGCCAATGCACTCATGCACCCGAGTTCGGAACTCGAACGCGAGTACATCTGCCGCGTGCACGGAGAAGTCCCGGATGAAGTGATCGAGCGCCTGCAGAGCGGCGTCGAACTCGAGGATGGACCGGCGCGCTTCGACGAAGTCGGCGTGATCAGCCGCGGCGGCAGCCATTCCTGGTTCCGCGTGGTCATCCGCGAGGGACGCAACCGCGAAGTGCGCCGCATGTGGGAAGCGGTGGGGCTCATGGTCAGCCGGCTCAAGCGTGTGCGTTACGCGAACGTCGAACTGCCGCGGCTGCTCAAGCGCGAGCACAGCGTCGAACTCGACGAGGTTCAGATCAAGGCGCTGCGTGATGTGGCCGGTGCCGGCGAGCCCGCTGCGCATCTGACGCTCGCGCCGGTGATCGGACAGCGACGCGCAACACCGACCGAATTCCGTCCGGACCCGAAATCGCAGCAGGCGTGGACCGGCACGCGTACCGAGGAAGCACGCGAGTTCGGTCAGTTCGATCGCATCCGCGATGACGGCTGGCGCGGCCCCGGCGCGAGCAAGGGCAAACGATCGCGCGGTGGCGGCGGTCCGCGACCGAGTCGGCCACGCGGCAATCCAGCCAACGCACCGGGCGCGCAGTATGTCGATCCGGGACTGAATCCGGCGATCCTCAAAAGTTGGTTCCCCGACTCACCGCAACCGGGAGCGCGACGCGGCAAACCGGCCACGCGTGGTCAGTCGCCTTCGCCGTACGGAAACCGCGGCGGCCAGGGAAACGCGAATGCCAACGGCAACGTCGCGCCGGGCAGCCGCCCACCGCGTGCCGGGGGTGCACCAGGCAATCGGCCGGCTCGCGGGGCCGGTCCGCGTGCGGACGGAGCACAAGGCAATCGTCCGCCACGCAGCAATACGCCGCGCAGCGGAGCGCCGCGTGACGACGCCTTCGGCAACCGCCCGCCACGCAGTGGACCGCCACGCGACGACGCGTTTGGCAACCGCCCGCCACGCAGTGGACCGCCGCGCGACGATGCTTTCGGCAACCGCCCGCCACGCAGCGGACCGCCACGCGACGACGCCTTTGGCAATCGACCCGCACGCAGTGGACCGCCACGCGACGACGCCTTTGGCAACCGCCCGCCGCGCAGTGGACCGCCGCGCGATGATGCATTCGGCAACCGCCCGCCGCGCGAAAGCGCACCTCGGGATGACGCATTCGGCAATCGTGCGCCGCGCCCTGACGGCAACCGTGGAAATGTCTGGAACAACCGCGGCGGCAACGCCGGCGGCCCGCCGCGCGGCAATGCGGCGCCACGAAACGGCAACGATGCGGGCCGTCCGCAGGGTCCGCGCGGACCTGGCGGCCCGCGCGGCAACCCGCAAGGACCACGCGGTCCGGGTGGACCGGGCGGGAATCGCCGCGGGCCCGGAGGCCCGCGACGCCCGAAACCGTAAATGAAAACGGCGGAGCTTGCGCTCCGCCGTTTCTCTGTTGCTGTTGCGCTGGAAGCTCAGTCGAGCTTGAGACCCTTCTTGTTGCTGTCCCGACGCTTGCGCTCCTTGGCGGCGTATTCGCCTTCGCAACCGTTGCGTTCGACCATCACGCAACTCAGGTAGTCGGTCACTTCGACCAGCACTGCACGAATCGCCTTGCCGGCCGGCGTGTTTTTCTCGCTGGCGAGATTTCCGCCGAAACCGCCGCGGAAGACACCGACGCTGACACCGCCACCGGAGGTGCGACCCTCAACCGTGCGCGAGAAATCCACTTCGCCCGTGGTCGCGTTGACGACGCGGATATCCACGGCGATATAGGCCTCGCTCTTCTTGCCGCCGAGCGATATGCCCTTGAAGCTGACGCCGCCACCGGTGCTGGCGGTGTTCTCTTCGTACGAGGTCACGGTTCCCATGACCAGATACTCCGCGCCGGTCAATTTGCCGATCGACGCGCCGGTACCCGAGCGGACGCGGCCTGAAGCAGCAAGATTCTGCTCTTCGAGAACCTTCTCGAGCTTGGCGCGCTCAACGATGCGGAAGCTGCCGGTGCTCGACAATTCATTCGACAGCATTCCGGACAATTCCCAACCCACGCCGCCACGCCACCATGCCGCGCCCGATTCGTTCCTGAACTCGGCGACGCCGACCGAAGGTTTTCCACCTTGGGCAAGCGCTGCGCCGCTGGCGGCAAGCGCGCCAAAGGCGAGCAAAACAGACATTGCAAGCTTTTTCATTTGTTGACTCCCATAGGATAGCGACCCTCGACAACCCCTCGCCCGGCCAGGCAATTCGGCGTGGAGTGTGCGCCAGTGACATCGCGCATTCCACCACCTACCGTACGATTGCGCCCTATTCTAGCAGCCGTGGATTCGGGAATTGCGCGCCCATCGCTGCGCGCAGCGCGGCCTGCATCACGGACAATATGCCGACTGGATCACGAACTGTGCGCATGCCGCGCACAGTCTCGGCAGTGACATTGGCGGTTAATCCGGCCGACATCGATCGCCGTCAAGCTTGCTGCATCGATTGACGGAGTTGCCTGAATGTCATCCTTGAGTGAACCGGATCACCTGCTCGGCTACGTCATCATGCAGATTGCGACCGCCAACCCCGGCGAACCCGCCTACCGCGTGACCTGTGCGCATACGGCGGTGATCCTTGCGCAATTTCGTGATCGTCAATCCGCCGAACACTACATCCTGCAACGCGAACTGCCGGTGACGACGCTGCGCCCACCCCATCCGGTCTACTGAACGTCGCGAGTCCATTGCCGGTGTTGCCACGCGCGTCGAATTGTTTACAGTGGCAGGCGCTACCGACCGGGCACCGACCGTGCATTCGACCCAGCCATCGATCTCAGGTGATTCCTGCACAACCGGCGATTGCTGCGCAGGGTTGCAGCCCGAAGCCGTCTACCGTTCCAGCCGCGGACATCGGCATCCTCGAATGCCGCCTAGCTGATGGACAAGCTGCAAGCGATGCAACTGTTCACACACGTCGTCGACAGCGGCAGTTTCACGGCTGGCGCGACGCAAATGGGAATCTCCCGCGCGCTTGCGAGCAAACTGATCCAGACGCTGGAAGACCAGCTCGGCGTGCGCCTGCTCAATCGCACGACCCGACGGGTCAGCCTCACCGATCCGGGCAAGAACTACTACGCGCGCGTCAGCCAGGTGCTCGACGCGCTCGCGGAAGCCGAAGCCGAGGCAGCCGAGTTGCAGGTAGAGCCGCGTGGCAGGCTGCGCGTCAGCGTGCCGATCTCGTTTGCGGTCAAGCATCTGGCCCCGGCTCTGGCGGATTTCCAGCGCATGTTTCCGCGCGTCGAGCTCGAACTCGGACTCAATGACCGCCTCGTCGACCTCGTTGATGAGGGTTTCGACATGGCCGTCCGAATCGGTCGTCTGGCAGACTCCAGTCTCGTTGCACGGCGTATCGCACAGGCGACCATGCTCGCCGTCGCCTCGCCAGGGTACCTCGCACGCCACGGTACGCCGTCGCATCCCGACGAGCTTGCCGCGCACAATGCCTTGATCTACACGTTGACCGCCAAGCCCGAAGAATGGAGCTTCACCCAGGGACCCGATACTGTGACCGCGCGGATCAAGGGCAGCCTTTTCACCAACAACGGCGACTACCTTGCTGCGGCCGCCATCGAAGGGGCCGGGATCACCATGCTTCCCGCCTTCATTGTCTTCGAGGCGATTGCCGACGGTCGCCTTGTCGAGGTGCTCGGTGACTGGCCCGCGCCGCTGTTGGGCATCTATGCGCTCTATCCGCAGACACGCGCTCTACCAGCCAAGACGCGCGTGTTGATGGATTTTCTGGTCGAACGTTTCGGGCCGATGCCGTATTGGGAAAAGGCCTGCGCCGATGCGCGCTCGGCGCGCGCGATCAAGGCGAAAGCGTGAACGAATCGGCGTCCATCCATGCCGGAAAGCGCTCGCGATGCGCGCGCAGGGAATTCGCGAGCAGACTCACCGTCACCACCTGTTCCTGGGCGCCACATTCGACGAGTGGCATGCCGAGAAAGTCGAGCGCGACGCTGTCACCGGCGTAGGCAATGTCATTGCCGTCGACACCGACGCGATTGACACCGACACAGTAGGCGAGGTTCTCGATGGCACGCGCGCGCAGCAGGGTCGACCACGCATGTCGGCGCGGCGCCGGCCAGTTGGCCACGAACAGCAGCAGGTCGTAGTCGAAGCGCGCGACGCCGCGGTCGTAGCGGTTGCGCAGCCAGACCGGAAAGCGCAGGTCGTAGCAGACCTGCGGACAGATGCGCCATCCCAGCAGATCGACCACGAGCCGCTGATCACCGCCACTGTAGCGTTCGTGTTCGCCGGCCATGCGGAACAGATGGCGCTTGTCGTACGCCTCGAAACTGCCGTCGGGCCGCATCCAGATGAGGCGGTTGACGCACGCGTCGCCATCGCGGATGACCAGGCTGCCGGTGACCACCACACCGGCATCCGCCGCCAGCGCGCGCAACCAGTGCATGCCTTCGCCATCCATCTGCTCCGCGTTGCCGAGCGTCTCGTTGGTGAAACCACTCAGGAACGTCTCGGGCAGGACGACCAGATCGGTTTCCCCGCGAAGCGAACGAACGAGTCCACCGTAGTAGTCGCGATTGGCCGGCGCGTCGTGCCAGCGCGTCGCGCCCTGCACGAGCGAGACGCGCAACGAGTCGGCAGGCACGCTGGTCGACGGCGTCATAGCCGGCACAGGCGTTCGGCGCCGGCGCGCAGGATCTCGTCGGACTTGGCGAAACAGAGGCGCACGAGCCTCTGCCCCGCCGGCGGCGATTCATGGAACGCCGACAGGGGAATCGCAGCGACGCCCGCGTTCGACACCAGCCACTCGCAGAAACTCAAGTCAGCGAGATCACTGATCGCCGAGTAATCGACGACCTGGAAGTACGCGCCCGCCACCGGCAGCAGGCGGAACTTCGACTCGGCAAGCAAGGTGCGGAAGAACTCACGGCGTGCCTGATAGAACGCGGGCAACTCGAGGTAATGCTGCGGATGCGTCTCGAGGATCTCGGCAAGCGCGACCTGCGCCGGCGTGAACGTGCAGAACGTCAGGTATTGGTGAACCTTGCGGAACTCGTCGCTGAGCGCACGCGGCGCGATGCAGTAGCCAACTTTCCAGCCCGTGCAATGGAACGTCTTGCCAAAAGAACTGACGACGAAACTTCGTGAAGCAAGCTCGGCATGGCGCAGCGCACTCTGATGCAAGGCGCCATCGAAAACGATGTGCTCGTAGACCTCATCGGACAACACGAGGATACCGTTGTCACGCGTGATTTCGGCGAGCGTATCGAGATCGGCGGCGGAGAACACCGAACCGCAGGGATTGTGCGGCGAGTTGACCATGATCATGCGCGTGCGCGGCGTGATCGCATCACGCACGCGCTGCCAGTCGACCGAAAAATCCTGCGCGTCGAGCGGCACATGCACCGCGATACCGCCGTTCAACTCGATTGCCGGCTCGTAGCAGTCGTAACACGGGTCAAGCACGATCACTTCGTCGCCGCTGCGAACGACCGCGGCGATCGCGGCAAACAGCGCCTCGGTGGCACCCGAGGTGACAGTCACCTCGGTATCGGCATCGACCTTGCGTCCGTAGAGCGCTTCGGACTTGCGCGCAATCTGCTCGCGCAATGCCGGCCAACCGGTCATCGGCGCGTACTGGTTGCGTCCGCCATTCATAGCCTTCGTCAACGCATCACGCAGCGCCTGCGGACCATCGAAATCGGGAAAGCCCTGGCCGAGGTTGACCGCATCATGGGTCGCTGCGAGCTGACTCATGACCGTGAAGATCGTCGTGCCGACCTTCGGCAATTTCGTTTCAATGTGCATCGAGACCTGTGTTTCAGACGGCCAAATGGTGCCCGATGGTAGCACGCACCTGCGCACCCGAATCGGTGACGCAATGACGCTGACACAGGGTCTCCGCGACGTATTCGATCATATCCTCGGCCTTCAACGGGCGTCCTCCGATGCTGGCGATTGCAGCGGACATCGACCGCCACATCGACACGTCCGAAACTCTCGCCGTCATCCGGGCCTGACCGCACGACGCCGCTGAAGGCCATCGAGATGGCGGGATCGAGGTTTGTCGCACCATTCGACCGCACTGGATGCCGCACTCTGCAGGCGACGATTGCTGCGCATCACCGGGCTGCAGGCATGCATGACGCATGCACCGCACCGATGCCGCGCCATCGCCATTCCAACGCGGCTTCGGTGCCGGAGCAAGCCCTCAGTGCGCCGCCGACGTATCGAGCAGGATGCGGTTGAGTCGCTGCACGAACGCAGCAGGATCGTCCAGCTGCGCGCCTTCCGCGACCTGTGCCTGTTCGAGCAGCAGCAGGGCCAGATCGCGCGCGCGCACATCATCGCCTTCGGCGTCGAAGCGCTGCAGCAAGGCGTGCGCGGGATTGATCTCGAGCACCGGAGCCGATTCGGGCGCATCGTGCCCAGCCTGCTTGAGCACGCGGCGCAGATGCAGTGCCATGTCGTATTCGTCGAGCACCAGGCAAGACGGCGAATCGGTCAGGCGCTTGCTGACCTTGACGTCACGGACGCGCTCACCGAGCAGGTCCTTGAGCCGCTCGACCAGACCCGATGCGGCTTCTTCGGTCGCCTTGAACTTTTCGCTGGCATCGGCGTCGAGTTCGATGTCGCCCTTGCCGACGTGACGCAGCTTCTTGCCCGCGTATTCGGTCAGATAGCCGGCCATCCATTCGTCGATGCGATCGGACATGAGCAGCACTTCGACATCACGCGATTTCAGCGATTCAAGTTGCGGGCTGCCCTTCGCCGCCGCGTACGAATCGGCAGTGATGTACCAGATCACGTCCTGACCGACCGGCATGCGACCGATGTAGTCGTCGAGCGACACGCTGGCGGTCGCGCCATCCGATTTGGTCGAAGCGAAGCGCAGCAGTTTGGCGATGCGCTCGCGATTTCCGGTGTCCTCGGCAATGCCTTCCTTGAGCACGCTGCCGAACGCATTCCAGAACGTCGCGTACTTTTCAGCGTCCTCGCCGGCAATCCTGTCGAGCATGTCGAGAGCACGCTTCGTGCATGCACCCTTGATGCGCTCGACCTGACGGTTCTGCTGCAGGATTTCGCGGCTGACATTGAGTGGCAGATCGTCGGAGTCGACCACGCCACGCACGAAACGCAGATAGGAGGGCAGCAACTGCTCGCTCGCATCCATGATGAAGACCCGGCGGATGTAGAGCTTGAGTCCCTTGCGCTCCTCGCGCCCGCTCATGAAGTCGAACGGGGCCTTCGACGGCACGTACAGCAACGAGGTGAAATTCTGGTTGCCTTCGACACGATTGTGCGTCCACGTCAGTGCATCACTGAAGTCATGGCTGAGCGACTTGTAGAACGCCTGATAGTCCTCGTCGGTCAGTTCGCTTTTCGGGCGTGTCCACAGCGCCGATGCCGAATTGACCGTATCCCATTCGCCGGTTGGCTTGCCGTCCTCAAGTTTCGGAACGCGGATCGGGAAACCGATGTGCTCGGAATAGCGCTGCACCAGGTTGCGCACCTTCCAGGGCTCGAGAAACTCGTCCTCTTCGGCCTTCAGGTGCAGGGTGACGGTGGTGCCGCGTCGCTCGAGTTCGACTTCCTCGAGCGTGTATTCGCCCTTGCCGTCGCTATGCCAACGCACGCCGGCGCTGCCATCGGCACGACGGCTCGAGACGGTAACGGTATCGGCAACGACGAACGCGGAGTAGAAGCCGACGCCGAACTGGCCGATCAGATTCGCATCGGCCTTCCGTTCTGCCGACAACGATTCGAGGTAACGACGCGTCCCCGAACTTGCAATCGTGCCGAGATTGGCCACCACCTCATCGCGGCTCATGCCGATGCCGCTGTCGTGCACGCTCAGCGTGCGCGCGTCCGCGTCGATCGTGATCTCGATGCGCAACTCGGCGTCGTCAGCGAGCCACTCGGGATGCGCAATCGCCTCGAAACGCAGCTTGTCGCAGGCGTCGGACGCATTGGAAACGAGTTCGCGAAGGAAGATCTCCTTGTGCGAATACAGCGAATGCGTGACCAGATGCAGGACCTGGGCAACTTCGGCTTCGAACTGGCGGGTTTCGGTGGTGGCAGTCATGCTGGGCGGACCTCGTTGATTCCAATGCTGTCCCGCGAATGGGGATGATCGAAACGGATTTCAACGTCGTCACGCGATCTGCCGACGTCGCCGCGGCGGATCGGGCACAACGTCACGTATGCATTTCGGGGCGGCGCGCTCGCGAGACCCCAAAAGAAAAACAACACGGCCGCCTTGCGGCGACCGTGTTGCGACGAGGAGCATAGACGCGACTCGATGCTCCAGGACCCCGGATGCGCCTACTCGGGCTTGGTGTGCGCGCTCAGATCTTCCTTGATGCGTGCAGCCTTGCCCTGCAGTCCGCGCAGGTAGTACAGCTTGGCGCCGCGCACCGAGCCACGGCGCTTGACGACAAGCGAATCGATCACCGGACTGTGCGTCTGGAACACGCGCTCGACGCCGGTGCCATGCGAGATCTTGCGAACGGTGAACGCGGAGTTCAGGCCGGCATTCTTCTTGCCGATGACCACGCCCTCGTACGCCTGCACGCGCTCACGGTTGCCTTCCTTGACCTTGACGTTGACCACGACCGTGTCGCCCGGGCTGAATGCCGGCAGCTCACGCTTGATCTGTTCGGCTTCGAATTGTTGGAGAAGATTGCTCATGGCGTTCACCGATTCTTATGATTGTTTGATCGTGGGACAGAAAATACCGCCCCGCTAACCCATCGCCGCCCGATGTTCGTGGCGGAATTCATCGAGCAGCGCACGCGCCTCATCATCGAGAGACACCCGCGCCAGCAAATCCGGGCGTCGCAACCAGGTCCTGCCCAGCGCCTGCTTGCGTCGCCAACGGCGTATCGCCGCATGGTTTCCCGACATCAACACGTCAGGCACATCGCCGAACCCGTCGCTGACCGGTCGTGTGAAGTGGGGACAATCGAGCAAGCCGTCCGTGAACGAATCCTGCTCGGCCGACTGCGCATCGTTCAACGCGCCATCCTGCAAACGCCCCACTGCATCGATCAACACGGCCGCCGCCAGTTCGCCACCGGACAACACGTAATCACCGATCGAGATTTCCTCGTCGATCATGTTGTCGAGCAGGCGCTCGTCGACACCTTCGTAGCGACCGCACAGCAGGATCAATCGATCCGTTTGCGCGAGCTGCACCACTTTCTGCTGCGTGAGCCGCGCTCCTTGCGGACTCAGATAGATCACTGTCGCCGGACCTGCCGCCTGCCGCACCGTCTCGATGGCGACACGCAACGGCTCGATGGCCATCAGCATGCCGGGACCACCGCCGAACGGCCGACTGTCGACCGTTCGATGCACATCGCTGGCGAACTCGCGCGGATTCCATGTCTCGACCTGCAGCAAGCCGCGTTCCCGTGCCCTGCCGACGACACCGACCGCCGCACAATCGCTGACAAATTCGGGAAACAGCGTGATGACGTCGATGCGCATCGCGCGGATTCCCTGCAACGTTCCGCTAGAACTCAGGATCCCAGTCGACCGTGATCCGGCGGCTGTCGAGATCTACCGACTTCACATACTGATCGAGGATGAAAGGCAGCAATCGCTCGCGCTCCGCACCCCTGACCACCATCACATCGTTGGCGCCGGTTGCCAGCAGGTGGGAAACCGTGCCGAGCACCACGCCCTCGCTCGTGACCACCTCGAGTCCTTCGAGATCCGCCCAGTAGAACTGCCCGGGCCTGACATCCGGCAACAGCGAGCGCGTCACCCAGATTTCACTACCGATCAGGACGGCGGCTCGATCCCGGTCGTTCACCTCGGGAAGGCTCGCGATGATGCCCTTGCCGTGCACCTTGCCACGACTTCCGCGGATCTCGCGTCCCCCATCGGCTGACTTGAGCAGCCAAGGCTGGTAGCGGAAGATCTGCGTGCGCGGCTCGGTAAACGACTCGAGCTTCACCTCACCTGCCACCCCGTGCAAGCCGACGATCCTGCCGACGAGGATCAACCGGTCTGTCGCGGTGTCCACACCACTCAGGCAGCTTGCGCCGACTTCGATGCCATCTTGTAAAGCGATTTGACCTTGTCGGTCAGCTGCGCACCCTGCGCAATCCAGTGCTTGACGCGCTCGGTGTCGAGTTGCAGCGGCACGTCCTTGCCGGCCGCGACCGGGTTGTAGAAGCCGACGCGCTCGATGTTGCGACCGTCACGCGCATCGCGCTGATCGGCAACGATGATGTGGTAGAACGGACGCTTCTTGGCGCCGCCACGGGAAAGGCGAATCTTGACCATGATATCTCTCTGATATTTCAGGAATTTCCGGCGCGATCGCCGGACACGTGCCGGGTCGGACCAAAGGAGCCGCGTATTCTAGCGGGTTCAGCGAAAAATGGAAGCCCAGCGGGAGGTTACGGCTTGGAAAGCCGCGTGCACGGTCAGGATTGGCGACCGCAGAACAATGCGTCGGCGATTTCGTCCCGAGCCTTTCGCTACTGCGGCCTGAAGCCGCCACCACCGCCGCCCATGCTGCCCATCGCGCCCTTCATCTGGCGCATCAGCCCCTTGATGCCGCCGCTGCCGAGCTTCGACATCATCTTTTCCATCTGCTGATACTGCTTGAGCAGACGATTGACGTCGGCCGGCTGCATGCCCGAACCGCGGGCGACGCGCGCACGGCGTGATCCCTTGAGCAGGTCCGGATGACGACGTTCCTTGCTGGTCATGGAACTGATCATCGCGATCATGTGATGCACTTGCTTGTCGTTGACCTTCGACTTGACCTGATCGGAAAGCCCGCCCATGCCGGGCAGCTTGTCCATCAGCGATGCCATGCCACCCATGTTGACCATCTGCTCGAGCTGGCTCTTCATGTCGTTGAGGTCGAAGCGCTTGCCCTTCATGACCTTTTCGGCGAGCTTCTGCACCTTCTCCTGGTCAACCTTGCGCTCGACCTCTTCAACCAGCGAGAGCACGTCGCCCATGCCGAGGATGCGCTGCGCGATACGGTCGGGATGGAACGGCTCCAGCGCGTCGGACTTCTCGCCGGCACCGATGAACTTGATCGGGCGACCGGTCACGTAGCGCACCGAAAGCGCGGCGCCACCGCGTGCATCACCGTCGGTCTTGGTCAGAATCACGCCGGTCAATGGCAAGGCTTCGGAAAACGCCTTGGCCGTGGTCGCGGCGTCCTGGCCGGTCATCGAGTCGACCACGAACAGTGTTTCGATGGGATCGAGCGACGCATGCAGGGCCTTGATCTCGGCCATCATTGCCGCATCGACGGCAAGGCGGCCGGCGGTATCGACGATCAGCACATCGGCGAAGTTCCTGCGCGCCGCATCGACCGCCGAACGCGCGATCGCGACCGGATCCTGCTCGCCCGAAGAAGGATGGAAAAGAACGTCGACCTGTTCGGCGAGCGTGCGCAACTGCTCGATCGCCGCCGGACGGTAGACGTCGCAGCTGACGACCATGACCTTCTTTTTCTTGCGCTCGCGCAGGAAGCGCGCGAGCTTGGCCACCGTGGTGGTCTTGCCGGCGCCCTGCAGTCCGGCCAGCAGGACGATCGCCGGTGGTGCCGCCGCGAGATTGAGATCGGTGTTGACGCTGCCCATGACCGCGGTCAGCTCGTCGCGCACGACCTTGATCAGCGCCTGCCCCGGCGTAAGGCTCTTCATCACTTCCTGACCCACGGCGCGCACCTGCACACGCTGGATCAGCGCCTGCACGACCGGCAGGGCAACGTCTGCTTCGAGCAGCGCGATGCGCACTTCACGCATCGATTCGCGGATGTTCGCCTCGGTCAATCGGCCGCGCCCGCGCAGGCGCTCGACGGTGGTGGACAGGCGTTGGCTCAAGGATTCGAACATGACGGTTCGCAACTGCACCGGTAGGGCCGGAAAGTATATCAGCGCCCGGCGGGCACTCGACCCATACCCCCGCGATCCGCTGGCCATGCCGTCAGGTCAGCGCGCGCACGTATTGCAGCGCAAGCCGCGTGATCCGTTCCACGACGCCATGTTGCTATGCGACACTCCTGCGATGCCGATCACCTTGCTCAGTGTTCTCTCCATCGTTGCCTATCTCGCAGCCACGATCCTGATCGCGTTGCCGATTGCGCAACGCCCTGCGCCGGCGCGCGGCATCGCCCAGCTTCTCGCCGCACTGGCTGCGCTCCTGCATGCGTCGCTGGCGTTCGGCATGCACCGTGGCGGACTCGACCTGCACTTTTTCGCGGCGCTTTCACTGGCTGGACTCGGCATCGCCGCATTGACCCTGGTGGTCAATCTGTTCCGGCCGGTTGCCGCGCTCGGCGTACTGGTGTTCCCGTTGGCTGCGTTGGTGCTTGCCGTCGACGTGTTCGTTGCGCCGCCAACCTATCCGCAGCCGCTCGACTGGCAGATCAAGTTGCACGTCACGTTCGCCCTGCTCGCCTACAGCCTGCTCAACATTGCTGCCGTGCTCGCCATTTTCCTGATGTTGCAGGAAAGCGCGCTGCGCCGTCGCAAGTTTGATTCCGGGCTGCTGCGCGCGTTGCCGCCGCTGACGCTGACCGAAACACTGATGTTTCGCCTGATCGCTGCAGGGTTCGTGTTCCTGACACTTACCTTGCTCAGTGGCGTGCTGTTCGTCGACGACCTGTTCGCGCAGCACCTCGTGCACAAGACCGCACTGTCGATCGCCTCGTGGCTGGTGTTTGGCATCCTGCTGTTCGGGCGCTGGCGCTGGGGTTGGCGTGGTCGACGCGCGGTCAACCTCACACTGGCCGGCATGGCCATCCTGCTGCTCGCGTTCTTCGGCTCCAAGTTCGTGCTCGAACTGTTGCTCGAACGATCTGCCTGAGCCTCACGGCTACATTTCCCAGACCGCCGCGAGCGCATCACCCAGACGATCCACGGCGACGATCTCGAGATCACCGATCTTCGACTTCTTCGGCGCATTGGCCTTCGGCACCAGCGCGTGGCGAAAGCCATGCGTCGCCGCTTCACGCAGGCGCTCCTCGCCGTTCGGCACCGGCCTGATCTCACCGGACAACCCGACTTCGCCAAACGCGACCAGTTTTTCGGCGAGCGCGCGATCACGGAAACTCGACTGCACCGCGAGCAGCACCGGCAAGTCGGCAGCGGTTTCCTGCACGCGGATGCCACCGACCACGTTGACGAACACGTCCTGATCGTGGACCGCAGCACCGCCGTGGCGATGCAGCACCGCAAGCAGCATGGCGAGACGGTTCTGCTCGAGTCCGAGCGCGACGCGCCGTGGGTTCGGCAATGCCGAGGAATCGACCAGAGCCTGCACTTCGACAAGCAACGGACGCGTCCCTTCGCGGGTGACCATCACCGCACTTCCCGGCGTCGGGCGCGAGTGCGCGGACAGAAAAATCGCAGATGGGTTTGGAACTTCCTTGAGTCCCTTCTCCGACATCGCGAACACGCCGAGTTCGTTGACTGCGCCGAAACGGTTCTTGAACGCGCGCAGGATGCGGAAACGGCTGCCAAGCTCGCCTTCGAAATACAGCACGGCATCGACCATGTGCTCAAGCACGCGCGGACCGGCGATGCCGCCCTCCTTGGTCACGTGACCCACCAGAAAGACACTGGTTCCTGTTTCCTTGGCGAACCTGACGAGGCGTGCCGCCGACTCGCGCACCTGGCTCACCGAGCCTGGTGCCGCAGTCAGCAATTCGGTCCAGATGGTCTGGATCGAATCGATGATGAGCACGTCGGGCTTGCCGCCGGCGGCTTCCGCGAGTATTCGTTCGATCGAGGTCTCCGCGAGCGCTTCGAGCCCCTCCAGCTCGATACCCAGTCGCTGCCCGCGTGCTGCGACCTGCGCCAGGCTTTCCTCACCCGTCACATACAAACCGCGCATGCGTTGGCCGATCGCACCGAGCATCTGCAGCAGCAAGGTCGACTTGCCGATGCCGGGATCGCCACCGATCAACACCACCGAGCCGGCCACCAGTCCACCGCCGAGCACGCGATCGAGCTCGCCGATGCCGGTTGCGCTGCGTTGCTCTGTTTCGCTGGCGATCGACGCCAGTCGCGTCACTTTCGGCGCATCACCACTACCGGCATATCCTCCGCGGCGTGCGTT
>JBBSOU010000084.1:0-16412 GCA_038259445.1 Lysobacterales bacterium | reverse complement strand
GAGTGGTCATTTGCTTGCTCGCTCGCGAGCGTATCGGCGGGCGCGGCGGGTGTGTCCAGGGCGCCGGTTTTCGGATCGATGCGATCCGGCACTTTTGCGCCCTCGGCGGCGACCGTCGAGGCATCCGCGGCCGTTTCGCTGTCGGACGACGCCGAAGCCATCAGCGCCTCACGGGCCTTGCGCCGCGCTTCCTGCTCGTCACGTTCCTTGATCCTGACCTGCTCGTTGAGTGACAGCGTTTTCTCCGCACGCTGCTTCTTCGCGTCGTCGATTTCGCTGACGAATCCGGTCCATTCCGGCAACTTCGCCGTCCGTGCCTCGTGGCGCGCGGCGAGCATCGGGATGATCGGCTTGAGGTTGGCCACCGGCTTGTAGTCGGCTTTCTGGATCGACGTCCATGGCAGTGCATTCTTGTAGCTCGATTCGCCGAATTCGTCCGCGGCGACCGACAACGGAAAGCCGATATCGGGGACTACGCCGCGCAACTGGGTCGAGCCGCCGTCGATGCGGAAGAACTGTTGCACGGTCATCTTCAGATCGCCGTAGGTCGGCTTCTCGTTGCGTGCCATGTCGTCCATGTTGAGCAGGTTCTGCACGGTGCCCTTGCCGAAGGTCGGCTCGCCGAGGACGATGCCACGGCCGTAATCCTGGATCGCCGCGGCGAAGATTTCCGAGGCCGATGCCGACGCGCGATTGACCAACACGGTCAGCGGTCCGGTCCATGCGGCGCCTGCGCGACGATCGGATTTTTCCTCGACGCGACCACTGGCGTCGCGGATCTGCACAACCGGTCCGGTGTCGATGAACAGTCCAGTCAGGTCGGTGGCTTCATCGAGCGAGCCGCCGCCGTTGTTGCGCAGGTCGACGACCACGCCCTCGACCTTCTCGGCGCGCAGTTCGCCGAGCAACTGCTCGACGTCGCGCGTGGCGCTCTTGTAGTTCGGATCGCCGCGTCGGCGCGCGTCGAAATCCTGGTAGAAGGTCGGCAGCGTGATGACCCCGACCTTGCGCGTGGTGTCGCCGATGTTGACCTCGATGATCGATTTTTTCGCCGCCTGCTCTTCGACACTGACCTTGTTGCGGGTCAGCGTGAGGATGTCGTGCTTGCCGTCCGGACCGGCCGCTTCGGGCAGGATCTCGATGCGCACGACGGTGCCCTTGGCGCCGCGGATCTTGTCGACCACGTCGTCGAGGCGCCAGCCGATCACATCGGTGATCGGGCCGCTATCGCCCTGACCGACACCGACCACGCGATCACCGGCCTTGAGCTTGCCCGACAGCGCTGCCGGGCCACCCGGAATGACCTCGCGAATTGCGGTGTAGTCCTCCTGCCGCTGCAGGACCGCGCCGATCCCCTCGAGCGACAGCTTCATGGCGATATCGAAGTTCGCCGATGCGCGCGGGCTCAGATAGTTGGTGTGCGGTTCGATCGCGGTCGCGTAGGCATTCATGAACGTCTGGAACACGTCTTCGCCATTGAGCTGACGGATGCGGTCCATGTAATTGGAGTAGCGCTTCTCGAGCGTCTCGCGAATGTCCTTGTCGGACTTGCTGGCGAGCTTGAGGCGCAGCCAGTCGTTCTTGACGCGCATTCGCCACAGGTCATCGAGCTGGCCTGCACTGGTCGCCCACGGCGCGTCTTCGCGATCGTAGCGGTAGGCCTCGTCCTTGGTGAAATCGAACGGCTTGGCGAGCAGTTCGCGCGAATAGGCGAGGCGCTCGGCAACGCGCTGCTGGTAGACGTTGAAGATCGCGAAAGGAGCGGTCAGGTCGCGTTCGAAGATCGCATCGTCGAGCTTGTCGCGCGCTGCACCGAACGAGTCGATGTCGGCCTTGGTGAAGAACAGGCGCTCGCCGTCGAGTCCCTCCAGGTAGGCATCGAACATTTTCTCCGACATCGCGTCATCGAGCGGTACCGGGTTGTAGTGGAAGCGCGAGAGGAATCGCATGGACCAGATCGCGGCTTCGGCCTGCTCCGTGGTCGGCTTCAGCACGACTGCAGTGGCCGGCGATTCGGCAGGCTTCGCGACGGCCGTGCCGAGCACGGTGGCGAGGGCGAGACTGAGGGCAATGCGGCGCATTCGATTCTCCAGCAATCGGACGACGGTCGAACCGGCGTCGGAATTCAAAGCCTACGTGAAATTCTGCGCTTTCGCGCCTACTTTCGCGGGATCATGCGAAACCAGCACAATCCCTCGAGTGACATGCTTCAACACTAGCGTGCACCGACCAAACGGCAACGGAATGTGCGATTTCAAGGTACGTGCAATTGCGCCATGCGGACGCGTTCGAGGCACCTGTCGCGTGCCTGCACGGGTTACTTGCGGGCACGACGCACAATCGCAATGCCAGGGTCAGCGTGAGGATCGGGTAGCTGGAACCTTGGACCCGCGATTCTCGGCGGAGTTCTCGCTTCCATCGCGCCAGTGACGCGCGCGTGGATTCAGGCGGTGACGAAGCCGGCCGCGTGGGCCATTTCATCGGCATGGTAGGAAGACCGCACCATGGGTCCGGAGGCGACGTGGTTGAAACCCAGCGCGTCGCCGAAATCGGCCAGCGCCTTGAACTCGTCGGGAGTCCAGTAGCGCAGCACCGGGTGATGGTGCGCGGTCGGCTGCAGGTACTGCCCGATCGTGACCATGTCGACGTCGTGTGCGCGCAGGTCGCGCAGCGTGGAATGGACTTGCTCGAGGGTTTCGCCGAGGCCGAGCATGATGCCGGACTTGGTCGGAATCTGCGGATGCTGCGCCTTGAAGCGACGCAGCAGGTCGAGCGACCACGCGTAGTCGGCGCCCGGCCGGACTTCGCGATACAGATCCGGGACCGTCTCGATATTGTGGTTGAACACGTCGGGCGGGTACTCGGCGAGACGCTCGAGCGCGCGCTCCATGCGTCCCTTGCCACGGAAATCCGGGGTCAGGATCTCGATGCGGATATCCGGGTTCTCGAAGCGCACGGCGCGGATGCAATCGGCGAAGTGGCCGGCGCCGCCATCGCGCAGGTCGTCGCGGTCGACCGAGGTGATGACGACGTAGCGCAGGCGCATGTCGCGGATCGTGCCGGCCAGTTTGGCCGGTTCGAGCGGATCGGGTGCAGCCGGCCGGCCGTGCGCGACGTCGCAGAACGAGCAGCGCCGCGTGCACACTTCACCGAGAATCATGAAGGTTGCCGTGCCCTTGCTGAAGCACTCGTGGATATTAGGGCAGGAGGCTTCTTCACATACCGTGACGAGTCGATTCTCGCGCAGCTTGCTCTTGAGCTGGGCGACCGCGTTGCCAGGCGGGATGCGCACACGAATCCACTCCGGCTTGCGCAGCATCGGTGCCGCGCTGAAGGCGGCGCGATTGCGCGCAATCTTGTCCTCGCCGAGCTGCTTGTCGCCGACGACCGTGAGCGGAATGATCCTGGTTTCGTTCATGCGGGTTGTGCGACCGGTGCGGGCGGATCGGTTGGGACGGGGAGTGCGCAAAGCGCAGGCGAAAGGCGGTAACCGAACGCACGCACGAAGCGATCGATGAGCGCGTCTTCGACGGCGGCGATCGCCCCCGGACCGCCCAAGTCTAGCACCTGGGTCACGTCGAGCCCGGCGAAGCCGCACGGATTGATGCGCCGGAACGGCTCGAGATCCATGCCGACATTGAGCGCAAGTCCGTGCAGTGTGCAACCGCGTCGCACGCGCAGGCCGAGCGCCCCGATCTTGGCAGCTCCGACGTACACGCCAGGCGCGCCAGCGCGCCGCACGGCGACGATGTTCCATTCCTCGAGCGTGTCGATGATGACCTGTTCGATGCGATCGACCAGCTCGCGCACGCCGATGCCGAGGCGACGCAGGTCGAGCAACGGATACGCGACGATCTGCCCGGGTCCGTGATACGTCACCTGCCCTCCGCGCTCGACCTTGATCACCGGGATGTCGCCCGCGGCGAGCACATGCTCGGGCTTGCCGGCCTGCCCGAGCGTGAACACCGGATCATGCTCGAGCACCCAGAACTCGTCGGCGGTGGACGCGTCACGCGAGTCGGTGAACGCACGCATCGCCTGCAGCACCGGATCGTACGGCTGGCGGCCGAGCCGTCGAACGGTCAGCGGTAGAGGGCCGGAAAGTCGCTGTGTCTCGTGCATGACGGTGGTCGAGATTGGGTTCACCGGCAGTCACTCAACCGGAAGGTCAGCGGGCAAATTCCGTGACTCAGGGCTTTTCCTCCAGATTCCCGATTCCGAATCTGCGATCACGGTTTCTCACAGTGTCCACCGAATCGCGGGGTCCGCACGTAGCGCAGCGTGAGCCGCATCGTAGTGCTCGCGGTCCGGGCAGACCAGCATGACCGAAACCGAGAGATACGTGCCCTCGCGCGACGGGCGCGTGGATACGCTGCCCTCGACGACGCGCAGGCCGAGGCCAGCGATGATTTCAGGCACCTTCTGCTCGAGTGCCGCGTCGGCCAGCCCGATCGCCGTGATCTCGAACGAGCCCGGAAACTGGAAGCCCTGATCGGGACGCTCGGCATGGATGTCGTCGAGGTCACGCATCATCTGGCCTGCGCAGGCACGGACGTGTTGGTCGCATCACCGCCCTCGAACCAGAGCATGACGCCGTCACCGAGTCGCTTGAAGAAGCCACCTTCGGCCGCATCGGCGAGTACGACGATGTCGCGCTCGACCAGCGGTTTGCCGTCGAGCTCGACCTTGAGGCTGCCCACTTTCTGGCCTTTCTGCAGCGGCGCGATGAGCTGCGATGGCAGCTCCATGCTGGCCTTGAGGTCGGCATAGCGTCCGCGCGGCAAGGTCACCAGCACATCTTCGCTGACGCCCAGCGCGACGGTCGCCGCATCGCCTTTCCACAGTTCGGGGGTGGCCAGGGGTTTGGCGGTTTCGTAAAGCTTGTGCGACTCGAAGAAGCGGAAGCCGTAGTTGAGCAGCTCCTGGTTCGCGTCGGCGCGCGCCTTTTCACTGGCGGAACCCATGACGACCGCGATCAGGCGCTGATCGCCGCGCAGTGCCGACGTCGCCAGGCAATAGCCGGCCGCGTTGGTATGGCCGGTCTTGATGCCGTCGACGCTCGAATCACGCCACAGCATCGTGTTTCGGTTGTGCTGCTTGATGCCGTTCCATTCGAATTCCTTGATCTTGTAGATCTCGTATTCGTTTGGATAGTCGCGGATCAGCGCGCGTGAGAGTATCGCGACGTCGCGCGCGGTGGTGTAGTGGTTGTCGTTCGGCAGGCCGCTGGCATCGACGTAGTTGGATGCCGTCATGCCGATCTGTCTGGCGTACTGGTTCATCAGGTCCGCAAACACGGCTTCGGAGCCGGCCGTGTGTTCGGCCAGCGCGATCGATGCATCGTTGCCCGACTGGATGATCATGCCGTACAGCAACTGCTTGAGCGGAACCTGGCTGTTGAGCGCGAGGAAACTGGTCGAGCCATCGGTGCCGGCGCCGCCAGAACGCCACGCGTTCTCGCTGATCGTGACCATGTCCTCGACATTGATCTTGCCGTGCGCGAGTTCCGCGGATACGACGTAGGAGGTCATGACCTTGGTGATCGATGCGGGCTCGACGCGCTTGTCGGCGTCACGCTCGACGAGGACCTGGCCGGTGGCGTAGTCCATCAGGACAAAGCTGGCGGCTGCAGGATTCGGCGGCGGCGGCGCGGGTGCGGGTGCGACGGCCGGCGCTGCAGGACGAGGCATGGCCTGCGGTGTCGGCAATGCGCCGGGCTGGGCCTGCACCGTGGTGGCGCCGATCAGGGCGACGCCTAGCAACGTGGATACGAACAGCTTCATGTCGAATGAGTTTCCTCGCAGAAAAGGGTTTTTCAATGGCGCACCGCGGGCATTGTCGCCCGATCAGTCGTCGATCGCCACGCGCGGGGTACCGAGTCCGAGCTTCTCGATGCGCGTCACCAATGCATCGACCTCCTTGACCGAACCGAGCGGGCCGAGGCGCACGCGATGGACTTCGCGCGCGTTGATGCGGGTAGTGATGATGCGTGTGGCACCCAACTGGTGACGACGTATCTCCTGCTCGAGGCGCTGCGCGTTGCTGATCTCGGCGAATGCACCGAGTTGCAGGTAGATGTGCGGATCACTGCCACTCTCTGGGACCACCGGCGCGGCCACGGGTTCCGCGCCTGCGGGCGAAACGCTGATCGCCTGCACTTCGACGAGTCCGGTGCCCTTAGGCCAGACGCCGATGCGGACCGCTGCTGCATACGACAGGTCAATGATGCGGTTCTCGTGAAAAGGTCCGCGATCATTGACGCGCACGACCACGCTCTTGCCATTGTCGAGATTGGTCACGCGCACGTAGCTCGGCAGCGGCAGGGACTTGTGCGCCGCACTGAACTGGTACATGTCGTACGGCTCGAGGCTCGAGGTCATGTAGCCGTGGAACTTCGAGCCGTACCACGAGGAAATGCCGCGCTCACGATAGCCGGCGGCACTCGGCAACACCGTGTAGGACTTGCCGAGCACGCTGTAGGGCGACTTGTTGCCATACCGCGCACGCGGCTCGGCCCGCGGCGTCGGTTCGACGAGCGTGGCGACATCCACACCGCCCGGCTCCGGCTCGCCATCGCGCGGGCGCTTGTAGCGTCGCTCCTGCGGCAGGCTGGTCTCGCTCGGCGCCTTCGCGCTCTCGGCACGCTTCTCGATCTTGGCCGGCGCCGGCGGCGGGGTGTCGATACGCGGCTTGCGGCTCGCGCAGGCACCGAGCAGGGTCAGCATGGCGCACAGCGCGAGTACACGCCCGCGGGTCACTGCGTGTCGCCCGCCACGCCTGCGGCGATCCGTTGCGAAAGTTGCCAGACCGCCATCGCATAGAGTGGACTGCGGTTGTAGCGTGTGATCACGTAGAAATTGCGGAACACCAGCCATGGCTCTGCGCCGTCCTGGCCCTCCAGCGTGAGCAAGGTCGCCTGCATCGACGGATCGTAGGTCTCGGCGGGCGCATAGCCCCATTCCTGCAATTGCTGCAGCGGATAGACAGGTTCGTATCCTTTGGGCTCGATCGCGCGCGCATTGACCGCGGGAATCGTGCGCGAAGCGACGGGATTGCCTTTCTCCCAGCCGTGCTCGGCAAAGTAGTTGGCCACGCTGCCGACTATGTCGGGCTTGGAATTCCACAGGTCGATCTTGCCGTCACCATCGTAGTCGCGTGCGTAGTTGGCCACGCTGGTCGGAATGAACTGGCCCCACCCCATTGCGCCGGCATACGAGCCCAACAGTTCGTCGATCGGATAAGCAAGATGCTTGTCGCCGAGCAGGAACAGCTGCCGCAGCTCGCCGCGGAAGAATTTCGCGCGTGGCGGGTAGTGGAAACCGAGCGTGACCAGCGCATCGAGGACGCGGTACTTGCCGATGATGCGACCGTAGCTGGTTTCCACGCCGATGATCGCAACGATGATCTCCGGGGCCACGCCGAACTCCTCGGCGGCACGTTCGATCAGCTCGCGATTCTCGCGATAGAACGCGACGCCGTCGGCGAGGCGCTTGTCGGTGAGGAAGATCGGCTGGTAATCCTTCCACGGCTTCGCCTCGGCCGGTCGCGAGATCGCGTCAAGGATACTTTGCTGCACGCGCGCTCCGGCCAACGTATCGAGCACGTCCTGCTCGACCAGCCCCTCGTTGGCGGCGAGTTCGCGTGCGAACTCCAGGTGCACGGGATCGACCGGAGTCTCACGCGGCGCCGCCGTGGCATGCGCGGCTGATGCGCCGGCTGCCGCGGCAGCCAGCAGGACGGCCATCGGGAAACGTGTTCGGAGAAACCTGTCCAGTTGCTTCAAGTTCGAATCATCCTGCGTGAAACCCCGCGTACTGTAACGTGCAGCGCAATCATGCCGCCACCCGCTTGCGGTGCGCGTGGATCGACATCAGTACGCCAAAACCGGCCAGCACCGAGACTGCCGACGTGCCGCCGTAACTGACCAGCGGCAGCGGCACGCCAACGACCGGGAGCAGGCCGGAGATCATGCCGCCATTGACGATCACGTAGACGAAGAAAACCATGCTGATCGAGCCGGCGAGCAGGCGCGAGTAGGTGTCGCGCGCATTCGAGGCGATCCACAGGCTGCGACCGATGATGAAAATGTACAGGGCGATCAGCAGCAGCACGCCGACCAGTCCCCATTCCTCGGCGAACACGGCAAGGATGAAATCGGTGGTGTGTTCGGGCAGGAACTCGAGTCGCGACTGTGTGCTGTTGTGCCAGCCTTTGCCCCATACGCCGCCCGAGCCGACGGCGATCTTCGACTGGATGATGTGCCAGCCCAGTCCGAGCGGGTCGGAGTCGGGATCGAGCAGCATGCGCACGCGATTGCGCTGGTACTCGTGCATGAAGTTCCAGGCCACCGGCGTGGCTGCGGCGACCGAGCAGAGGATCAGGCCGATCCTCCACCATGCAAGTCCGGCCAGGAATATTCCGAACAGGCCGCTGGCGACGATCAGCAACGCGGTGCCGAGATCCGGCTGTTCGGCAATCAGGCCGGCCGGAATCGCGATCAGCAGACAGACCACTCCGAGTGTGGTCCAGCTCGGCGGCAGCGGGCGCTGCTGCAGGTACCACGCGACCATCATCGGCATCGTCAGCTTGAGCAGCTCGGAAGGCTGGAAACGCACGAAACGCAGGTCGAGCCAGCGATGCGCACCCTTGCCTTCACCAAGCAGCGCGACCAGCACGAGCAGCACGATACTGCCGGCGAACAGCCAGGGCGTCCAGTTGCGCAATGTCGACGGTGGAATACGCGAAATCAGCGCCATCAACGTGCCACCGAGGCCGAGCCGAATGCCTTGGGCGATGGCCTGGCCTCGATCGAGATCGCTGGCGCTGTATTGGGTGGCCACACCGATCATCGCCAGCAGCACGAGCGCACCGAGCAACGGCATATCCACGCGCGGCTTGCGGATGACCAGGTGCGAGCGATAGCGCAGTTGTTCGAGCCAGCCGTTGATCACGGCGTTGCACCCGCAGCGATGTCCTGTGACGGAGGTCGCGGCTGCGGCTCGCCAAGCAGCCATGCGTCGAGCATGGTGCGCACGATCGGTGCCGCGTCGCGGCCGCCGGCGCGTCCGGCTTCGAGTGCCACGACGACGGCGATGCGCGCATCGTCAGCCGGCGTGAATGCCTCGAACAGCACCTGGTGGCGCTCGATCGCCACTTGCGAAATGTGTTGCCAGGCTTCGGTCGTGCGCGAGTAGCGTTCGGCCGTGCCGGTCTTGCCGGCAATCGTGTACGGGAAATCGACCGCGGTCAGCCGCGCGGTGCCGGTCGGCCCATGAACCACGGCGACCATGCCATCGCGCACCGCTTCCCAATTGCGCAGATTGGCAAAGACCGACTGCTGTGCGGGACTGGATGGTTGTACTTGTGGTGCCATGCCGATGCCGTCCTGCGTGGCGTACAACAGATGCGGCCGACGCGTGACGCCGCGCGCCGCCAGCGTTGCCACACCCTGGGCGAGTTGCAGCGGAGTGACCACCCAGTAGCCCTGGCCGATGCCTGCGATCACCGTCTCGCCGGGATACCACGACTGGTTGAAACGTGCGCGCTTCCAGTCGCGCGACGGCATGACGCCGTTGCCTTCGCCGATCAGGTCGATGCCGGTCGGGCGACCGAAGCCGAAACGCCCCATGAAATCGGTCAGTCGATCAATGCCGATATCGAGCGCGAGACCGTAGTAGTAGGTGTTGACCGACTGCGCAATCGACTGCACGAGATCGACGCGCCCATGGCCACCGGCCTTGATGTCGCGATAGCCGCGCGACTGGCCAGGAATGAAGAATTCGCCACTCGAAAGGACCGTGTCGGTCGGCGTGCGCAAGCCGAGTTCGAGACCGGCCGCGGCAATGAACGGCTTGATCGTCGAACCCGGCATGTAGGTTCCACGCAAGGCGCGATCGAGCAGTGGCTTGTCGGGTGAAGCCAGCAGGCCGTTGTAGTCGACCGTGCTGATGCCGTTGACGAACAGATTCGGATCGAACCCCGGAACGCTGATCATGGCGAGCACTTCGCCGTTGCGTGGATCGATGGCGACAGCGGCGCCGGCGCGATTGGAGAACGCCTGTTCACCGGCCTGCTGGATGCGCATGTCGACGGTCAGATAGATGTTCTTGCCGGGTGTCGGTGCCACGCGTTCGAGCACGCGCAATGGACGCCGGTCGGCGTTCACCTCGACCAGCTCATAGCCGGGTTCCCCATGCAGCAGGTCTTCGTAGGAACGCTCTATGCCGGTCTTGCCAACATGCGTGGTGCCGGCATAGCGCGATCCATCGAGGCGCTCCAGGTCGCCGCTGTCAATGCGCCCGACATAACCGACCAGATGTCCGAAGTCCCTGCCACGCGGATAAAACCGGGTCAGGTACGGTACGACGTCGACGCCCGGGAAGCGCCATCGGCTGACCGCGAACCGCGCGATTTCTTCCTCCGACAGTTTCAGCCTCAACGGAATGCTCTGGTACGACCGCTTGCCCTTGCGCAGTGCCGTGAACCGCGTGACGTCGTCGTCGCTGATGCCGATCGTGTCGCGCAGGTCGGCGAGCAGCGCGGCCATGTCGGGTACCTGCTCGGGTATGACCTCGAGCCGGAACGCTGCCACGTTCTCGGCCAGAAGCACGCCATTGCGGTCGTACACCAGCCCGCGTGCCGGCGCCAGCGGACGGGTCAGGATACGGTTCGCATCGGAGCGCGCCTGCAGTTCCGCGTGGCTTTCCACCTGCAGGAACCAGAAGCGCGTGGCGAGGACGGCCAATGCAACGACGATCAAAAGGAAACCGACCAGGGCGCGGCGCTGGAACTGGCCAGCCTCCTGCCGGCTGTCCTTGATCGGCTTGAAGTTCATGATTCCTGCGCGCGCAGCCTGGCGCGCAGATCATCGAGCAGCAGGAATACGAATGGCCAGGCCGCCATGCCGACCACCGGCGCGATCCAGAAGGTCGCATCGGGCATCGGCGCACCCGAGAATCCGCGCACCATGAGGACGACAATGCGATCGTTGAGCAAGAGACACAAGACCGCGAGTGCCTGCTGCCACATCGGGAAAAAGCGCAAGCGCGAACGGAACCTGAGCACGATGAAGGCGAGGATGACGAGGCGCAGCGCCTGTTCGCCGAGCAGTTCGCCACTGACGACGTCGCCGGCAAGACCGAGCACGAAGGCGAATCCGAGGCCGACACGTTCGGGCGCCTCGATCGCCCAGTAGACCAGCACGAGCGCGAGCCAGAACGGCTTGAATGCCAGCAGCGCCTGCGGCAACGGCAGCAACTGCATCATGAAGGCGAGGACGATGGTGGCGAGGAACAGCCACGTCTGCGCACGCTGCCGGTTCATGGCGTTGCCCCCGGCGCCGGCGTGCTTATGGATTCCGGCAATGCAGGTTGCGCGTCCACGTCTTGCGCAACCGGCGGCGTTGGCGCCGGTGGGCCGAACGGTTGCGGCAGGTCGTAGAGCAGCAGCACATCGCCGCTGCGATCAAGTGCAGCGGCGGGTTGTGCGATTGCAGCAGCAAACATTCCGCTCTCGTCGTTGCTGATCTCGCCGATGACACCGACCGGGAACCCGGACGGAAAACGTCCCCCAAGTCCCGAGGTGACCAGGGTGTCGCCGGCCCTGATGTCGGCACTGATCGGAATGTTCGGCAACTGCAGGCGGTCGATCGAGCCGGTGCCGTAGGCGATCGTGCGCAGCCCGGTTCGCTCGATCATGACCGGAATCGCGTGGGTCGGATCGGTGACCAGCATCGCCACCGAGGTGGTCGGCAACACCTCGATGATCTGTCCCATGATGCCGCCGGCGTCGAGGATCGGCTGGCCGACCGAAATTCCCTGTTCATCACCCGCGTCGAGGACGACGCGGTGGCGGAATGGATCGAGGTCGATATCGATGAGGCGTGCCAGCTTGACGCCGAGGCCAAGGTCCTTCTGGACATCGAGCAACTCCTTGAGTCGTTCGTTCTGCGCGCTCAGCGCAGACATGCGGTTGAGCCTGACCTGCGCGAGCAGCAACGCCTCGCGCAGCTCGCGGTTCTCATCGGCGAGATGCGTTTGCGTCGCGATTGCGAGCCGACCTGCGCGTGCGGCCTGTGCGGGAAACGCGGCGATCCGGTAGACCGGCTCGATGATGCGGCTCGCGTAGTGCCGTGTGCGCTCGAGGTATCCCGAGCGATGGTCGATCACCATCACGATCATCGCCGCAGTCAAATAGACGATCAGCCGCAGGGTGCTGACGACGCCGGTAGAAAACAACTGTACTTTTTCAGGATTCGCCAATGCCATGCGGGCGACTCACGAGCATTCAGCGATGGATGAATCCCGGCGTGTGCGTTGGCGTCTGCATCACGCACGCGCACGACCCTGGCGTTGTCGCAGCGAACGGAATCGACTGCTGCGACGCGGCGTTCACGACTTATTCGTGGGCGAAAAAATCGCCGCCATGCTGGTCGACGAGTTCGAGCGCCCTGCCACCGCCACGCGCGACGCAGGTCAGAGGTTCGTCGGCAACATGCACGTGCAATCCGGTCTCTTCCGAGAGCAACCGATCGAAATCACGCAGCAATGCGCCGCCGCCAGTCATGACGATGCCGCGCTCGGCGACATCCGAACACAGCTCCGGCGGCGTCTGTTCCAGTGCGCTGCGCACGGCACTGACGATGCCCGCCAGCGGTTCGTGCAAGGCCTCGAGGATCTCGTTCGAGTTGACCGTGAACATGCGCGGCACGCCTTCGGCGAGATTGCGTCCGGAAACCTCGATCTCGCGCACTTCCGACTGAGGAAAGGCGCAGCCGACCTGCATCTTGATGCGCTCGGCGGTGGCTTCGCCAATCAGCGTGCCATGGTTGCGCCGCACGTAGTTGATGATGGCCTCGTCAAAGCGATCGCCGCCGATGCGAACCGATTGCGAGTAGACGATGCCGTTCAACGAGATCACCGCGACCTCAGACGTGCCGCCACCGATATCGAGCACCATCGAGCCACGCGCTTCGCCGACCGGAATGCCTGCCCCGATCGCGGCGGCCATCGGCTCTTCAACCAGGAACACGTCTCGCGCTCCGGCGCTCTCGGCGGATTCCTTGATGGCGCGACGCTCGACCTGGGTCGAACCACATGGCACGCAGACGAGCACGCGCGGACTCGGCCGGAACATGCGTGAGCGATGCACCTTGCGGATGAACTGCTTGAGCATTTCCTCGGTCATCGAGAAGTCGGCGATCACGCCATCCTTCAACGGGCGAACCGTAACGATATTCCCCGGCGTTCGTCCGAGCATTTTTTTCGCATCGGTGCCGACGGCAGCAACGCTGCGCGGGCCGCCGGGTCCACGATCCTGCCGGATCGCCACGACGGACGGCTCATTGAGGACAATGCCCTGTCCGCGCACATAGATCAGCGTGTTGGCGGTGCCGAGATCGATCGACAGGTCGTTGGAAAAAAGACCACGGAAACCTTTGAACATGAGAACGCTGTGCCTGAAAAATGTGGGATCGCAGAGAACGCGACAGTCTAGTGATGGCGCCCGCCACAGGCAAGCTGGATTGCGTTAAAAAAGCCTTTCCTGCTGAGGCTTTGCGCGCTGTTGCGCGAGTCGCGTCGAAGCGCAGGCACCGGCTACAGTGGTCGCCGCGTTCGATTCCAGGGCGCGCCGATGCCCTCGCCGGCGTGCGTGCGCCATCGAAGTCGGGCAAGATCGCGCCTTTGCGCAGCGCGCAATCCGTCGCCGTGGCCACGCTGCGGCGCAGCTGTTTACCTTGAAGGGGTCAAGACCACGATGTCGGCACTGATTTGCGGTTCGCTAGCGTATGACACGATCATGGTCTTTCCGGACCAGTTCAAGAACCACATCCTGCCGGACAAGGTGCATATCCTGAACGTGTCGTTCCTTGTCCCGCGCATGCGCCGCGAGTTCGGCGGTTGTGCCGGAAACATTGCCTACAACCTCAAGCTGCTCGGCGGCGAGCCGATCCCGATGGCAACCGTGGGTCAGGATTTCGGTCCCTACCGGGAGCATTTCGAGGAGTACGGCATCCGCCTCGACCAGGTCAAGGAACTCGGCGATCTGTTCACCCCTCAGGCTTTCATCACCACCGACCTCGACAACAACCAGATCACCGCCTTTCACCCCGGCGCGATGATGCGGTCCTACGAGAACCACGTTCGCGATGTCGAGGGTGTCGAATTCGGCATCGTCAGCCCTGATGGGCGCGACGGCATGTTGCAGAACGCCAGGGAATTCGCCGAGGCCGGCATCCCCTTCATTTTCGACCCGGGCCAGGCGATGCCGCTGTTCAACGGTGAAGAGTTGCGCGCCTTCATCGAGAAGGCCGACTACGTGACAGTCAACGATTACGAGTCCAGCCTGCTGCAGGAACGTACGGGCTGGAACGAGGCCGAGATCGCCTCGCGTGTAAAGGCCTACATCACCACGTGCGGTCCGAAGGGCGCCAAGATCCACGCGGATGGCAGGACCCTCGATATTGCGCCGGCACACGAGCGTCGCATTACCGACCCGACCGGCTGTGGCGATGCGTTCCGCGCGGGCCTGATCCACGGCATCATGAAGGGCTACGAGTGGCCAACCATCGGGCGAATCGGCAATTTGATGGGCGCGCTCAAGGTCGAACATCCGGGAACGCAGAACCAGCGTTTCGACTACGACGAATTCGCCGACCAGTTTCGTCAGCAGTTTGGCTACGCTCTCGATTGAGTGACGGCTAGTCCGGCGATGCAGCGTGATCGACTGAGGGCGCTTGGATCAATCGTCCGTCGCGCTGCATGACGTGACTCGGTGCGTGCCCTGCCCGTGGCGCGATGGAAACCCGCTGCAAGGAGGTTCCGCGATAGCTCGGGATTTCATTGAGGAATCGCTGCAGCATCCATTCGTCCGCCTCGGAGACGGCCCGTATCGAGAAGGCTTGCTGCGGATCTGCCGAGGATACGACGGTCCTCAAGTCTTCGTGAAAGTGCTGTTGCACTTCGCCGACAGCGCGCATCTCGAACATCACCTGCACGCCGTGCACGGTCGACACCAGCGCCGCCAGACCGATCACCACGGCCGCGGTGCGTGACAGGTATGGCGCAGCAAGCGCTGGAATCGCGATCAGCGCGGTGGATGCGAGGTAGGCATAGTGGTTGTAGCTGATGCCGAGCACGAGCACGGGTGCGAGCAGCGCCAGGTACAGCGTCACCCACAAAATACCGAGTCGCCGGTCGACGCCTGCCAGGACTGCGGCGACAGCCGTGACAAACACGCCGGCGGCCACGAGTCTGGCGATGCTTTTGTCGAACAGCGGCGCAATCTCGAACAGGCCCGGCACGAAAGGAAACAGCAGGTACTCGAGCGCGCGGGCCGGCACATTTGGCACGCCCCACGCGTAGGCTGCCGCGTGCTGGTCGATCGTTGCCAACGCGCTCCAGCGCAACCACAGGTAGCTGGCCACAATGGTCGACGCCAGCGCACTGGCGATCATCGCGCAATACGGCGAACGCTGGCGCCAGCATGCGGCGATCAGCAAGATCGGCAAGACGACGGCGGATTCCTTTGCCAGTAGTGCGCACAGGGTAAGTACAGCCACGGCGACGACGAGACCCACGCGAACAATCCGTGCGTCGTGCTTGCACGCCTGGCGCGCAAGCAGAAATGCGATCAAGGTGAGCGCGACAACGAGCAGGTCGGCGAGCGTGGCGGTCCAGCCGTGAGTGTAGGTGGCGAAAGGCGAGAGCATGAAAACCAGCGCGGCCCCGAGCGCGACCCGGTAACCAGCACCGAGGCGATGGACGCAGACGGCCAGCAGCGTGGCGTTGATCGAACCCAGCACGACAAATGCCAGATGCATGACAACCGGCGTGTCGGCGAACGCCCAAGACAAGATGAGCCACGCATTGAACGTCAGCGGACGGAACTGAGGTGCTGCGGTGTCCCACCATGGCACCCACGGCAACTGAGCCATGCGCTCGACATCGGCGCGCGCCCACCACTGCAGTTCGTCGAAACTGAAGTAGCCCGGGTTTGCCACGAGTGGCAGCTGCAGGGTCAGGCTCAGCATAAACACGAGCGCGACAAGGTGAATCAGGCGCAAGCGGATGCCGGAGACTGTCGCCGCAGGCGCGTTCATTGCGCTGACCGCAACACCGGGGATTCACGCGTCTGATCGGCGTCGTCCATTCGCTGTCCGCAATCATGGTGGTGCTGCCGGAGCAACGGTGCGTGGTGGTCAGAAGTTGACAGCGGCATGCTGCGCAGGATGGCATCGCGCGTTGCGATCAACGATTCAGCCGGACACAAAAGCAAGCGCTCCGTCTGCTGTTCGATTTCCACACAAGCAAACGCCCCGTCGATTGGCGGGGCGTTTGTTTGAAGCATAGATGCTCAGCGATGACCTACTCTTGCATGGCTTAAGCCACACTACCATGGGCGCAACTGCGTTT
>JBBSOU010000083.1:0-16419 GCA_038259445.1 Lysobacterales bacterium | reverse complement strand
CCCGATCGTGTTCGATCCGTCGAATACGCAGACGATCTACATCGGCACGTTCCTCAATTTTTTCGTCGCCCCCGGCTCCCCGCTCGAGCCGACCATCGCCAATGGCGTGTTCAAGTCGGTCGATGGCGGTGCCAGCTGGGTGCATGCGAGCAATGGATTGCCGCGGCTGTTCGGCGCGGCAAGCTCGCATCATGACGTGCTCGCCATGGCAATCAATCCGGCCAACCCGCAAACCCTCTATGCAGCCACGGTGAATCTCCAGTCATCGCCTGTCGCAGGACGTGTCTACAAGACCACCGATGGCGGCGCCAACTGGAGTGAAGCGAGCACCGGGATCAGCGGCCAGGACGTACGTGCATTGTTCATCGATCGCGCCGATCCGACCGGCGAAACAATCTATGCGGGCACCGGTGGCAATGGTGCCAACCCGGGCGGTGTCTACCGATCGACCAACGGTGGCGCCACCTGGAACTCGATCAGCATCGGACTTCCGGCATTCGCGGCGACGGCTCTGGCGATGCCTGCACGTCCTGTTGGCGCCAGCCCACGCATCCTCGCCGGCACCAATTCCGGAGTCTGGGACTACACCGCTGCGGCCGACGAGGACACCGATGGCTCGCCATCGGGAATCGAAAATCTTGTTCTTGGCGGCGATGGCAACAGCGACGGCATTGCGGACGCGCAGCAAACCGGTGTGGCATCACTCGGCGCGCCCCTCGCCGCATTTGCTGCAGAGCCGGAGTTGCCGCGCGGCAGTAGCTTGACCAGCACCATCGCACTGGTCCCCGGCACCTGCACACAGATCAACGACGCGAGCAGTCTGCAATCGGACCTTTTCCCGCCCGATCCGGCCGGGACCGTTAGCAGCCACGATCCGTGGGGCCTGGTCAGCTTCTCCCTGCCCGGCTGCAGCAGTGCGACGGTGCGTGTGACCTTCCATGGCGCGACATTCGATGGCAGTCACGTCTGGCGCAACTATGGGCCGCGCACGCCAGGAGAGGACGACACCTTCGGCTGGTACACCTTCGCCGGCGCGACACGCCTGAGTGCGACGACCTGGGAGCTGGCGATCAATGCGAACCTGCAGGGCAACTACAGGCCGGATTCCGACAACGTCCTGTTCGTCGGCGGCCCGGCGCTGTTGCCGGGACGAATCTTCGACAACGGTTTCGACTGACGCCAATCCTGCGGGCACCCTGCGCGCTTCTCGGGGTGTCCGCAGTCGCCAAGGAATGGCTGGTTGCACCCTATGGTTGCAGTCGGCGCCCCCGTTAGAACGCGCTTGCACGACTCTCGAACCAGTGCCGACTGATCATTGCCTCCAGAGCGCGACGGCGATGCGCATTGCGCGTGCGCTCTCTGAAGGTGACCGCATCGATGTCGCGCCGCGATTCCCCAGTGCGGCGAGCCTCGACGGGGATCGCGACGATCTCGCCAGGGCCGAGGGCAACTTCCGGCACACGCGCGAAACGCCCAACTGACGGCTCAGCCGCGATCATCCTGCGCGGGCGCGCGTGCAGCGCAATCTCACGCGCATCCGCCTTGAATGCGGTGATCCCGCTGAAGCCTGCCGTCTGGCGCAGGCTACGCTTGCCGATCGCGAGGCCAACCCCGCAGCGACACATCCGCAGCAGCGCGAAACGCGGGTGCCCTTACATGCGCATGCCTCGCTGCGAGCCAAAAATGCAGGCCATGCGAGTCGACGCCACACCCGCGTGGCAGATGGTCGAGGACGCGCTTTCACCGCTGGCCCCCGCCCGCGTCGGGCTTGCCCGATTGATGATCGCCGTGGCGCGCTAGCGCTCCGCCAGCGGCACGAATACGAGGTCTTCCGGCCCGAAGTAGTTCGCGCTCGGACGAATGATCTTGCCGTCGACGCGCTGTTCGATGACGTGAGCACTCCAGCCCGACGTGCGCGAGATCACGAAGAGTGGCGTGAACAACGCGGTAGGCACGCCCATCATGTGATAGCTGACTGCGCTGAACCAGTCGAGGTTCGGGAACATCTTCTTGATTTCCCACATCGTCGACTCGAGGCGATCGGCTATCTCGAACATCTTCATGCTCTGCTGTTCGGCCGAGAGTTCGCGCGCGACTTCCTTGATCACGCTGTTGCGCGGATCGCTCACCGTGTAGACCGGATGGCCGAAGCCGATCACGACTTCCTTGCGCTCGACGCGCGCGCGAATGTCGGCTTCGGCCTCGTCGGGCGACTCATAGCGCTTCTGGATCTCGAAAGCGAATTCGTTGGCGCCACCGTGCTTGGGACCGCGCAGCGCACCGATCGCGCCGGCAATGCACGAGTGCATGTCGCTGCCGGTACCGGCGATCACGCGCGCGGCGAACGTCGACGCATTGAACTCATGCTCGGCGTAGAGAATCAGCGAGGTATGCATGGCGCGCACCCACGAGGCACGCGGTGCGCAACCGTGCAACAGGTGCAGAAAATGGCCGCCGATCGAATCGTCGTCGGTCTCGACCTCGATGCGCTTGCCGTTGAAGGCGAAGTGATACCAGTACAGCAGGATCGAGCCGAACGAGGCCATGAGCTTGTCGGCGATGTCGCGCGCGCCGGGATGGTTGTGGTCGTCTTTTTCCGGCGAAACACAGCCGAGCGCGGCGACCGCCGTGCGCATGACATCCATCGGGTGCGCCGCTGGCGGCAGTTGCTCGAGTATTGATTTCAGCGCCGCGGGAATTCCACGCAATGCCTTCAGGCGCGACTTGTAGGCGGCGAGTTCGGCGACATTCGGCAACTTCCCGTGCACCAGCAGATGCGCGATCTCCTCGAACTCGCAGGCATTGGCAACATCAAGGATGTCGTAGCCTCGGTAGTGCAGGTCGTTGCCGGTGCGCCCGACCGTGCACAACGCGGTATTGCCTGCCGCAGTACCGCTCAGTGCGACGGATTTCTTCGGCTTGAATGGGGTGGTGGTCTCGCTCATTGGCTTGTCCTCATGCGCTTCTGTAATCTGGTCGTTGATTCTACGCGCTCGCCTGCAACCGACTTCTTCCGGATCAACGGAACAGCCCCGGTTTGCCGACCGGGCATGCCACGACACTTGCCTGATACGCGGACTCGTCCGTTGTGGTCTCGTCGATAAGCGTGCATTGGTCGAGCAGCGAGCAGTAACAGACCTGCCGCAACAGTCGAGTACCGGCAGTCGCGAAAACGGCGAAATCGGCGTCATGGCAAAACTCGACCATCGCCACGTCTTCGTTCGCTGCCAGCACGCGGCGCGAAAAGTAGCTCTGGTTCGCGCATTCGAGTTTCCGCCCGGCGAGCTTCTCGAATGCCTCATTGAAGCTCGCGACTTCCGTGCCGTCGACCAGCAGCTTCACGTCGCGTATCTGCGCGGGGCCTACGCCACGATTGGATATCGAATACGTGCGCGCGGTGGTCGAGTTCCACAGCTGGAGATAGGGCCATGTCTGCGCCTTGACCTGTGCATTCTGCAGCGACGCCGTGTACCAGCTGACGCCGAGTGCCAAGGCGCCGATGAGCACCGCCATCATGGCAGTGAGCTTGTCCCAGTTGAATGGCTTCTTCCCAGATCCCTCGGAGTCGTCGTGCCGTTCGCTCATTGCTGCCCTCTTCCGGCATCGGACTCGATTGGCGCTCGACCCGCGCCGCCTTGTTCGACGAGCAGGCGCTGCAACAGCGCAATCTGCTCATTCTGCATCGCAACCAGATGGGCCCAGTCGCGCTCGCGCAACTCGTCGAGTTTCGCATGCAACTGCATGATCTCCAGTTCGGATTTCACATTGACCTCATAGTCGTGCTCAGCCTTGAGCCGATCGGCATCGCCATGCCTGCGCTGGCTCATCATGATGATCGGTGCCTGGATCGCGGCGACACACGACAGCACGAGATTGAGCAGGATGTATGGATACGGATCGAACGCGCCGCGTGCGAGCACGATCGTGTTCAGCAGCATCCATGCAACGAGCACAGAGAGAAACAGCAGGATGAAGGTCCAGCTGCCACCGACTTCCGCGACCTTGTCGGACACGCGCTCACCGAAGGTCAGCTGCGCGTCGAATTCGCGTGTCGTATTGCGCAGGCCGCCAGCGCCGCTGATGAAGCGCTCGATCACCGCACGCTCGTCGGCTGGCAAGCTTTCCAGGCGCGCCTGCAGGCGCGAGCGCGCGTCGGCGGAACTGCGGCCATTGACGGAGTTCGGCACGGTCCGGCGCTCGCTCATCGCGACGATCAGCTGCCGTGGCTCTTGGAGAACAAGGCATCGAGGCGTTGCTCGAAGTCGTGGTAGCCGATGCGATCGTACAGCTCGTCGCGCGTCTGCATGGTCTCGATCACGTTCTTCTGGTGACCGTCACGGCGGATCGACACGTAGACGTTTTCCGCCGCCTTGTTCATGGCGCGAAAGGCCGACAGCGGAAACAGCTGGATGGCGACGCCGGCCGAAGCCAGTTCGTCGCGCGTGAACAGCGGCGTCTTGCCGAACTCCGTGATGTTGGCGAGTACCGGCACCTTGACCGCGTCGACAAAGCGCCGGTAGGTGGCCAGGTCGTACGCGGCTTCGGCGAAGATGCCGTCGGCGCCCGCTTCGACGCAGCGGATCGCGCGTTCGATCGCTGCGTCGACGCCTTCGACCTGGATCGCATCGGTGCGCGCGATCAGAAAGAAATCCGCATCGGTTTTTGCATCGGCCGCGGCCTTGACGCGGTCGGCCATCTCGCCGGCACCGACAATCTCCTTGCCCGGTCGATGGCCACAACGCTTGGCGCCGACCTGGTCTTCGATGTGGCACGCCGCCGCACCGGCCTTGATCAGCGACTTGACGGTCCGTGCGATGTTGAACGCACTCGGGCCGAATCCGGTGTCGATGTCGACCAGCAACGGCAATGCGCAGACGTCGGTGATCCGACGCACGTCGACGAGCACGTCATCGAGCGTATTGATGCCGAGGTCCGGCAGGCCGAGCGAACCGGCCGCAACACCTCCGCCCGACATATAGATCGCGCGATAGCCGGCGCGTTGCGCGAGCAGCGCATGGTTGGCGTTGATCGCACCAATCACCTGCAGGGGCGATTCGGCGACGAGGGCGGCGCGGAAGGCCGCGCCCGCGGAAGGAGAATGAGTCATCGGCTGACCTTGGGGTTCGGAGGCGATGCGGATGCGCAGCGGCACCGGCATCATCGGGTGCGCAATCTGGCACCATGCGATGCATTGATCAATCTTGATCGATTCAATCAACATGTCTCATGGCTGACGAATACCTCAGCACCGGCGAAGCGATCGGCGTTCTCGGCATTAGTGCGTCGACCCTGTACGCCTATGTCAGTCGCGGCCTGATCGAGTCGCGACCAGGCGCCGATCATCGCAGTCGGGTGTATCGGCGCCGCGACATCGAGCGCCTCGCCGCGCGCAAGCGCGCCGGCCGCGGCGCTGCACGAGGCGCCGCGCAAAGCCTCGACCGCGGCCTGCCGGTCATGGAGACGCGCATTTCGCTGATTCGCGCCGACGGCCCCTACTATCGCGGTCGCTCGGCGATCGAACTCGTGCGCTGCGGCGCCACGCTCGAAGACACGGCCCGCTTGCTCTGGGAGTGCGGCGAGCAGGATCCATTCGCGCACACGCCACCGGCCGCGTGGCCTGAGTCGGTCGCGGCGATCGCCGCCAACCCGCTACTGCCGCCGCTCGAGCGCACGCTGGCGACGATGCCCTTGCTCGCGCTCGAGTCGCCCCATGCACCCCATGCAACGATGCCGATGCGACGCGATACCGCAGCGCGCCTGTTGCGCCAGAATGCAGCGCTGCTGTGCGCTGCGCGGGCGACACGCACGCCGGTACACGAACTCGTCGCACGCACCTGGCGTCCACGGGATCGACGTTTCGCCGAACTCGTCCGCGCGGCACTCGTGCTGTGCGCCGACCACGAGCTCAACGTGTCCGCGTTCGCGGCGCGCGTGGTCGCGTCGACCGGCGCGCATCTGCACGCGACGGTGTGCACGGGGCTGGCGGCGCTGTCCGGACCGAGGCACGGCGGCGCAACCGCGCGCGCGTACGCGCTGATCACCGAGGCAGCCGGCGTGCGCTCAACGCGTGAACTGGTCGGCACGCGCTGGCGGCGCGGCGATGACCTTGCCGGATTCGGACATGCGCTGTACGCGAACGGCGATCCGCGTGCCGCCGAACTGTTTGCGATGCTGCACGCGGCACGTCCCGACTCGAGCGCACTCGCGCGCGTTCGCGAACTGGTCGCACGCGTCGAGGACACCAGCGGGCAGCGACCCAACATCGACTTTGCGCTGGCCGCGATCTGCTTCGTGCACGCGCTCGACCAGACGCCCGCACTGGTGATGTTCGCGGCCGGACGCGTCGCCGGCTGGCTCGCCCACGCGCTCGAGCAGCAAGCCCAGGGTGGCCTGATCCGGCCGCGCGCGCGCTATACGGGGGTGCTGCCCAACCCGTGAGCCGAGTCCCCCTGCATGCGAGTGACACAGACGGTCCAGCACGCGGATCGCCCCCGCGCCCTCATGCGGCGGATACGACGCGACCATCCGTTCGGGCCAGGTGCGATGACGTACTCGTCGAGGAAATTCGCTCGCCCGCGGGAGTTATCGCCCTTGATATCCGGTCGCGCGACAGACGATCGACAGACGCGTGTACGCTGCTCGTTCAACGGAGGTGGCAGGTTGCTGTTCGAACGTGAACTTTCGTCTGCGAAGTGCCGAGCCCGGTCGCTCTTGTCAGCCGCCGAGTGGAAGCGCGAGAAGCGTTCATGCTACGTTCGCCAGGCGCCGAAGAGAATCACAGTGCGCCGCCGAAGTGCGCGTGGATCCATCGTGGCCAAAGCCGCTTCGTGTCCAGTGATTGCGTGAGTAGAAGTGATGACGATCGACTCCATTGACCACGCGATTCCAGCAAGCTACGCGCGAGATTCAGTCGAACCTCCGGGCCGCAGCGCCCCCACCGTGAGCGAGGTGCATTGATGCTCAACCTTGAGCACAGCGTGCGTGTGCGACTACCGTGGTTGACCCGCTATCCGGCGGTCTTACGCCCTTTGATTTCCCTCGTGAAAACCGTGACCAACGAGGCGCGGTTCAATCGTCTGTTGCAACAGGCGGGGAGTTCGCAGGGTCTCGAATTCGTCGATCGAATGCTCGCGATGCTCGGCACCCGCCACGGGACCGATGCAGGGTCCTCTGAGTCAGTGCCTGCGAGCGGCCCTTTGCTGGTGGTAGCCAATCATCCGCTGGGTATGCAGGACGCGCTGGTCTTGTTGCATTGGCTCGGTTCGATACGTCCGGACGTGCGCATGCTGGGGAATGACTGGCTTGTCAACGTCCCGCCGCTCAGCAGCCTGCTGTTGCCGGTGGACGTTTTCGGCGGTGGCGGGGGAACGCGGGCCCGACACCTTTATCGTTCGCTGGAAAACGGCGAAGCATTGATCATCTTTCCTGCCGGCGAGGTCTCGCGAGTACATGCCGGCGTGGTGCGCGACGCGACGTGGTCGGATGGATTCGCACGACTGTCTTTTCACGCGCGTACACCCGTACTTCCGGTGCGCGTGCGGGCGCACAACTCCGCGATGTTCTACGCCTTGTCCATGCTGTCCAAGCCGCTCAGCACCGCGCTGCTGCCACGCGAGGCAACGGCCGGGACCGACCGCCACATTGGTCTCGGCATTGGTCCGTTGGTCAGCGCCGATGAACTCGAGCAGCGCAGCGGTGGATCATCCCGGCGGGCAGCCGAGCTTATGCGCAAAGAGGTTTATCGGATCGGTAAGACGCACAACCCGGCACCCGCGGTCGAGGTGGCGCTGGCGCCAGCGGATCGAGCAGATGATGTGGCGGCAGAACTTCAGCGATCCGAGAAGCTGGCCGACCTTAGCGATGGCAAGCACCTGTGGTTGTTCACCGGAGATCAGGACAGTTCGGTCATGCGCGAGATTGGTCGCCTGCGCGAGTTGACCTTCCGCAAGGTCGGAGAAGGTTCCGGCAAGTGCCGCGATCTGGATTTCCATGACGCGCACTACGAACACTTGGTGCTGTGGGATTCGTACGCGAATTGCATCGCGGGCTCCTATCGACTCGGTCATGCGGGGCGCTTGATCAGCACGCTGGGCATGGCCGGGCTCTACACCACCACGCTGTTTGAGTTCTCTGCGACATTGCAGCCGCGACTCGCGCAGGGACTCGAGCTCGGTCGCAGCTTCGTGGCGCCCGCCTATTGGCGCTCGCGTGCGCTGGAACAGCTTTGGCAGGGTATCGGGCTGTACCTGCAAAGGCATCCGGAACTGCACTACCTTTTCGGCGCTGTGAGCATGCCAATCACGCTGCCGCGCGAGGCACGCGAGTGGATCGCCGCTGCGCATCTGCAATGTTTCGGCATGCCCGATCTGGCCCATGCGCGGCGTCCCTTCATCGTTCCTGTGGAAATCATTCGCCAAGTGGAGCAAGCGTGTGCGGGGCTTGATTCGCCGGCAGCAATGGACCGATTGAAACAACATCTGGACACGTTGGGTGTGAGTCTGCCGGTGTTGTATCGGCAGTACGTCGATCTGGCCGAAGCAGATGGAGTGCAGTTTCTTGCTTTCGGTGACGATCCGGGATTCTCCGGCTGTGTCGACGGACTGGTTTGGCTGGATCTTGCTCGCCTGAAGCCCGGCAAACGTGCGCGCTACCTGGGTCAGCGTTCGATCGTGCCGTCTGCATGCACGAACCCGCCGAGCGCGGCCGGAGTGGTTCCATTCGGAGTTTTCAGCGAGCCCGCCACGATCAAGGAGGTTTCAAGTGATGCACTCCCCGCCTCGTGATCAACCCAACCTCAATGCCGCTACGCGCACGCGGCAGCGCCGAATCGCTTTGTGCGCGCCTGACGCAGAAACCGGGCAAGCCACTTCATCGAGCTGGATGGCATGGGAAACGAATTGACCTGCGAGCACGCCAGAAGCCACGCTGACCCGGCACCCACCGTCCGTGGCGAGGAAACGATACGGGCATTCAAGAAGTTCCTCGAACGCAGGGCATATCCGTGTCTGGGCGCAAAGTCTGCGCTGTCTCGCAATGCGCTGGAGTATTTCTGCGCGCAGGACATATGCCAGCCGAGCGAAGACCAGCGCATTACCTCTCGCTTGCAGTTGTTCGCTGCGAACGCGCAGCAGGATGACGTGTTCCTGAGCATTGCCGTGTTTTTCGCCAGCTCACCGCACCTGTCGGAACTCGAATTCGAACAGGCGTTGTGGAGACGCCTTCGTGCGATTCACGAGATCGATCGCGCGCATCATGGTTGGGACACCCGCGTCAGCGCAGATTCCGCATCACGCGACTTCAGCATGAGCGTGGGCAGCAAGGGCTTTTTCGTCGTCGGCCTGCATCCGCGCGCCAGCAGGCTCGCGCGTCGCTTTCAATGCCCGGTCATCGTCTTCAACCTGCATAGCCAGTTCGTGCAGCTCAGGGCGGATGGCCGCTACGAAAAACTTAGCAGTACGATCATCGCGCGCGACATCATGTTCTCGGGATCAAGCAACCCCGTGCTCGCCAACTACGGCGAGCGCTCGGAAGCACGTCAGTACAGCGGGCGCAGGGTGGAAGAGGATTGGGTCTGCCCGTTTCCCTTGCGGGATGAGGAAAACACGGAATGATCGAGGTGATCGCACCGCGCAGCGGTGTCGCTTTTGAATTGAAGTGCGGCGACCTGCTCAAGGTCATCGATCCCGAGGGGCAGCAGGTGGCCGATCTGGTCGCGTTCAATCGCGAAGATCCGCGCGAGTCGATTTCTTCCGGCCGCAGCATCGATTACGCCAGCAAGATATTCTTCGGCAGGGGCGATCGGATCTACTCGAATCGCAGCAACGTGATGCTCGACATCGTCGATGACACGGTCGGACGCCATGATTTTCTTCTGTCGCCGTGCTCGGCGGAGATGTTCCGCATCATCTACGCTGACGACACGCCACATCGCGGCTGCTTCGGCAATCTGGCAGCGGCGCTGTCGCCACATGGGATCGGCCCCGATGCCATTCCAACGGCTTTCAATGTATTCATGAATGTGCGCGTCGACGGCGAAAGTGGCGTCATCGGTGTACGACCGCCACTCAGCTCCGCCGGCGATTTCACGGTATTCGCAGCACGGATGGATTTGTTGATCGGCCTCACCGCGTGCTCGGCAGGACAATCCAACAACTTCGCCTACAAGCCGATCCACTACGAGGTGATGCGTGGCAGGTAGCACGCGCATCTGCGACACCGGAGCCACCTCTCCGCACCCGGGATTCGAACGGGTCGGTGCGTTCGAACGCCTGCCGAAGTGGCTCAACCTCGTGCCGATGATTGCTCAATGGCTCTGGCTGGGACTTCTCCATCGGAGCGTGACGCTGCCTTCAAGCGCCAATCCACACATCACCGCCGGCGGCCTGGTCGGCGATACCAAATCCGAGTACTTCAACTGCATGGGGCGATTTGCCCGATCACGGATCGCGGAATTCGTGATGATTCAAGCCCGAGGTTCAGCGTCGCTGCCCGAAGCGCTGGCGGCGATGTGTGACGCCAACCTGTCTTTTCCTGTCGTCGCCAAGCCTGACCTCGGCTGGTGCGGCTTCGGCGTGCGGCGCATTGACGATAGCGCCGCGCTGCACGACTACCTCGCCGGCTACCCGTGTGGCGCTGCGTTGATGCTGCAACGGTACCTCGCACAATCGGGCGAAGCGGGTCTGTTTTACATGCGCCATCCGGATCAGAGCACAGGACGACTACTGGGCATTCTGCTACGCCACTACCCGCAAGTCAGCGGTGACGGCGTCAGCACGATCGCGCAGTTGGTCGTAGCGGACCTGCGCCTGCAGCGCACCGTGAGAAGCGCCGAGCACACATGCAACTATGAGCCGAACCGAGTGCCCGCCGCAGGTGAAAGCGTGCGCCTGTCGCTCATCGCATCAACGCGCGTCGGTGGCCGCTACGAGGACGGCTCCAACAACGCCACGGCCGAGCTCACCGCGGCCGTCGATGCGATCGCGCGCGACATGCCAGAGTTTCATGTCGGTCGCTTCGATGTGCGCTACCAGAACCTGGAGGATTTGCGTCTCGGACGCTTCACCATCATGGAAGTGAATGGCGCGGGGTCGGAGGCGGTGCACGCTTGGGATCCACGGTATTCCATTCGAGAGGTGTATCGGATTGTATTCGCCAAACAGCGATTGCTGTTTGCATTGGCGGCGGCCAATCGCGCACGCGGTCACCAGCCCGTCGGCATGCTCGCGCTGGCCCGACACTATCTGCATCAGCGGCGCCTCATCCGGCAATATCCGCCGTCCAATTAGTCGAGGGCTCAGCGCATGGGCTTGGGCACGCCGCGCCATTCGAATATCCACCAGCCGATGACGGCCATTGCGAACGGCACCAGGCTGTAGGTCACGCGATAACACAACATGGCCGCCAACGCGTCTGCGCGCGCATGCGCCGGAAACGCCGCCAGTACGATCACTTCGAACACACCCAGTCCGCCCGGCACGTGGCTCAGCAGGCCGACTAACACCGCGCCCACGTAGATGGGCACGAAGTCCATGAACGGCGGAGCGGAGCCGGAAGGCAACAGGACGTACAGCGCGCCAATTGCGGCGAGCATCTCTATGCCTCCCACCGTCATCTGCCAAGCCGCCGTCGTGGTGTCGGGAAGTGCCAGTGTCCAGCGCGCGATCCGCGCGGATCGACGGGCGCCTCGCAGCCACAACAGGAACGCCAGCATTGCCGTACAGATCACGACCCCGAGAGGCCTGCCCCACTCGTGTGGCAACGCAGGCTGCCACAGCAACACCAGCGTGGTGACGACCGTGAAACCCATTGCCACGCCGAATGCGGCCAAGGCAACGATCCGCGCGATGTCACCTGCGCCCAGACCTGCAGAAGCGTAGATGCGGTAGCGGATCACACTACCGGTCAAGGCCGGAAATCCCAGCGTGTTGGCAAATGCATGGGAAACCGCACCGGCGAATGCGGCCCGTTTCGCGGATACCCGTCTGGCGACGATGCAGCGCGATGCGAGCACGTCGAGCAAGGCCAGCATGCAGAAACTCAGCAAACTGCCCGCCATCGATGCGGCGATCTTGGCGGGCGCGAGGGCGGTCCATGCATGCGCAACGCCATTCCAGTCAATCGCCAGCGCTTCGCGCCACACGATCCACGCCACGATCAGCACCGAGATGACGATGGCGATCCATGAGAGCTTCAGACGCATTGCCATGCGCCACATCCGCGCTCGCCACAGAAGCCTGCACACGTTTTCATTACGATGTTCACTGAAACATTCGAGGACATCGTGGGCGCAAGCTGGTCGTGGACGATCATTGGAGACATTCTGCAGGCAGAGCTCGAACCGATTGGAATGCGGAATTCTTGGGCGACGTCTTCGAATGGTCGCCACCAGCACGCAGCGTAGATCGCTTCGATGGCCTACTCCATCGTGTCGATTCATGCGCAGGCTTTGATCGCGTGACGCAGTCTCCGCGACACCTCCCACACATCGTGTCAAGGCAGTTGTTGTCACGGACCTGCGCACATAAAGATGAGTTGCCCGCTTCACCTCTCGTGCGAGCTGCTCTGGCGACGACGTCAGCACGTGCTCGGGCGTGTCGCGTCGACGCTGCTCTGGATCGATCGGTATCTTGGTCGGCAGCACGAACGCATTGGCCGACTGTCGTCACGCGCCGACGTCAGGCCCGCGTTCGAGGATGCGCTTGATTTCCTCGAGTGCGTTGGGGTCATCAAGCGTGGAAAGATCGCCCGGGTCGCGCTGCTCGGCAAGTGCCTGCAGCGAGCGTCGAAGCAGTTTTCCCGAACGCGTTTTCGGCAATGCATTGACTACGTACACACGCGCTGGACGCGCCACGCCGCCGAGCTGGTCGACGACGCACTGGAGCATGCCGGCGGCAACCTCCGCGCTGCTCGCGACTGTCGACTGCTTGAGCGTGGCGAAGACGATCGGCACCTGCCCTTTCAGGGCGTCATGCACGCCAACCACGGCGGCCTCGGCCACGCTCGGATGCGTCGCGATCGACTCCTCGATCTCGCGCGTGCCGAGCCGGTGCCCGGCGACATTGATCACATCGTCGGTGCGCCCGAGGATGAAGGTGTAGCCATCCGCGTCGCGCACGGCCCAGTCGAGCGAACTGTAGAGAAGCTCGTTGAAATGGCTGAAGTAACTCGCGACGAAACGCGCATCGTCATTCCACACCGTGCTCATGCACCCGGGCGGCAGCGGCGGCTCGATCACCAGCACGCCCTTCTCGTTCGGCGCCGCCTCCTCACCGGTTGCTTCATTGATCACGCGCAGCTTGTACCCGAGATTGGGCAATCCGGGAGAGCCGAACTTGATCGGCTTGAGATCGAGCCCCGGCAGCAGCGTCAGCACCGGCCAGCCGGTTTCCGTCTGCCAGTAGTTGTCGATGACCGGCACACCGATGCCGTCGGTGATCCATTGCGCGGTCGGCTCGTCAAGCGGCTCGCCGGCCAGGAACAGCCACTTCAGCGACGACAGATCGTGCTTGCGCAGGAACGCCGGATCCTGCTTCTTGAGGACGCGGATCGCGGTTGGCGATGAGAACATCGTGCGCACGCGATATTTCTCGCACAGTTGCCACCAGATACCGGGATCCGGATGGGTCGGCAAGCCTTCGTAGAGCAAGGCGGTCGCGCCGGCGATCAGTGGTCCGTATACATTGTACGAATGACCGACCGCCCAACCGACATCCGAGGTCGAGAACATGACCTGGCCCGGACCGACGTCGTAGACGGCTTCCATCGACAACGCCATCGCCACCGCGTAACCGCCGACGTCGCGCTGCACGCCTTTCGGCTTGCCCGTGGTTCCCGATGTATAGAGCAGATAACTCGGCTCGTTTGATTCCAGCCAACAGATTTCGACCTCGTCACCAGCATGTTTGCTGCGCAAACTTGCATAGTCGAGATCGCGCCCATCCTTCATTGCAAGCGTCGGATCGAGATCCCGACTGACAACCAACACATGCCCCGGGGGCGAACCGCATTCCTTGAGCGCGGCATCAACCAGCGGCTTGTAGGGAATGACCTTGCCGCCGCGCATGCCGGCATCGGCCGCGATCAGCAGTTTCGGTGTCGCGTCGTCGATTCGCAGCGCAAGGTTGTGCGCCGCGAACCCACCGAACACGACCGAATGCACGGCACCGATGCGTGCGCACGCCAGCATCGCGTACACCGCTTCGACCATGTTCGGCATATAGATAACGACGCGGTCGCCGGTGCCGACGTTGAGCGAAACGAGTACGGCCGCAAACGTGTTGACCTCGCGATGCAACTCCCGGTACGTGATTTCGCGCGTGATGCCGGTTTCGGTGGAGATCGCAATCAACGCGTTCTGATCGCCGCGCTCGGCCAGATGCCGATCGACCGCGTTGTAGCAGAGATTGGTCTCGCCACCGACGAACCAGCGACGAAATGGCGGATTCGAATAGTCGAGGATCGCCTGCGGCGGCGTGTGCCAGTGAATGCGCTTTGCCTGCTCCGACCAGAATGCTTCGGGCTCGTCGATCGACTGGCGATAGATTTCTTCGTAACCCATGACATCCTCCGCCGATTTGACCCTAGCATCGTGGATCAGCGTACACCCTGAATGATCAGGACACGGGTCGCCGCAACGTTCTTGCTGATCGGCAGTGGTCGTTCGACTGCGTTGGTGGCAAATACGGCACGATGGGTAATCGCCGATCCCATTCGCCGACGCAGCGAGCGCGCATCACCAGGGACAATCTCCGGCCGTGGAATTTCCAGCTTGCATACGGACTTCAGAGATTGTCGGCCTGCCCCATCGAGTAGCCGACCGGTACGGCGGTATCGAACAGGTCAGCGGGGAAATCGACGTCGAACGTGAAGCGGTAGTCGATCTGCAGTGTATTACCGGGCATGCGCAGTTCGAGCGGCAAACCGTCCGCCCTGACCCAAAGCTCGGCGCGGTGTCCGCCAAGATCGAGTGACCAGCCTTTAGCCTCTTGCCCGGCGATCACGCGCGACTCGGGCAGCGCCACTGCGTCGCCACGGAAATGGCGCAGCTCTTCGAGCCAACCAGACTCGATCCCGACGCTCGCAGTACTCCACTCGGTATCAGCGACCGCGGCCAGTTGCTCGTCATGCAGCAGCGTCAACACGCGCCCGTGCGCCGGGTCGACGATGACGCTCAGTGATTGGCCGACGTCGGTGCGCGTCGCGCCGGCCGCGTTGACGCGCGTCCGCGATGTCTGCATCACCGTGTCGCCCTGGCGTTGCACGACATCCATCTGCAACGTTCGGAAATCGCGGAAGTGCGCCTGCGCTGCCGCGAACGCGTCGCCGCTTCCTGGCAGCAGTGGCAGCGTGATGGCAAGCGCGATCGCAGCTGCCGCGGCGAATCCAGCCATCGTCCAGCGCCGGGCAACACGTGGCCCGTGACGCATTTGCGACTGCAGCAGCGTCGTCAGGCGCACCTGCGCACGCTGCTCCGCGGTGACCGGTACCTCGCGCACCGTCTTCACCGCGTTGCCGAGTACACGGCCGAGATTCTCGTCATGCGGATCATTCATCACGACGCCTCCAGTGGCTCATCACCGAGACGCGCTTCGAGGCGACGGCGCGCGCGATGCAAGGTGACATGCGTCGCATTGCTGGTGATCGAGAGCACACGCGCAATCTCGTCCACCGCCATCCCTTCGAGGTAGCGCAAGCTGAAGCACTGCGCCTCGCGCGGGGCAAGCTCGCCGAGTTCCTTGCGCAGCCGTCGCGCGCATTCATCGGCGAGCTGGGTGTCCTCTGCCGAAGCGGCAGATTCGGGCAAACTCGCGCGCCACGACGGCAGCAGTCGCCACCAGCGCTTCTGCCGACGCTGCCGATCGATCGCGCGTCGAACCGACGATGCGGTCAGGTAGGCGGGCCAGGAAACGACGTCGCGCGGCGGCCGCTCGAGCAGGTGCAGGAAGACATCCTGCTGCACGTCTTCGGCGAGACCGGCGTCGCCGAGGATGCGATACGCGGCCCGATACACGAGCGCACCGTAGAGGTGGGCAAGCGCGGCGGGACTGTTGGTCGCAGCGTGTTCGGTCACACAGGTCTCCAGTGAGGCCATTGTGGGCATTGCGGGCTTCCGCATGGTGGGTCGTCTGACATGACGCGCAACGGCAGCCAAACTTACGCAGTTCCTGCAGGTAAGTTTTCGCGCACCGGTGCGTCAAGTCGGACGATCCCATTCCGGAGTCCGTCATGTCCCTGTTCCCAGCACGTCGTTTTCCCTCCCTCCCCGGCCGTCATCCGCACATGCAGTCCGCAGCCGATGGCCCGGCCGGGACATCACGCATAAAGCACTTCGCGTTGGCCACAGCGCTCGCTCTGCTTGCCTCGTGCGCGAGTTGGCGTGCCGACGCCACGCGTGCCATCACATCGCGAAATGATTCGCTT
>JBBSOU010000082.1:0-16585 GCA_038259445.1 Lysobacterales bacterium | reverse complement strand
GCAAGCCTGGGACGAGCTCGAGGTGGGCGGCGTGCTGATTGGCGAGGTACCGAGTTTCCGCGTCGACAACATGCCCTACGGCGGCGTTCGCGACTCCGGACTCGGACGCGAGGGCATCCGCTATGCGATCGAGGACATGACAGAACTGCGCCTGCTGGTGATCAAGGATCGTTGATCCGCATTTCTCATTTCTTGCCGCGACAGTTGAAATCATGCATTTCCCCTCTCCCCCCGGGAGAGGGTGCCCCAACAGGGGCGGGTGAGGGTTCGGGGTCGCGGGATATCAATCCCTGTGCAATTGTTGAGCGAACGCATGGATCAAGTCGTGCGATCCGGAAAATCCGACGCAAGGATCTCGTCAACGTTCCAAGCGAACCCTCACCCGCCTTCGGCACCCTCTCCCGGAGGGAGAGGGAAAAACTCTCGAGCCCGAGCTCCAGCCAAACGACTTTCTTCATCCTTCCTGCGCTGACCGTCGCCCGTACGGGGAACGAAGCTCTCAAGGCGCGCGCGTTTTCTGCATCGCCGCTTTCTTGGCCGAGCGCGGCGCCACGCGACTGCGCGCCACATCGCGGTTGAACTCCTCATTGAGGAACTCCGCACCGGCATCAAGAATGAAATCGCGCATGGCTTTCGAGGCCGGCGTCAGTCGGCGCTGGGTGACGTGCGCGACGTGCCAGTTGCGCACGATCGGGGTGCCGACGACGTCGAGCACCGCAAGCAGCGAATGCTTGAGTTCGAGCAGCAGCGTATGCCGCGACATCAGCGAGATGCCCATGCCGGCAAGAATCGCCTGCTTGATCATTTCGTTGCTGCCCATCTCGATGCTGCGCTTCGGCGTGAACAGCGACTTGGTGAAGAATTCACGGTTAAGTACACGCGAACCGGATCCCTGTTCGCGCAGCAGCATCGTTTCATCGCGCAGATCGAACAGGTCGATCGATCTGGCGTTGGCCAGCCGGTGCGTGATCGGTGCGACAAACACATACGGATGCGTCGCAAATGCCTCGGTGACAAGATCGAGTCCGCGCGGCGGTCGTCCCATGATCGCCAGATCGACCTCGTTGCGGCGCAGATAGCCGATCAGATCGTCGCGATTGCCGGTGAGGATGCGCAGGTCCAGCGCCGGATAGCGTGCGGCGAAACGCGCGAGCAGCCGCGGCACGAAATACTTCGCCGTACTGACCATGCCGACCGTGACCGCGCCACCGCGCAATCCCTTGAGCTGGTTGAGCGCCTCTTCGGCATCGTGCAGTTCGCCGAGCACGCGTGAGGCATGGTCGAGGAACAGCGTGCCGGCTTCGGTGAGCTTGAGATGCTTGCCGTGGCGTTCGATCAACTCGATGCCGACCGCACTCTCGAGCTGCTTGATCTGCATCGACACCGCCGGCTGGGTCAGATGCAGCTCCTCGCTGGCACGCACGAAACTCGACGCGTGGGCAACGGCACAGAAGATCTGCAGCTGGCGGAACGTCGTCCGGCGAATCATAAGGATAACCTTATGTCGTACTCAGGAATCGTGAGTGTACTTGATGATGCTACCTGCGTACGTTCAGCGCCACTCGAGCGGATGAGGTCATCCGCCGTGCCCGCCAGGAGCCGACATGAACGCCGCCAGCGAATCCAAGACCGAGATCACGACCTCCACCAAACGCTACAAGGCCGGCGTGCTCAAGTACGCGCAGATGGGCTATTGGCAACCTGATTACGAGCCGAAGCAGACCGACATCGTCGCGCTGTTCCGGATCACGCCTCAGGAGGGCGTCGACGCCGTCGAGGCGGCGGCGGCCGTGGCCGGCGAATCCTCGACGGCCACCTGGACCGTGGTCTGGACCGACCGCCTGACCGCCTGCGACATGTATCGCGCCAAGGCCTATCGGGTCGACCCGGTACCGAACACCCCGGGACAATTCTTCGCCTACGTGGCCTACGATCTTTCGCTGTTCGAGGAGGGTTCGATCGCCAACGTCACTGCGTCGATCATCGGCAACGTCTTCAGCTTCAAGCCGCTCAAGGCGGCCCGACTCGAGGACATGCAGTTCCCGGTCGCCTACCTGAAAACCTTCCGCGGCCCGCCGACCGGCATCATCGTCGAGCGCGAGCGCCTCGACAAATTCGGCCGCCCCCTGCTCGGAGCAACAACCAAGCCGAAGCTCGGCCTGTCCAGCCGCAACTATGGCCGCGTCGTCTACGAAGGTCTCAAGGGCGGCCTCGATTTCATGAAGGACGACGAGAACATCAACTCGCAGCCATTCATGCACTGGCGCGATCGCTTCCTGTTCGTGATGGACGCGGTCAACAAGGCCAGCGCCGCGACCGGCGAGGTCAAGGGCAGCTATCTCAACGTGACTGCGGGCACGGTCGAGGAGATGTACAAGCGCGCAGAGTTCGCTGCCGAACTTGGCTCGGTCATCGTCATGGTCGACCTGATCGTCGGCTACACCGGCATCCAGTCGCTGTCGAACTGGTGCCGCGACCACGACATGATCCTGCATCTGCATCGCGCCGGCCATGGCACCTACACGCGCCAGAAGAATCACGGCGTGTCGTTCCGCGTGATCGCCAAGTGGATGCGCATGATCGGCGTCGACCACATCCATGCCGGCACTGCGGTCGGCAAGCTCGAAGGCGACCCGGCCACCGTGCAGGGTTACTACAATGTCTGTCGCGAGGCGCACAACGCGGTCGACCTGACGCGCGGCATCCATTTCGAACAGGATTGGGCCTCCTTGCGCAAGGTCATGCCGGTCGCCTCGGGCGGCATCCATGCCGGCCAGATGCACCAGTTGATCGATCTGTTTGGCGACGATGTCGTGCTGCAGTTCGGCGGCGGCACGATCGGCCATCCGGACGGCATCCAGGCCGGCGCCACGGCCAACCGCGTTGCCCTCGAAACGATCGTGCAGGCGCGCAATGAAGGCAAGGACATCGCCAACGAAGGACCGGAAATCCTCAAGAACGCGGCCAAGTGGTGCAGCCCGCTCAAGGCAGCGCTCGATACCTGGGGCGATATCAGCTTCAACTACACGCCGACCGACACGTCGGACTATTCGCCGACCCCGACCGCGTCCTGATCGACATCTGCTGAGGAGCTCGCCATGCGCATCACCCAAGGTACGTTCTCTTTCCTGCCCGACCTCACCGACGAGCAGATCACCGCACAGATCCAGTACGCGCTCGACAAGGGCTGGGCGGTCGGCATCGAATACACCGACGACCCGCATCCACGCAACACCTACTGGGAAATGTTCGGATTGCCGATGTTCGACCTGCGCGATGCCGCCGGCATCCTGCTCGAGGTCAACAACGCGCGCAAGACGCATCCGACGCACTACATCCGCATCACCGCGTTCGATTCGACGCATCAGGTCGAATCGGTGGTGCTGTCATTCATCGTCAACCGTCCGCCGAACGAGCCGGGCTTCCGCCTGATCCGCATCGAAGAACCCGGCCGCACGCTGCGCTACTCGATCGAGAGCTACGCTGTCGCGGCGAATCCGGAAGGCTCGCGCTACTGACGTGCCCCAATCGGCCACCGCGGCGCAGGTCGGGGCGACCAGGATCGTCGGCGTATGCGTGAGCCATTCCTGCGCGCGCCGGCACGCACGGAGCGCGCTGACGGAACATCCACGCACTGACATTTCGAGCAGCGACCATGACCGAGCCCGACGCCAGCACAACCGTCCCCGACCCGCCCGCAACGGCCCTCGACATCACTGCGCTCTATCGCGAGAGCGGCATTGGCGAGGTCATGCAAACGCTCGATGACGAACTGGTCGGTCTCGCGCCAGTCAAGTCGCGCATCCGCGATATCGCCGCGCTGTTGCTGGTCGACAAGGCGCGCCAGGCGCACGGGCTCAGCGGTGGCGCGCCGAGTCTGCACATGAGCTTCACCGGCAATCCGGGTACCGGCAAGACCACGGTGGCCATGCGCATGGCCGAGATGCTGCACCGGCTCGGCTATATCCGCCGCAACCACGTCATTGCGGTCACCCGTGACGACCTGGTCGGCCAGTACATCGGCCACACTGCGCCCAAGACCAAGGAAGTGCTGAAGAAGGCGATGGGTGGCGTACTCTTCATCGACGAGGCGTACTACCTGTATCGACCCGAGAACGAGCGCGACTATGGCCAGGAGTCCATCGAGATCCTGCTGCAGGTGATGGAGAACCAGCGCGACGATCTGGTCGTCATCCTCGCCGGCTATCGCGATCGCATGGAAACCTTTTTCCAGAGCAATCCGGGCATGGCCTCGCGCGTCGCCCATCACATCGACTTCCCCGATTATTCGCCTGACGAGCTGATCGAGATTTCCGAGCTGCTGGTCGCGCGGATGGACTATCGGCTCGATGAAGGCGCCGTTGCCGCGATGCGCGAGTACATCGAACTGCGCGTGGCGCAGCCGCATTTTGCCAACGGCCGCTCGGTGCGCAACGCACTCGACCGCGCGCGCCTGCGCCAGGCCAGTCGCCTGTTCGCTGCGGCTGGCGCGGGCGGTGCATCGCCGGACCGCGATCAACTGATGACCATTTCCGCCGAAGACATTCGCGCCAGCCGCGTTTTCCGCGGCGGACGCACCAGCGACACCATGAGTCACTAGCGGGAGAGCGCCATGGAAATGCTGCACGGTCGCACGACCCTGTCAAAGTTCCTCATCGAGCAACTCAAGGGAACGCCGGAATCGAGCGATCTTGCGTCGTTGCTCGTCGACGTGGCCGCCGCCATCAAGGCGATCAGCGCAATGGCGGCGAAGGGTGCGCTCGGCGGCTATCTCGGCGCAGTCGAGACACAAAACGTGCAGGGCGAGGTGCAGAAGAAGCTCGACGTGATCACCAACGAGACCATACTGCACCATTGCGAATGGAGCGGACTCGTCGCCGGCATGGCGTCGGAAGAGATGGAGGATCCGTTCGACATTCCATCCGAGTACGAACGTGGCCGTTACCTGCTGGTGTTCGATCCGCTCGATGGCTCCTCGAACATCGACCTCAACGTGTCGGTGGGCACGATCTTCTCGGTATTGCGTCACGACACCGCCGACAAGCCGGTGGCTGCAGACTATCTGCAGCGTGGCAATCGGCAGGTCGCAGCGGGTTACGCGATCTACGGTCCCTCCACCCTGCTCGTCATCACCGTGGGACAGGGCACGCACGGCTTCACGCTCGACCGCGAAATCGGCAACTTCATCCTGACCCATCCGAGCCTGCGCGTGCCCGAGCGCACCAGCGAATTCGCCATCAACGCCTCGAACCAGCGCTTCTGGGAGCCGCCGATGCAGCGCTATTTCGACGAATGCACGGCCGGCAAGACCGGTCCGCGCGGGCGCGATTTCAACATGCGCTGGATCGCCTCGATGGTCGCCGAGGTCCATCGCATCCTGGTCCGTGGCGGTGTCTTCATGTATCCGCGCGACACCAAGGATCCGAACAAGCCCGGACGTCTGCGCCTGATGTATGAGGCCAATCCGATGGGCATGCTGATCGAGCAGGCCGGTGGCCTGGCATCGACCGGGCGCGAGCGCATCCTCGATCACCAGCCGTCGGGTCTGCACGAACGCATCGCCGTGATCCTCGGCTCACGCGAGGAAGTGGAACTGATCGAGCACTACCATCGCGAACACGAGTCCGGCAATGACAGGCCGTTCGCGTCGCCCTTGTTCAGCGCTCGCTCGCTGATACGCCCAGAAGCCCGCAGCTGAGACGGAGTACGCGCATGTCGATCAAGCATCCGGTCATTGCGGTGACCGGCTCCTCCGGAGCCGGCACGACCACGGTACTGAACAGTTTCACGCATATCTTCCGTCGCGAGAACCTGTCCGCGCAGATCGTCGAGGGCGATGCGTTCCATCGGTTCGATCGGCTCGCCATGCGTGGCGAGATGAAGAAGGCGGAAGACAACGGCAATCGGCATTTCAGCCATTTCGGGCCGGAATCGAACCTGTTCGGCGAACTCGAAACGCTGTTCCGCACCTACGGCGAATCGGGTACCGGGCGCACGCGCAAGTATCTGCACGATGACGTCGAGGCGACACCGTACAACCAGCCGCCCGGTACGTTCACGGCGTGGGAAGACGTCAAGCCCGACACGGATCTGCTGTTCTACGAAGGCCTGCATGGCGCCGCCGCGACCGACACGATTGACGTCGCCAGATACGTCGACCTGTGCATCGGCGTGGTTCCGATCGTCAATCTCGAGTGGATCCAGAAGCTGCACCGCGACCATAAACTGCGCGGCTACAGCCAGGAAGCGGTGATGGACACGATCCTGCGACGCATGCCCGACTACCTCGCCCACATCGTTCCGCAGTTCTCGCGTACGCACGTCAATTTCCAGCGCGTACCGACGGTCGACACGTCGAACCCGTTCATCGCGCGTGACATCCCGAGTCCGGACGAAAGCTTCGTCGTGATCCGCTTCGCCAAACCGAATGGCATCGACTTTCCGTATCTGATGAGCATGTTGCGTGATTCATTCATGAGCCGACCGAACACGATCGTCGCGCCGGGCGGCAAGATGGGACTGGCCATGCAGCTCATCTTCACGCCGCTGATCCTGCAACTGATCGATCGCAAGAAGCGCGCCGGTGGCTGAGCGGCGTGTGTGATTCGCGCCGACGCCTGCACGCTTCGATCGACAAACTCCAACATCGCCGGCTCCCGCGTTTGCTTAGAGGAAACCGTTGCATGAATGCTCAAACAGGGAATGCGTCGCCGGTGGATGTGACGCAGATGACCAATGCGATCCGTTTCCTCACGGCGGATGCCGTGCAGGCCGCGAATTCGGGGCATCCTGGCGCTCCACTCGGCATGGCCGAAATCGCCTTTGTGCTGTGGACACGTCACCTGCGCCACAGCCCGTCGAATCCGTCATGGCCGGACCGCGATCGCTTTGTGCTGTCCAACGGGCACGGCTCGATGCTGCTGTATTCGCTGCTGCACCTGAGCGGCTACAACCTGCCGATCGACGAACTCAAGCGCTTCCGCCAGTTGCACAGCAAGACCCCGGGACACCCGGAGTGGAGCGTGACACCGGGCGTCGAAACGACCACGGGCCCGCTCGGCCAGGGCCTGGCCAATGCCGTCGGCATGGCGCTCGCCGAAGCCTTGCTGGCGCGCGAATTCAATCTCGATGGCCATGTCATCGTCGATCACCGCACCTATGTGTTCCTCGGCGACGGCTGCCTGATGGAAGGCATCAGCCATGAAGCGGCGTCGCTGGCCGGCACGCTCGGACTCGGCAAGCTGATCTGCTACTACGACGACAACGGCATCTCGATCGACGGCCATGTCGAGCACTGGTTCGCCGACGATACGCCGATGCGTTTCGAGGCCTGTGGCTGGCACGTGGTACGCGCGGTCGATGGCCACAATGTCGATGCGATCGAAGCGGCGACCCTGCAGGCGCAGGCCGTGCACGATCGTCCGAGCCTGATCTGTTGCCGTACCGACATCGGCAAGGGCAGCCCGAACAAGGCCGGAACGCATGAAGTGCATGGCGCGGCGCTCGGCATTGACGAGATTGCGGCGATGCGCGAACGACTGCACTGGCCGCACATGCCGTTCGAGATCCCGGCTGAGGTCGGCCGCGCCTGGAGCGGCGTCGACAACGGGCGCCAACTCGAGAGCGAGTGGCAGCGCCGTTTCGACACCTACGCCCGCGAATATGCGGACAAGGCGGCCGAATTCACGCGCAGGACGCGCGGTGATCTGCCGGCGCAGTGGGCGCATGCCGTGCGAGGCCAACTCGACGCCGTGCAGGCTGCCGCGCACACCATTGCCACGCGCAAGGCATCGCAGAACGCGCTCGACGCGATCGCACCGCTGCTGCCGGAACTGCTCGGTGGATCGGCCGATCTGACCTCGTCGAACCTGACCAACTTCAAGGGCTGTATTGCCGTGCGCCGGAGTGGCGATGGCCATGGCCCCGACTACGGCAATCACATCAACTACGGCGTGCGCGAGTTCGGCATGAGCGCCATGTTGAATGGCATCGCCCTGCATGGCGGGCATATCCCGTATGGCGGCACGTTCCTGACGTTTTCCGACTACAGCCGCAATGCGATCCGCATGGCTGCACTGATGCGACAGCGCGTGATCTTCGTGCTCACCCACGATTCGATCGGACTCGGCGAGGACGGTCCCACCCACCAGCCGATCGAACAGGTGGCCAGCCTGCGCCTGATTCCGGATGTGCACGTGTTCCGCCCGTGCGATGCTGCCGAGACGATGGCGGCGTGGATTGCTGCGATCGAACGGCGTGATGGCCCGAGCTGCCTGATCCTGTCGCGCCAGAACCTGCCTGCGCAGAGCCGAGATGTCGCGCAACTCGAGGCGATCAGCCGCGGCGGCTACGTGCTCGCCGAAAGCCATGCCGCTCGCCCGCACGCCGTGATCATCGCCACCGGCTCGGAAGTGACCCTTGCCATCGCCGCACGCGAAGCACTCGCTGCCGATGGCATCGATGTACGCGTCGTCAGCATGCCATGCATCGAGCAGTTCCAGGCGCAGTCTGTCGCCTATCGCGAGACCGTTTTGCCGCCGCACATCCCGTGTCTCGCTGTCGAAGCCGGGCATCCGACACCGTGGTATCGCTGGATCGGCTCGCGCGGACATGTCATCGGCATCGAGCGCTTCGGTGAGTCGGCGCCGGCCAGCGCGCTGTTCGAGCTGTTCGGTTTCACGGCACAAAAGGTCGCTGCGGCGGTACGCACTCTCCTCGACAAGGAATCCGCATGAGCGCGCGTCGCCATGATGCCGTGCTGTTCGACATGGACGGCACCCTGCTGCACACCGCGCCGGACATTTCCGCCGCATTGAACCGCACCCTCCTCGATAACGGCCATCCGGCACTCGACATCGTGCAAGTCACCGCGATGATCGGCCGAGGCCCGCGCGTGCTGATCGAACGCGCGCTGCTCGCGCACGGTCACACGGATGCCTGTGCCGAGCGGGTCGAGCGCCTGTACGTGCAGTACGTTGATCACTACATGGCGATGATCGGCACCCACAGCGAAGCATTTCCGGGCGCACGCGAGTGTCTTGCAGACTTGCGCACCGACGGCATTCGCCTTGGAGTCGTCACCAACGCCCTGCAGAAAGTGGCGACCGCACTGCTTGCCCGCTTCGATCTGCTCGATGCTCTCGACATCGTCGTCGGTGGCGACCAGGTGACACACACCAAGCCGCATCCCGAACATGTGCTCGCGGCCTGTCGCATGCTGGCTGTCGACGCACGGCGCACGCTGTTCGTCGGTGACTCGAACAATGACGTGCGCGCCGCGCGTGCCGCCAACGTCGACATCGTCGGTGTGCCGCATGGCTACAACGAGGGACTGCCCGCCGAAGCATTGGGCTGCCCTCTGGTCGCGTCATTCGCCGACTTGCCAGACTATATTCGCGCGCAGTCATCGACTGCGCGCGCCACCTGATTGCGCGTATCGACGAGGAGTTCCGCCATGGCTTTCATCAGTCTGCGTCAGTTGCTCGATCACGCTGCCGAAAATGGCTACGGCGTGCCTGCATTCAACGTCAACAATCTAGAACAGATCCAGGCAATCATGTTCGCCGCAGAGGAAACGCGCAGTCCGGTGATCCTGCAGGCGTCGGCCGGCGCACGCAAATATGCCGGCGAGCCGTACCTGCGCCACATGGTGCTCGCAGCGGTCGAATCGCATCCGGACATTCCGGTCGTGTTGCACCAGGACCATGGCGCGTCGCCGGCGGTCTGCCAGCAGTCGGTTCGATCCGGCTTCACCTCGGTGATGATGGACGGCTCACTGCTCGAGGATCAGAAGACGCCAGCCGACTATGAGTACAACGTCGACACCACGCGCTTCGTCACGCGCATGGCGCACGCGGTGGGCGTGTCGGTCGAGGGTGAACTCGGCTGCCTCGGTTCGCTCGAGACCGGAATTGCCGGCGAGGAAGACGGCGTCGGCGCGCAAGGCGTTCTCACCCACGAGATGATGCTGACCGATCCCGATCAGGCCCGCGACTTCGTCGAGCGTACGCGGGTCGATGCACTCGCGATCGCGATCGGCACCTCGCATGGTGCCTACAAGTTCACGCGCCAGCCGACCGGTGACATCCTCGCCATCGAGCGCATCCGTGCGATCAACGAGCGCATCCCGAATACCCACCTCGTCATGCACGGCTCAAGCTCGGTGCCACAGGAGTGGCTGGCGATCATTCGCGAATACGGCGGCGAGATAAAGGAAACCTACGGCGTGCCGGTCGAGGAAATCCAGCGCGGCATCAGGACCGGCGTGCGCAAGATCAACATCGATACCGACATTCGCCTGGCCATGACCGGCGCAATGCGCAAGGCGTTTGCCGATGACCGCAGTGAGTTCGATCCTCGCAAGGCACTGAAGGCGGCGACCGCTGCGGCCAAAGGAATTTGCAAGGCGCGCTTCGAAGCGTTCGGCTGCAGCGGCCAGGCCGACCGCATCAAGCCGATCCCGCTCGAGAAGATGGCGCAGCGGTATGTGTGACGCGGGCATTGGGGATTGGATCGGCAGACCGTGATCCACCTCACCCCTGGACATTCCCGCGACTTGCTCTGGAACTCGCTGGAATCTCGGGATTCGCGCAGACGTACCCGGCCGCTCAATTTATTCCACTCTCAATGTGCTTCAGCATGACCAAGACACTGCACGCACTGATCTTCGATGTTGATGGAACGCTCGCCGACACCGAGCGCGATGGCCATCGGGTCGCGTTCAACGAGGCGTTTGTTGCGCTCGGACTCGGCTGGGAGTGGGACGTTGCGTTCTATGGCGAACTGCTGGCGGTCGCTGGCGGGCGCGAGCGGCTGCTGCATTTCATGCAAAGGCACGACGTCAATGTACCGATCGGGCAACGGGACGAACTGGTGAAAACCGTGCACCGGATCAAGACCGAAGCGTATGCCCGACTCATGCGGGAAGGAGCGATCGCCTGGCGACCCGGCGTCCTGCGCCTGCTCGAAGAGGCGCATTCACGTGGCCTGACGCTCGCGATTGCGACGACGACAACGCGCTCGAATGTCGACGTGCTGCTGGAACAGGCGCCGGTCGAGGGCATCGCGTCGTGGTTCTCGACGATCGCCGCCGCAGAGGATTTCTCGATCAAGAAACCCGATCCCGGCGTCTATCGCTGCGTGCTCGAGCGACTTGCGCTTGCGGGGTCCGAGTGCATCGCCATCGAGGATTCGCAGGCCGGGTTCGAGGCCGCCCGCGCTGCCGGCATCGGCACGGTGGTCACGGTCAACGACTACACGCGTAGCCACGACTTCACCGGCGCGCTCAGCGTCGTGAGCGATCTGGGAGAGTCCGGTCAGCCGGCCAGACACGTCGGCGGCATGCCGCTAGAACGCGACTGTGTCGATGTCCAGCAACTCGAACGCTGGCACCATCTCCTGCGCTGAACACGCGTTGTCATCGCCTGGTCACGCGCGCAAGCCAGTCTGCAACCTGCGGACTGGAGAAGCGGCATGCGACGCAATGACGGATCGGATGTTGCAGGCTCTGGCAGCAGACCCGGCGCGAGCCTGCTGCTGTGGTCCATCGCCGTGTGCGCCACCCTGCTGGTCACGCCACCGAGCCATGCGCGCGGCGTTACCCAGCTCATGCCTGACAGTGCCTTGTTCGACAATGGCGCGCCGTTTCCGGTTCGCGCGCAATTCCTGCCTGACCAACCGTTCGATCTGGTCGCGGTCGTACAACCCGGACCTGGCCGCACGATCGAACACTTCGAGTTCTACGTCGACGGCAGACCGACACTGGCTGCTGCCGAGCCACGGCGGGCCGTGCGTGGCGATTGCGCGACGATCGCGGGCCGCGAACACGTCGCACCCTGCACGATCATGCCGGAGAACGCCCATGCGCCCACTGTGCTGATGCACGCGCAGTACGCTCATCGCGAACCGGGCGTGCACGTATTCAAGGTGGTCGCTTGGCAGGATGACGGTGCGCGCATTTCGGCCAGCGGCAATTTCGAGATCGTCGACCGCGCCTTCGTCCCTGCCCTCGCCGGATCGACGATTCCGCGCAACTGAGCGCGTCGCGGCCGCTTCGGCGTGCTCAGCGCATCAGTACAAACTCTTCCGCTGCGCTCGGATGGATCGCCACGGTCGCCGCGAAGTCCGCGCGTGTCGCTCCAAGCTTGAGCGCGACCGCAAATCCCTGCAGGATCTCATCGGCTGAGCGGCCGACCATATGCATGCCGACCACGCGCTCTTCGTCTCCGACGCAGACGAGCTTCATGAAGGTCTGCTCACGTTGCTCGAGCAAGGACTCGAGCATCGGCGTGAAGCGGGTGAAATGAATACGCACGGCATCGCCATGGCGACTGCGCGCCTGCGCCTCACTGAGGCCGACGGTGCCAATTGGCTGCGGACCGAACACCACGCTCGGCACGTTGTCGTAATCGAGCCGCGCTGCTGAGTCTCCGCCGAAAAGGCGGTTGGCGAGCAGCCGCGCCGACGCGGTAGCCACCGGCGTCAGCGCAAGCCGACCGGTGACGTCGCCGAGCGCATGGACCGTCCTGACATTCGTGTCCTGCCACTGGTCGACCTCGACATGGCCGCTGCTGCGACACGCGATTCCGGCCCCCTCGAGACCGAGATTCTCGACATTCGGCACGCGGCCGATGGCCCAGATCAGGCAATCGACCTCGTGCGTCTCGTGGTCGGTGACGACACGCAGCACGCCGTCCCCGGTTCGCTGCAGCGCATGCACGTTTCTGCCCATCTCGATGCAGATGTTGCGCTCGCGCATGTTGGCGGTCGCCACCTCGATGACCTGCTCATCGAACGCGTTGAGCAGGCGCTGTTCCCTGACGAGCATGCGCACCGACACGCCCAGCGAATCGAGGATGCCGGCCAGTTCGACGGCGATATAGCCACCGCCGACGATGGCGACGCGTCGCGGTGCCGCGCGCAGGTCGAAGAAACCGTTCGAGTCGATGCCCCATTGCGCGCCGTCCACGTTCGGCCAGCGCGGCCGCGCGCCGGTGGCGATGACGATGTGGCGTGCCTGCAGCCGCTGCGTGTCGGTCTCGACATGCTGCGCGTCGGCCAGCCGACCGGTTTCTTCAACAAGTTCGACCCCGGCATCCGCCAATGCGGCCCGATAGTGGCCATGGATGCGCTCGATGCTGGACTGGCGACGCGCGATGAAGGCGGGCCAGTCGAGCGGCCCCGGTGTCGAGAGGAAACCTGCATCAACCGCATGGCGCTGTGCCACCGCCAGTTGCGCTGCCAGCCACATGGCTTTCTTCGGCACACAGCCGACGTTGACGCAGGTACCGCCGAGGGCATTCGGCTCGATCAATGCGACGCGCGCGCCATGGCTTGCCGCGCGCAGCGCGTGGGCGAGTCCGGCGGAGCCACCGCCGAGCACGACGGCATCGAACGACCGGGTCATGCGAAACGATCCGCGCGGAACGGCGATACATCGAGCGAAGGCTCCTTGCCGGTGACCAGTTCGCTGACCAGCTTGCCGGTCAGCGCCGACATGGTGACGCCGAGCATGCCGTGGCCGGTTGCCAGACACAGGTTGCCGCGCGCCGTCGCCGGTCCGATGATCGGCAGGTCATCGGCCGTCATCGGTCGCCAGCCGTACCATTCCTCCTCGACAGCTGGACCTTCCGGCTCGTGCAGATAGGCAGCTGCTCCGCGTTTCAGCGCGTCAATGCGCGCGCGGTTGAGACTGGTGTCGTAACCGGCAAATTCCATCGTGCTGCCGAGCCGGTAGCCCGAACCCCACGCCGTGACACAGACGCTCGGCTCCTTGAGCACAAGCGGTATGCGTGGACATCTGGCCGGTCTCGAATAGGTGATCGAATAGCCCTTGCCAGGCTGGATCGGCAAGCGCACACCAAGCTGGCGAGCGAACGTTGGCGACCACGCACCGAATGCAAGGACAACGTTGCGCGGCTGGTAATCGCCGTTCGTGGTGCGCACACGCGTGACCCGGTCACCTTCGCGCTCGACATCGTTCACGCGCGTCTGCTCGTCGATCTGCCCGCCACGTTTGCGCACGCACTGGGCAAGCCCGGTGACGTAACGGTCCGGCCGCAGCGAGGCATCGCCGGGATTGAAATAACCGCCGACGACACCGCTGCGCAGTGCCGGCTCCCTGCGCTCAACCTCGGGTCCGGCGAGACTGTCGATCGCGATGCCGACCTCGCCGAGCGCGCGCGGCAACCAGGTCGACGCAGCGAACGCCTGCGCGTCGCGGTACACGTACAGCGTGCCGTCGCGGCGGAAGTCGCAATCGAGTTGTTCGTCGCTGACCAGTTTCTCGATCAGATCAACGGATCCGACCAGGAATGGCGCCTTTACCGCGGTGATGCGCGCGAAATCCTGCCAATTGCAGTGGCGCGCGAATCGCAGCAGCCCGCGCGCCAGCGACGGGTCCAGTCGCGGATTGATGCGCAATGGCGCATCCGCCCGCAGCAGTCCCTTCATTGCGCTACCGAGCACGCCCGGCATCGCCAGCGGGGTTGCGTGACTCGGCGTCAGCGTTCCGCAGTTGCCATGCGAACTGCCGCCGCCGACACGCCCCTGGTCGAGCACCGTAACGCCGCGACCCTCGCCAAGCAGGTAATACGCACAGGCGAGGCCAATCACGCCGCCGCCGAGAATCAGCACATCCGCATCACGCATCGTCATGTGCAGAGTCTACGGGATCACTGCAGCGCATCTGCACCGCACGATGCCGCATCACAGCCCGAGCGATCCGCCTGCAGGCGGCGCGCCGCGTGCTGGGGATTGCGCGAGGAACGATCGAATCTGACACCACGTGTCGCTGACAGCCGTCGCACCATCCGCCGCATCAATCACAGGCATTGATTGCAAACGGTTTTTTGTTTCGACGAGGAGTCCACAACGTTTGGCACAAAGCATGCTTCATGCATCGCATCACCACCAAGAGGGTTTCGCGATGACTGCTCCCACCAACGAATTGCTGCTCGCGCTGCGCGCACCGACCTCCGGCTGGCTCGCTGCAGTGGTCTGCGCCCTTGATGAAGCGATGATGGACCATGACTTCAGCGTCCAGCATCGTCAGCTGCTGCGCAGCCTGCTCGACGCCGGAGAAGTCCCCGCAGCCGTTTCTTCGGCCGCGCACGATCGCCTGCAGCGCTTCGAGGAAGCCGTACAGACGCTGCACGATGCACTGATCGGCGGTACCGAACCTTGCGCCGATGCAGCCGCCCCGCGTGCTCACCTCACGCTGTGTGCAACGGCTGCCTGATTGCCCTGCGGCACTGCCCGTCCACGAATCCGCGGGCGGTGCCGCTTTTTTCGATCCGTTGACAATGAGGCCGGTGCTCGCGCACCTTGGGCCGATGCGTGTCGCCTGCACCCTCCTCATGATCGCCGCGATGCTCGCCGGGTGTGCGAGCGCGCCATCGCGTCAGCAGCCGGCACGATCCCTGGGCACTGCGCCCGCATCGATCGCCGATCGTCAATCCGCCCATCTCGCCAATGCGGTCCTGTTCCGCGCACTTGCCCTGGTCGGCACGCCGTATCGCTATGGCGGCAATACACCCGAGGGCGGCTTCGATTGCAGTGGACTGGTCGGCTATGTGTTCCGCGACGCCGCGGCCATTGCGTTGCCGCGCACCTCGGCGCAGATCGCCGAGGTCGCCGGCAAGACGCTCGGACGCAGCGATCTGCAGTCCGGCGACCTCGTGCTGTTCGCGAGCGGGCGCAAAGTCCACCATGTGGGCATCTACGTCGGTGAAAACCGTTTCGTGCATGCGCCGAACTCGGGCGGCACGGTGCGCATGAACAGTCTCGATGATCACGGCTGGCGCGATACCTTCAGCCACGGCAAGCGCGTCATCCGTTGACGTTTCGCGCCGGCGTGCCGAGCGCGATCCTCACGATCGGCGTAGTTGAAGGGCGTGCTCGACCAACGCAACGAGCATTTCACGCAGGTACTTGCGCGTCGTCTCATCGGTCAGTCGCCCCTGATCGTCGAAACGCGTGTGCGCAGCCGACACCATGATCTCCGGACGGTTGAGCACATGCATGTCCTGCGACACGGCGATCTGGCGCATCTGGTAGACGCCGCGCACCGCACCCAGGCTGCCCTGACTTGCACCCGCAATTGCCAGTGCCTTGCCGCGCCACGGTGCGTCCTTCTGCGGCCGCGAAATCCAGTCGATCGCGTTCTTGAGCACACCGGGAATACCGTAGTTGTACTCCGGCGTCGCGATCAGCAACGCATCGGCGGCGGCAATCTGTGCTCGCACACGGCTCACCGCTGGTGGATAGGCCGCACGCTCGACGTCTTCGTTGTAGAGCGGGAAATCACCGATCTCGACAACCTCGAGCGTCACCCCGCCTGGCAGCAACTCGGCGGCCGCAGCGAGGAGTGCGCGGTTCAGGGAAGCCTTGCGCAGGCTTCCGCACAGGCCGACCAGATGTAGATCATCGCTCATGTCGTTGTCTCCCGCTGGCTGAGCTCAATGATCATGCGCGGTGCCGGCAGCATGCACGTGTCCGTGCGCGATTTCCTCGTCGGCCGCGTCGCGGATCGCGAGGATCTCGACATCGAAGCTCAGGCTGCGTCCCGCCAGTGGATGGTTGAGAT
>JBBSOU010000081.1:0-17001 GCA_038259445.1 Lysobacterales bacterium | reverse complement strand
TCCCCCCGCTGCCCCGGCCAAGCAACAGATGGGGTCGTCCACCCCCCCCACCCCCACCCCGGCCGTCTCCAATTTTTGCCCGTGCCCCGGCGCGGCGGGGGAAGGTGCCCGCCGGGCGTAAGGGGGCGCTCTTCAGGGCAGGGCGAATTCCGGCACTCATCGCGCGTCTGCCTGCTCGATCATCCAGCGGCGCTTCTCGAGGATCGCGTCGACTTCGCTGTTGAGTCGGGCGAGCGTGGTATCCGCATCGGCGCCACCGCGGGCGACGCGTTCGGCGGCGCGTTGCATCTCGTTGACGATGCGTTCCCACTCGGCCACTTTCGGTGTCGGCTTGACGTATTCGAGCTGTTGGCGGAATGCCGCCGAGTACGGATCGGCTGCGAGTTCGGCGTTCTGCCAGGAGCTGCGACGCGGCGGCAGGTCGCCCGTCAGTGCGTGGAACCGGGCCTGCACGGGCGGTTCGGAAAAGTATTCGATCAGCTTCCACGCCGTGTCGTGGTTCTCGCCTGTGCGGAACAGCACGAGGCTGGTGCCGCCGGCGATGCCGGCGCCGGTGCCGTCCGGTCCGGGTAGCACTGCTGTTGCCCATTTGTCGCCGAAGTCGCTTGGCAGGCGCCGCTTGAACTCGCCGATGTTCCACGGTCCATTGATGTAGAACACGTAGAAGCCGCGCGCGAACTCGTTCCAGACATTCGAGATCTGCGTGTCACTCATGCGCGGTGCCCATTCGCGTTCGAACATTTCGGTGTAGAACGCGAACGTCTCGCGAAAATCCTCGCTCTCGAAATTGCCGCGCGTGTCGTTGTCGCGCAGCAGCGGCGTGTCCTGCTGGATGGCCAGGCTCAGCAACGGGCCGAACTCGTCGAGCGGCAGCAGGATCGAATACTTGTCGGCGCCGGCATTCTGCTTGATCGCGATCAGCGCACGCCGCCATTCGCTCCAGTCGCGCGGCGGCTCCGGGAATCCTGCCTCGGCGAGCAGGTCCTTGCGATAGAACAGCAGGCGTGTGTCGACGTACCACGGCACGCCGAGCAGCGCGCCATCGATGAGGTTGGTGTCCCAGATGCCGTTGAAGTAATCCGCCTTGTCGACGACACCCGAGGCTGCGACGCGCCCGTCGAGCGGCTCGAGCGCGTCGAGCGCGGCGAACTCGGCGACCCAGCTGTTGCCGAGTTGTGCCACGTCGGGCAGCGAATCGCCGGCGAATGCGGTCAGCAGCTTTTCGTGCACGGCCGTCCACGGCAATTGCTGCAGGTTGACGCGGATATCGGGATGGCGGCGTTCGAACTCCGGCAGCAGTTCGGCTACCACTTCGCCCTCGCGACCCATCGCCCAGAACGTGATCGTCGTGCGCGTATCGCCAGCGTTGCCGCATGCGGTGAGAAAGAGTGCAAGTGCAATCAGCGTAACCGATTTAAGGATTGAGGCGATCGCAATCTGCTCTCTCAATCGGCATTGGGCCGCCTGCTGGAACAATGGGATCGACGCGTTCGCTGCGCTGTCGCCGCGGGGTTCGATATCACGCAATCCCGAACCCTCACCCGCCCCTGCCGGGGCACCCTCTCCCAGTGGGAGAGGGCAAAATACTCGCGGGGCTTTGTGGCTTGTGCGAACTGCATCGGTGTGGGCGAACCAGAATCGCCGGCGGTGTCTTGCTTTTCCCTCTCCCTCCGGGAGAGGGTGCCGAAGGCGGGTGAGGGTACGGTCGAAGCGTTCGTCTGAAACTTGCGCCGAGATCGCAGGTTCACGCGATGTGCCTGACGCGTTCGCTGCGAGGTCACGACAAGATTCGATATCACGCACTCCTGAACCTTCACCCGCCCCGGCCGGGGCATCCTCTCCCAGGGGGAGAGGGAACACGTTCTGATGCGAATCGCTCATGGTGTCGAAGGCTGCTCCAGCCAGCCGCCGGTGAAGCCCGCGCGTTCGAGTCCCTTGCGGATGTGCGGATTCGTTTTCATCACGTTCCAGACGAATTCGTTGCGATGGTTCTCGATCATCAGCACGATCGGGCCCTGGTCAATGCCGATGTAGTCGGTGTCGACCCAGCCGACGTCGGGCACGATCCGGCCGGTCTTCAGTTCAACGTCGGTCCACGTGAAGCTTGGATTGAATGCGTCGAGGAAGCCGTATTCCTTGTAGATCGAATCACCGTACTGTGCGTGCATCGCTTCGATTGCGGGGATCACGATTTCCGGAGCGAAGGCGATCGACGCGGCGGCGGCGGTCGGTGCGATGGTGCCGTCGTCGAAGGCATCGAAGCGGCCGGCTCCGCGTGCCGAGTAATGGCGAAACTCGCGTGGCGCGAGGTTGTAGATCTGGGTTGTCACCTGCGGTCCGTCACTGGCGGTCAGGCCCCAGATGTTTTCGCCATAGCCTTTCCAGCCCATCGGGTTGGCGATCGCGTACTCGCGCTGTGCGATCGTTGCGCGGCGACTGTTCTCGAAATAGTCGAAGTCGTGCTCGCGCATCCACTCGTCGCGGATGCCGCGGAAGTCGATCCAAGAATGCGAATACTGGTGTCCGAAATGCGGCGCGAAAGAAAGGAACGTCTGGCCCTGGAATTCGCCGTACGAGCGATCGTAGGTTTTCGTCCACGCACGCCATGCGGTCGGTTCGACCGGATGCGTCGGCGAGGCCAGCGCGAGGATGTAGACGAGCATCGCCTCGTTGTAGCCGACCCAGTCGTGGCTGATGATTCCGTCCTCGGGCACCCAGCCCATCGAGATCAACGGATGGCGTTCCTGCAGCCACGGCCACTCGACGTTTCGATAGAGCTGTTCGGCGAGTTCGCGGATCTCGCCTTCGATGGCGTCGTCGCGGTCGTAGTAGGACTGCGCAAACAGCACGCCGCCGAGCAGCAACGCGGTATCCACCGATGACACTTCGACCCATCGCGCGTAGCGCAGTCCATTGGCGAGCCCCAGGAAATGGTAGAAGAACCCGTGGTAACCGCCATCGCTTTCGAAACTCGGTCCCTGCGGCAATGAACGCAGGAACCGCAGCACTTTGAGCGTGCGGTCGCGCGCTTGTTCGCGCGTGACCCAGCCGCGCTCGACGCCGATGCCGTAACTGGTCAGGCCAAAACCGACCGCGGCGATGCTCGAGAACGGCTCGTGGTACGGCGTGCGGTCCGGAATCAGGCCGTTATCCTCACGCGTGTTGTCCCAGAACCACTGGAACGAGCGCTTCTGCAGATCTTCGATGAGCGGCGGCAGCGTTGTCGCGCTTGCGCTCGGTGCGACGGCAGGTGCGGCCGGCTCGGCGGCAACAGCGGGTTCTGCGGGAGGCGCGGGCTGATTGCAGCCAGCGACAATTGCTACGACGAAAAAAAGCAAAAGCGGGAGAAATCGATTTGACATCAGGAAAACGCTCGGTCGCGGATCGGAAAATCGGTCGCCATGCCGAGACATGGCGACCGGTGGGAAACGGAACATATCAAGCCGGAATGCAACGCCGCCGGCCCGGCGTGGGGCCGGCGGTCGTCGCGGGTGCATCAGAAGCTTGCGCCAACCGACATCTTGAAGGTGCGAGTCGACGTGCTGATGCCATTGCCGTTGCGATTGCCGAAGTTCGGGTTCGGATCGTTCGGGCCACCGCGCCAGGTCTCGTAGTCGGTGTAGTTGTAGGTGTTGAACAGATTGATCACGTCGGCACGGAAGCGCAGCACGAGGCCCTCGCCGAGATCCCAGTACTTGGTCGCGGCGATGTCGACCTGCTTGGTGCCGAATGTGCCATCCGGCACGAACGGATCGAAGAAGCAGTCGTCAAAGCCGATCGCGTTGCAGTTCAGCGCTTCCTTGGCCACCGGGCTCGCATACGTCGCCTTCAGCGAATAGGTCGTATCCCACGGACCATCGACGATGCCGGTGAAGACGACGCGATGCTTCGGGATGTTGAGCGAAGGCAGGAAACCCTGGCCATCCGGATTCGGATAGTCGAAGGTGTAGTGCTCGTCATTGTTGGCCGCGTTGAGCCGGTTCTCTTCCGGGTCGTTGTAGGTGTAAGCAAACGTCACGCCCCAGCCGTCGCTCGTCGAGTAGGGTTTGTCGACCTGGATCAACACCGCGTTGTTACGCGTCTCGATGCCGTTGTCGGCGATCAGCAACGTGCCGAAGCCCGGGATGGGCTGTCCAAACGGTGAACCACCCCACGTGGCGTTCGGATTGTCACGGAACCGCCCGTCACTGTAGCGATTGCCGAGTGCGAAATAGATGCCGTCCTTGCTCTCGACGCGAGACAGAGTGACCGAGGTGTTCCAGTCCTTGTCGAGCACGGTCACCGTGTTGCGCATGCCGATGCTGAACTGGTCGGAGTACGGCGTCTTCAGCTCGTTGTTGATGAGGTTGATCTCGCCGCCGAGATTGGGATTCGCGGCAACCAGTTCGGCCAGCGCCTCAGGATTGAAGAACGCCGGATCCCACTCAATGCAGTTGCTCGCGGCCGGGTCGCACGGGTTCGCGGCCGAATTAAAGTTGAAGCGGTATCTTGGAAACGTTCCGCTCGAGCGCTCGAGTGCGAGGTAGTCGAACAGATTGCGGTCATACGAGCGTCCAAGGCCGCCGAAGATCACGTGTCGCTGATCGGCGAACAGGTCATACGACGCACCGAGACGTGGCTGCCAGGCATCCTTGAACGCCTTGCGGTTGCTGCCGTTGCCGATGAAGTCCTCGATGTCGTAATCGGTGTTCTGGATATTGGTCCAGCTACGCAGTGCCGCGGCCAGTTCGGGGCGCGGCTGGAAATCCAGATAGCTCGGCGTTTTCTCGTAGTCCCAGCGAATGCCCAGGTTGAGCGTGAGCTTGTCGTTGACTTCCCAGTCGTCCTGCACGTAGATGCCAAACTGCTGGTTATCGGTAACGACGTCCGGGCTGACCGCGCCTGGCACCAGCTGGCCAAACTCGACGCGCGTCGGTATCTCCAGGCTTTCGAAAATGTTGAAGAAGTACTGCGGGCTGAATGGCTGCTGCTGAAACGCGTTGATCTCGATGTCCTTGTACTTGAAGCCCATCTTGACCGTGTGATTGCCGGCCCATTCCAGTCCGGTCCAGGTCAGGTCATCCTGGAAGCCCCAACCTTTTTGTCCCTTGCGCTGGAAGTTCTCGCCGGCGCCGTAGTTGAGGACCGTTCGGCCATTGGTGTCCGAAGTGTAGTCGAGCAGGCGCACGCCGAAACCGTCGGTGGTGATCGGACGCGGTTCGTAGGTCGACTCTTCGAACGTGAACTGGGCGTCATTGAGCCAGTCGCCGGAGATGTACTGCCAGCGCAGCGCAGCGCGCGTTTCGTCTTGCTGCTTGGTCGTGCCGAACGAGTACAAGTTCGCGCCGGTGGTGCCCTCGATCTGCTCTTCGGTGCGGTATTTGGCGGTCAGCTCGAAAAGGTTGCTCTCGTCCGGCGTCCAGGTCAGCTTGCCGAAATAGAGATCTTCGTCAAACGGTACCGCGGTCGCGCCAACCAATGGCTGCAGTTCGGGTGGCAGGTCGCCGATCGGGAAGTTCTCGCCCGGCCTGACGTCACCCGGCGTGACGAACTCTTTCTTCTCGTAGGATCCGAAAAAGAACAGCGTGTCCTTGATGATCGGACCGCCGAACGAGGCGCCGTACTGCTTCTCCTGCGAGTCGACTTTGCCGCCCGCGGAGGCGTACTCGGCAGGACGTGTCGCTCGCCAGTCCTGGTCGGTGTAGTCGAAGAACACGTCGCCGTGAAACTCGTTGGTGCCCGACTTGGTCAGCGCGGTGATCGCGACGCTGCTGAGCTGGTCGAACTCGGCCTTGTAGTTCTGCGTGATGACTTTGTATTCGGCAATCGCCGACTGCGGGAACGGATTGCCGCGCGTACCGTCCTGGCCGCTGATGCCGCCCTTGAGCACGAAGTTCTTCTGGCCGACACCGTCGATGTAGACGTTGACGCCGTTGGAGTTCTGCGCGCCGCCCCGGAGTTTGGTGATGCCGTTTTGATCCGATTCAAAGATCACGCCCGGAATGGTGTCGGCAAAAGCGAGGAAATTGCGGTTGACCTGCGGCAGGCTGTCAATCTGCTTTTGCGAGACGTAGCTCGAGATTTCCGATGTCTTGGTTTCCACATACGCCTGCGCGGTAACCATTACCGTTTCCATCTGCGCGGCGTCGACCGGTGCTTCGCCTTCGAGCGGGAAGTTCAACGTGGCGACCTGACTCACTTGCAGGACGACGGTCTGCGAGGTCGATGCGCCGCCACTGCTGACGTCGATGCGATAGGTGCCGGGTGGCAAGCCGGCCAACGTGTAGGAGCCGTTGTCCGTGCTCTGCACGCGCCGGATCAAACCGGTGGCGGTGTTGGTCGCGATGATCTCCGCGCTTGCGGCCGGGCCGGTGGCGCCGGTGACCTGGCCGCGCACGGTCGCCGCGGTGCCTTGCGCGAACAACGTCGGTGCGGCGACCAGCAGGCAACTCGCGAGCGCGCAGGCGAGCAGGCGAGGCTTTGGATAACGGGTGGATCGAACAGGATGGTTCATGACATCTCCCCTCCCAGGGTGGGCGGACGGTTGTTGGTGTTGTTGGTTGTGAGTCTGCGGTGGACGTTGGTCAGGCGCTTTTCTTTTGAGGTCGTCGGGAAACGGGAACATGACACGTGCCGCGCACGATCAACTCAGGCGCGGTGGTGCCAATCGGTGGGCGCGGTCCATCGGCCATTGCAGCGATCAAGGTGCGTGCCGCGCGCTCGCCAAGTTCGGCGATGTTCACGCGCATCGTCGTCAATGGCGGCGAGACAAAACGCGCCATCGGAATATCGTCGAAGCCGGCCAGCGCGATGTCGCCCGGCACATCGAGCCCGGCTTCGTTGAGCGCGAACAGGCAGCCGAGGGCCATCATGTCGTTGGCAGCGAACACCGCCTGTGGGCGCTGCTTCATCGCGGCGATCGCAACGCCGGCCTGATAGCCCGATTTCTCGCTGAAGTCGCCGCGCAGAATCTGCGACTTCATTGCCGGTCTGGCCGCGCTGAGCACGTCGTGATAGCCGCGCAGGCGTTCATCTGCATCGAAATTGTGTTCGGGACCGGCGATCATCGCGATGCGCTGATGGCCGCAGCCAAGCAGGTGCTCGACCATCGTGCGCGCGCCGCCGTGGTTGTCGATCGCCAGTGCGTTGTAGTCGTGGCCGTCGCACCGCGTATTCATCAGCACGGTTGGTGTCGATGTCGGCAGGTTGCTGGCGAGCAGATCGCCATCGGCATGCGGGGACATGATCAGCAAGCCGTCGACGCGACCGCTCAACGCGCGCAGTGCGGCTGCGGTTTCGCCGGCGGAACCGTGCGAACTCGACACCAGCAGGTGCAGGTTGTGTTCGCGCGCGGCGACGTCCATGCCGCGCATCAACTCGGAAAAGAACTCGCCGTACAGATCGGGCAGGATTGCGCCGATCGTGTCGGTGCGCCGCATGATCAGGCTGCGCGCCGCGCCATGCGGCATGTAACGCAGGCGCGCGGCGATTTGCTGGATGCGCTCGCGCACGCCCTCGGTGACGTTGGTATGTCCATTGAGCGCGCGCGACACGGTGGCGACGGAGACATTCGCTTCGCGGGCAACGTCTTTGATCGTAACCGACATACGGCACTGTCCCGGCGACGCAGCCGCGGTCGCGGCATGCGATGTAATCGTTTACATCGTGCGATGAAGTTAAGGTTTTGTCATGCTGCATCACAGCAGGGAACGTCGAAAACCTGAACGTCGCGGCTCGGAAGACAGCATCGCGACGGAAGTCGCTCCCGCAAACACGGTGTCTGAGCATCAGTCCGCAGCCGTGGAGCCAGCCAGTGGCGTGTTTCGCAGACAAACGCCGTGCGTCACGCGGCGCGGTCGAGTCGGTTCGCTAGACGGTCGAAATACTCGCGGGTCAGGCGCAACTGCAGCGCGGCGCTTTCGGCAGCGTTGACAACGTGGCGGAACGCTGCGTTCTCGACGCGGTCACGGGCGTACCAGCCAAGATGCTTGCGTGCGATGCGCACACCTTGCTGTTCGCCGTAGTGCGCATAGAGGCCCTCGAGATGCGTGCACAGGATCGAGCAGACCTCGAGCGGATCAGGTTCGGCAAGGTATTCGCCGCTGCTGAGAAAGTGCGCGATCTGGCGGAAAATCCACGGCCGTCCCTGCGCCGCACGACCGATCATCACCGCATCGGCTCCGGTGACGGCGAGCACGTCGCGCGCCTTGGTGGGTGAGTCGATGTCGCCGTTGGCGATCACCGGGATGCCGACCGCGGCCTTGATCGCGGCGATCGTCTGGTACTCGGCGTCACCCTGGTACAGATCGGCGCGGGTGCGACCATGCACCGCAAGCGCGGCGATGCCGGCGCTTTCGGCGATGCATGCGATACGCACGCCGTTGCGGTTGTCGCGATTCCAGCCGGTGCGGATCTTCAGCGTGACCGGTACATCGACAGCGTTGACGACGGCATTGACGATGCGTGCAACCAGCGGTTCGTCCTGCAACAACGCCGAACCGGAATAGACGTTGCAGACCTTCTTGGCCGGGCAGCCCATGTTGATGTCGATGATCTGCGCGCCGTGATCGACGTTGTAGCGCGCCGCCTCGGCGAGCATGTGCGGATCGTGACCGGCGATCTGCACCGACACCGGCGACGGCTCGCCGCGATGCTCCATGCGGCGCAGCGATTTCGCCGTTTGCCACAGGCGCGGATCGGCGGTGGTCATTTCGGAGACAGCGAGACCCGCGCCAAGCCGTTTGCACAGGGTGCGGAACGGCAGGTCGGTGACGCCAGCCATCGGCGCGAGCACGACACCGGGAACGATCTGGTGGGGTCCGATCAGCATGTGCGGATTGTAGCCTGCAGGTGAATGACGGGTATCCGCCTTGCGTTGCGGTTGCGCCGCCCCTGCTAAACTGCGCGTCGCCAAACTCGCCCGTGCGCGCAGTGCAAGACATGACGTATATCCGCCCGAATCGATCGCGGTGCCGATTCCCGAATCGGTACCCTTGCTGATGGATCTGCTCGACATCCTCGTCCGGTTTTTCACCGAGAACGGCTACCTGGCCGTGTTTGTCGTACTGATGATCTGCGGCTTCGGCGTGCCGATCCCCGAGGACATCACGCTGGTCGCCGGCGGTGTCATCGCAGGACTCGGCTACGCCAACGTCCACGTCATGGCGGCAGTCGGATTTTTCGGCGTTCTCTGCGGCGACTCGCTGATGTTCATCGTCGGGCGCGTGTACGGCGAACGCGCACTGCGTTGGCGCTGGGTCGCCTTCCTGCTCACACCGAAGCGTTACGCGCGCGTGCAGTCGAAGTTCAGTCGCCACGGTACGCGGCTGATGTTCATCGCGCGATTCCTGCCTGGCCTGCGTTCGCCGATTTACCTGACCGCGGGCATGACCCGGCGCGTCTCGTTCCTCAAGTTTCTTCTGCTCGATGGGCTGGCGGCATTGATCAGCGTGCCGTTCTGGGTCTATCTGGGCCATTACGGTGCGCAGAACCACGAGTTGCTGCTGACCTGGCTGGCGCGTGGCAAGGTGTTTGTGATCGGGCTGGTAGTGGTGCTCGTGGCGCTGGTCAGCTGGTACTACTGGCGCCGCATCCAGCGACGTCGGAACTTGCTGCAACTGCGTCGCGCTCGTCGAACGCGCGCGCAACAGGGCGTGCTCTGAGACGGCGACGGATCTGCTGCGATTGTCGGAACTGCGACGTATTGCGCACCCAGCGGGGCGATGCCCGGGCAGAACGTGATGCGGTCGCACAAAGCTGAACACCCAGCGACGCATAGTGCGCCCTGTACTGACAGGGGCGCCCGATGTTCTGGTTTGCAAGAATCCTCCCATGGCCGCTGGCCAGCCTGACTGCAGCTGCCGGCCTTCTTGCCGCAACTGCCGACGTCAATGCCGCCGCGCCACTGCCGGCGGCGCTGCCGAATCCGATCATGTTCGTCACCCAGTTTCCGATCAGCAGCGATTTCGCCACCATTGGCGCCGTGTTCGCCAACCATCGCGGCACGATGGAAAGCGCCGGCCGCGGTGGCGACCTCTACATTCGCTATGCGAACGGAACACTGCGCAACCTGACCGCCGAAGCCGGCTATGGACAAACCGGCCTGCAGGGCGCGAATGCAATTGCCGTGCGTGATCCGGATGTGCACTGGAACGGTACCAAGGCCGTCTTCAGCATGGTCGTCGGCGCGCCGAACCAGTATCAGTGGAACGCCTACTACTGGCAGCTCTACGAGATCACCGGCCTCGGCCAGGGCCAGACGGTGACGATCACGCGCGTCGCCAACCAGCCGGCCGACTACAACAACGTGCAGCCAACCTATACGTCGAACGGCGACATCGTTTTCTCCAGCGATCGTCCGCGCTCGGGCGAGCGCCATCTCTATCCGCAACACGACGAGTACGAGTCGACGGCGACGCCGACCGGCTTGTGGAAGCTGACATCCGCTGGCCAGCTCACGTTGCTGCAGCATTCGCCATCGGGGTCGTTCGCGCCGCTGGTCGATCGCTACGGCCGCATCATCTACACGCGCTGGGATCACCTGCAGCGCGACCAGCAGGCCGATGCCGGCAGCTACGGCAACTTCAATTGGGCCTCCGAGGCGGCCAACGCGGCGCGCCTGGCGAGCACTGCCGAGGTGTTTCCGGAGCCGCGCTACAACACGCCGACCTCGAATGCGCACACGCTCAATCAGTTCCTGCCGTGGATGATCAATCAGGACGGCACGGGAGAGGAAACGCTCAACCATGTCGGCCGCCATGAGCTGAGCAGCTACTTCAACCGCAGCCTGCCGAACGATCCGAATCTGCGCGAGTTCAATCCGGCCGGACGCGCCAACGCGAATCCGATCGAGAACTGGCTGCAGATAAGCGAGGATCCGACGGTTGCCGGCCGCTACCTCGCGATCGACGCACTCGAATTCGATACGCATGCCTCGGGCCAGATCGTTGCGATGACCGCCCCGCCAGGGGCCAATCCCGGCGCGCTCACGGTGCAATACCTGACACCGCGCACCACGCGCAATACCTATACCGGCGTGCCACCCGCCAGTTTCAGCGGCCACTACCGCGATCCGCTTGTGCTTGCCGACGGTCAGATCATTGCCGGGCATAGCAGTGACCCACGTCCGGCCGGCAATGACGGCACGCGTGCGAACCCGAATCCGCGCTACAAATTCCGACTGCGCACGCTGGCCATGAGTGGAGGATCGTTGTTGCCGGTGGCCGGTGGCGAACTGACCGGTGCCAGCGGCATCCAGAAAAACATCTCGTACTGGGACCCGGACGTGCGCGTGACCTACAACGGTCCGCTGTGGGAAATGTCGCCGGTCGAAGTGCGCGCGCGCGCCGTGCCGCCGACGCCGACGGCCACGCTCGAGTCGACCGAACAGCAGCTCTTCGCCGAGACCGGCGTGCTGGTCTCGGCGTTCAAGGATTTCCTCAAGCGCAACGATCTCGCGCTGCTGGTCATGCGTGATGCGACCACGCGCGATTCTGTCGACAAGCAGCAGCCGTTCAACCTGCGCGTTCCCGGCGGTGTGCAGACGACCGGCGCCGGTGGCACGATCTACGACATCGCCTGGATGCAGTTCTTCCAGGGTGACCAGATCCGCGGTATCGGCGGCATCACTACGCCTGCAGCCGGTCGACGCGTTCTGGCTCAGGCAATGCACGATGCCGACGCCTTGCGCTTCATGCCCGCAGTGACCGGGGCGCCGGCCGGGAGCACGCGCATCGCCAGCGATGGCTCGGTCGCCGCACTCGTTCCCGCACAGCGCGCACTGTCTTGGCAGAGCACGGCACCGAACGGGACGCCGGTGGTGCGTGAGCGTTTCTGGATCACTGCGCAACCGGGCGAGATCCGCGTTTGCGATGGCTGCCATGGCATCAACCAGAGCAACCAGGCTGGCGGCGGTGTGGCGCAGAATTCGCCGCTGGCCCTGCGCGAGATGCTTCTGCACTGGACCCAGAACGTCGACCCTCTGTTCGGCAGCGATTTCGACTGAGCGGTCTCAGTGCGCGCCGAACCGCGCATCGACAGCGGCCGCGCGCGGCATTGCGAGCGAGGCGCCGACTGTTTCCGTGCTCAGTGCGGCAACGCGATTGGCGCGCACGATTGCAGCGCGAAACGGGCGGCTGTCGCGTCGTGACAGCGCGGCTGCCAGCGCACCATTGAAGGCATCACCGGCACCGACCGTGTCGATCGCCTGAACACGTTCCGCGTCGACGCGATAGAACGCCTTGTCATCGCCACGCCGGTCGACGCCGTGGGAGACGAAACAGCCGGCAGCGCCGAGCGTGACGACCACGGTCGGCACATCAAGTGCGCGGCACACGGCATGCAGGGCCTCGTCGGCAAGTGCGGTGATATCGTGCGCATCGACACGCTGCCCGGAAATGCGCGCAAGCAGCAGCATCATCTCGTTCTCGTTCGGCGTGATCAGGTCGCAGCGACCGAGCAGCGCGGCATCGATGTCGCGGTGCACGGGTGCGGGATTGAGCATGCGCAGCGCGCCGTACCGGGCGCCGAGGTCGAGCGCCGCGCGTACCGCGTCGAGGTTGTTCTCGAGTTGCGCGAGCACGACGCGCGCGTTCATGAACATCGGCTCGTGCGACTCGATGAAGCCGGTATCAAGATGTTCGTTGGCGGCGAAATTGACGAGGATGCGATTGGCGCCGCTGCGATCGACGGCGATGCTCGCGGCGCCGGTCGGCAGGTCGTCACGCTGCAACCACCGGCAGTCGAGTCCTTCAGCCACGGCGAAGCGTCGAGCGGCGTCGCCGAGTGCGTCGTTGCCGATTGCACCGATGAACGTGATCGGCACGCCTTGCCGATGGCAGGCAACGGCCTGGTTGAAACCCTTGCCTCCAGGACCGGTGACGAATCCGCTGGCGCCGAGGGTTTCGCCGGTGTCCGGAAAACGCTCGGTCAGCCAGACATGGTCGTGCACATAGGAGCCGACGATGACCACGGCCGGTGCATTCGGTGGTGGCTCATTGCGCACGGACATGGCGACGCGACTCCAGGGAACGGGTTGCACAATGCTAGCGCACGTCAGCCGGTCGACCTGCCCGCCGTGTTGCGCGCGCGCTCGGTCGGCATTGCGCCTTCGCTGGCGTGAAATGGCTTGCACGGAATGATAGCGTCCACATTCCGTTGTGGGTTCTCTGGGGGAAGTCGAATGAAATCATCTTCACGGTGCGTTGCCCGCACCGTCCTGTTCGTCGCGCTTTCGCAGGCCAGCATGCTGGCCCATGCGCAGAATGTCGCCGTGCGCGTGCATGACCGCGAGGCGTTGCGTGCGCTTGCCATCGAGTCTGTCTTCTCGACCCGTTACGACGGCTTCGACTGGCTCGAACTCGAGCCCGCACAGTTCGAGCGCCTGCGTGCCGCCGGCATCGATGCGGACGTCGTCGAAGACGCAACCCGCGTGCGCTTCGGCCGCATCGGATTTGATCCGTTGTCCCAGTTGGCGCCGGACGCCGGCTCGACGTTCCCGGTCACCGATAAACATTACGGTCTGCGCCTCGTGCAGATGCACGGTCCGCTCAAGGCCGAATGGCTGGCTGAACTTGCAGCACGCGGCATCGAGGTACTGCAGTACTACCCGCACAACACCGTGCTCGTGTGGGCGCCGAATGACGTTGCCGAGCGCGCCGAAGCGGTGCCGTTCGTGCGCTGGCAGGGCCCGTTCGTGTCCGCGTGGAAGATGGACGATGATCTCGTCGCGCGCGACGGAATGATCCGCAACGTCGACGTGCATTTCTACAACGACGGCAACACCGATGCCGTGCTGGCGCAGTTGACCGCGGCGGGCGCGCGCATACTGCGCCACGCGCCGGCACAGCCGGACCGCAAGTTCTTCGACGCCTGGATAGAAATCGATCGTGCCGCGCTCGAGCGCATTGCGCTCATTGCGCAGGTCGTGTGGTTCGGCTATGCGAGCCCGAAGCCTGTCCTCGAAGACGAAATGGCCGCGCAGATCCTCGCCGGCAATTACAGCGCCGCGAACGTTCCGCAGACCGGCTACGTGCCATGGCTGGCCGGCATCGACTACAGCGGCAGTGGCGTCAACTGGGCGGTGATCGACAGCGGTGTCGACCTTTCCCATCCGGACCTCGCGCCGAACATTCTCGGCGGTTTTTCCTACCCCGGCTGCAGCACCACGGGCGGCAATGATTTCGCCGGTGGCGGCCACGGCACGCACGTCGCCGGCATCATCGCCGGCCTCGCGATCGGCGACGGTGTCAACGCGGCGGCGGATGCGGCGGGATTCCGCTACGGTCAGGGCGTCGCGCCGGGCACCAAGATCTATTCGTTTTCTACCGTGGATTGCGGCGCGTCATGGCCGCCGGCCGGTGGCTGGCAGGAGCTGAGCAAGCGCGGTGTGGCCGCGAACACGCAGGGAGCGAATGCGAGCTGGACCACCGGCGAAGGCATCGCGCACGGCTACAAGGCTTCCGAGCGCACGTTCGATCTCATGATCCGCGACGGCAACTTCGATACACCGGTCGCCGAGCCGTACATCTTCGTGTTCTCGGCCGGCAACTCGGGTCCGAATGCGACCACGCTGACGTCACCGAAGGAAGCAAAGAATCCGATCATCGTCGCCAGTAGCCGCAACTACCGCGCCGGTGCGATCGACGCGATCTCGACATTCAGCAGTCGCGGCCCGACCGTCGACGGCCGCAATTCGCCGACCATTGCGGCGCCCGGCGAGACGATCGCATCGACGCGCCGCATTGCCGGCGCCAGCGCCTGCGGCACCGCGATCGCAGGCACCGGTGGTCTGTACTCCAATTGCAGCGGCACCAGCATGGCCGCGCCGGCGGTCTCCGGTTCGGCAGCGCTGCTGATCGAAAAGTGGCGTGAAACGAACGGCGGTGCGACGCCGAGTCCGGCGATGGTCAAGGCGCTGCTGGTCAACGGTGCGGTCGACATCGACACAACACGCATCCCCAACAACAACCAGGGCTGGGGGCGCGTCAGGTTGCCGAGCAGCCTCGGCATCGGCACGACGTCGTTCCATGTCGACCAGAGCGCATTGCTGCAGGCCACCGGCGAAGTCCGCGAGTACGTCGTCGGCGTGGTCGATCCTGGCCAGCCGCTCAGGGTCACCTTGACCTGGACCGATGCCGCCGGCGCGATCAATGCCAATCCGGCCCTTGTCAACAATCTCGATCTCGAGGTGATTGACGGTGCCAACACGTATCGCGGCAACGTCTTCAGCAATGGTCTTTCGAGCATCGGCGGCAGCGCCGACACGCGCAACAATGTGGAAAACGTCTATCTCGGCGCGCCGGGTGGTGCGGTGACAATTCGTGTCCGTGCTACTGCGATCCAGGGCGATGGCGTGCCCGGCAACGGCACGCCGCTCGATCAGGACTTTGCCCTCGTGTGCACGAACTGCGTGCAGGAGCCGACCTACACGTTCGCGGTGACGCCGACTTCGACCAGCCTGTGCGCGCCGACCGAGGGCAGCTTCGCCATCGCCACGGGCTCGGTGCTCGGATACGCCGACCCGATCTCGCTTGGCGCGAGCGCGCTGCCGATCGGCGCATCGACATCCTTCAGCCAGAACCCGATCACGCCCGGCGGCACCAGCACGTTGACGCTCGGCAATACCGCAACGGTGAATCCCGGCGCCTATGCGTTCTCGATCACGGCGACGTCGACATCGGGTGTGCAGTCGCGCCAGATCGATCTGCATGTTGCCAACGCAGCAGCTGACGCACCGATGCTGAACGCGCCACTCGATGCTGCGGGCAATGTGCCTGCGTTGCCAACGTTCGCCTGGGCGGCCAGCGCACAGGCCCTCGACTACACGCTCGAGGTGGCGACCGATCCCGCCTTCACGCAAATCGTGCGCACCGTGACGCAATCGGCGACCACACACACCTTGACCGCTCCACTGGCGACCAGCGCGCGGTATTACTGGCGTGTGCGAGCGAACAATGCCTGTGCAGCGGGCACGTCCCCGGCGGCGTTCACGTTCACGACCGTGCCGGCACCGGGTGACTGCCCGGTCGGCGCGATGGCACAGACAGCGTTCGACGACGACATGGAGTCGGGACCCGCTGGCTGGACCACGAGTGCGCTGGTCGGATCGACGCAGTGGACGCAATCAACTGCGCAGTCGGTGTCACCGACGAGGTCGTGGCACGCAATCGATGCGACAACGGTGACCGACCTCGTGCTGGTGTCGCCGAGCATCGCCGTGCCTGGCGCTGCAACCGCACCCGTCACGCTCGAGTTCCAGCACCGTCGCAACATCGAACCCCGCAGCGCCGGCGGTTGCTATGACGGCGGCGTACTCGAAGTGTCGTTGGCTGGCGGTGCATTCACCCAGGTGCCGGCAGGCCAGCTGCTGACCGACCCGTACTCCGGGCTGATCAACGCCACGGGCAATCCGTTGAATGGCAGGTCCGCGTGGTGCGGGATTCAGCCGTTCACGCGCGCCGTCGTCGACCTGGCTCCCTATGCGGGACAGCAGGCGCAGTTCCGCTTTCGCATCGCCACTGACTCGTCAGTGGGTGCCGAGGGCTGGTACATCGATGACGTCAAGGTCAAGGGCTGCCAGCCGGCGCTGTCGGACATTATCTTCGTCCACGGCTTCGACATGTGATCGACGCACATTCGCGCCGGAATCGGGCCGGCGCGAATGCAGCGCGAATCGCGATCTCACGTTCATGCGCACGATTGCACGCCGCAAGTGATTCAATGCAAAAGGATTATCCGGCTTGGAAATCAGCTGGATTGATAAAGCGAATTTCGGGAATTCGGCATCGCACTCATCGCGAGGTTTGCAGCGCAGTCGAGTGACGGAAGATTCCTGAACAGCCTGAACAAGGCACCAATCCATTGACATGATGCAAGCCGCAGGTCTAGTTTCCATGGCAGGGGAAACACGAGACGCAACCATCAACCATTCAATGGAGAGTTGGCATGTCTACTTGGGGAGCTCGCACCTCACTCGCAACACTGATCGCTGCATTATCGTTTGTATCCGGCGTCGCCAGTGCC
>JBBSOU010000080.1:0-17139 GCA_038259445.1 Lysobacterales bacterium | reverse complement strand
CTCACCGGTGTGCCGGACAACGCGACGACAAGATCAGGGTCGGTCACGCGTGGTTCGCTCGTTGCCGCCGCCGCCGGCGCCACGCGGGTCGGCGCCAGCAAGGTCCGATAGATCCAGTCGCCAATAATCCCGGCGCGCGCGTCCTGCGTATCGCCGGTGCCGAGCGAGCCGCCCGCGCCAACCACCCAACCGTCGGCCGAGAGCATGCGCACGCGCACCGCGTCGGGGGCGAGGCGCTCGAGAATCCGGCCGACGTCGTCGCTGTAGCCGAGCAGCGCGCGCGGCTCGGTCAGCATCGGCACCGCAGCCGCCGAATCGTTGACGGCGAAGCCGATGCGTTCGGGCGCGAACACGCGTGCCAGGCGCAGTTCGATGCTGTAGCCGGAGCCGTCCTCCTGCCATTCACCGGTCAGGGTATCGGGGAACCCGGCATCGCCCGCGATCGCCGGGGCGTCGAAGCGACCCGGCGCGGCGCTCGCCACGCGATAGCGACGCGATTCGCTGCCACGCATCAGCGTGATGTCGAGCGAATCGCTGCGCGCACTGGCCGCATCGCGTGCATCGGCGCGAACGCGCGTGGCATCACGCACTTCGGCGAACAGGTATAGCCACTCCGGATCGGCCGCCAGCATGACGCGCAGACGCTCGTCATTGCCGTCGGTGCCTAGCGTCTGAGCATAAGGTCGCATCGACTGCCAATCGCTGGCGTAGCCGTCGATGCGCAACACGCTGCTGCGCGCATGCACATACAGCGATGCTGCCGGTGCCGGCGCCTCGACATCAAGCGCGGCGAGCGCGCGCCCCAGGGTGGTCGCCGCAGCGAGCAGCGTCTGTTCCTGCCCCTGGCGCAACAATGCCTCGGTCTGGCGCACGAACTGCCAGCCCGCCCATGGCAGGATCAGCGTGATCAGCGCGATGAAAAGCAGTTTGAGGCGCAGGGACATTGAATGCAGGGACGAGAGGCTAGGGGCTGGGGCGCAAGGCTGTCGCTACTAGGCGGAATGCAAATTTCGCGGGAAAGCATAACGCTACGCCCTCGCCCCTTCCTCAGCCCTTCCACCGATACCCCGCGCCGTGCACGGTATCGATCGCATCGAAGCTGGGGTCGATGGCGATGAACTTCTTGCGGATGCGCTTGATATGCGAAGTGATGGTGGCATCGTCGACGACGACGTGGGCGTCGCGCATCAGCTGGTCGCGCGTCTTGACGTGGCCGGGGAAGCGCACGAGCGTATGCACCATCCAGAACTCGGTCACGGTCAGCGGCACCTCGATGCCATTCCAGAGGATGCGCATGCGCTCGGATTCGACGCGCAGCGGACCCTGCTCGTGGATGCTGTCTGCCGGCGCCGGTTTGCGCAGGGCTTCCATGCGCCGGAACAGTGCGCTGATGCGCGCGGCAAGCTGATGGAACGAGACGTCCTTGGCGAGGTAGTCGTCGGCGCCGAGGCGCAGGCCCGAGATCACGTCGAAATCCGAATCACGCGCGGTCAGGAAGATGATCGGCAAGGTCGGCGCCTTTGCGCGCAACGTGCGGCACAGGTCGAAGCCGCCCTCCGGTTCGTCGCCGAGGCCGACATCGATGATGACGAGTTCGGGCATGCGCTGGGCGAACGCGTTCTCGGCTTCGACACGCGCCGCGTAGCCGCGCACCTCGTAGCCAGCGCGCGTCAGCGCCTCGACGTAGTTGGCGCGGATCAATGGTTCGTCTTCGACAACGGCGATCGTTCGCGGCACGGACGTCTCCCTGAAGCATGCGCTGCGTGAGTGGTCGGATCGAGCTTACGCAGGCCGAGTACAGGCACGCAATGCACGCCGGATGATCGCCCGCAAACGGCCACAAACGATCATCGCCGCGGCCGCAATCGCACGCCCGCCTGCCCGCGATTGACGCTGCAATGGCATCCGCCACCACGGAGACAGCCATGCCCAGCGAACCGCGTGAACCCGATTCCGACCTGCAGCGCGGCTTCGAGCCACTGCGCACGATCTTCGCCATCCTCGTGCTGCTGCTCGGATTTGCCGCATCGGCGCGCGCGCAGACCGGTTTCGGTGCGATGCATGCATCGGGCGCAGACGGCGCCGCGTTCGAACTCGCCACGCTCTCCAGCGACGTGCAGATCGACGTGTCCGGATTGGTTGCAGAAGCACGCATGCGCCAGCGCTTCAGCAACCACTCGACGCAGTGGATCGAGGTCCAGTACCTGCTGCCGCTGCCGCATGGTGCCGCCGTGCACGCGATGACGGTACGTATTGGCGAGCGCCGGATCGTCGCCGAGATCGAGGAAAAGGAACAGGCACGCACGCGCTACGTCGAGGCCGCCGCCAGTGGTCGCCGCGCCGCGCTGGTCGAAAAGGACCATGGCAACCTGTTCCGCACCGCGCTTGCCAACATCGCGCCGGGCGAAACGATCGAAGTCGACGTGCATTGGTGGCAGATGATCGACTGGCGCGACGACCGCTTCACGCTGACCTTGCCGCTCACCTACACGACGCGCTATCGCTCGCCGGGTGCGAGCGGGACGCTGTCGAGGTCGACGGATGCCGTGCAGTCGCCGTACGCGCCGCGCGTGTCGATTCGTGCCGAGGTCGATGCGGGCCTGGCATTGAGCCGAATGGAAAGCCCGAGCCACGCGATTGTCCTGACGAAAACGGGACATCGGCGCACCGTCACCCTCGCCGATGGCGATGCGCCCGCCGACCGTGACTTCGTGCTCGAGTGGGCGCCGCTGCCCGGCCAGGCACCGTCTTCCGCACTGCTCACCGAGCAGCGCGGTGGCGAAACCTACGCGCTCATGATGCTGTTGCCACGCGCCGAGCTGGCCCATCCGCTGCCCCGTGAACTGGTCCTCGTCATCGATACGTCGGGTTCGATGGAAGGGCAATCGATGCAGCAGGCGCGCGCTGCGCTCGATCTCGCGCTCGCGGCACTCGGACCGCAAGACCGCTTCAACGTGATCCAGTTCAACTCGACGACCGAAGCCCTGTTCGATGCGCCGGTGCCCGCGCGTGCCGACGACGTGCGCCTGGCGCGCGAGTGGGTGGCCGGCCTGCGTGCCGATGGCGGCACCGAAATGCTGCCGGCCTTGCGCCGCGCGTTCGCCGGCGAGCCGGCACCGGGCTACCTGCGTCAGGTCGTGTTCGCCACCGACGGTGCGATCGACGATGCGCGTGCGCTTTACGACCTGATCGACAACGGGCTCGGTGCGTCGCGGCTGTTCACGATCGGCATCGGCAGTGCGCCGAACGCGCAGTTCATCGAGCGCGCAGCGACGCTCGGGCGCGGTCGCTCGATCGTGATCCGCAGCACGTTCGATATCGGCGTGCGCATGCGCGAACTGTTCGATGCGCTCGATCGACCGGCCTTGCGCGACCTCAGCCTGCAATGGCCTGATCTCGCCGAAACCTGGCCGCAGCGCCTTCCCGATCTGTATTCCGGCGAGCCACTGATGGTGGTCGCGCGTCTGCCGCGTGCGCACGGAACGCTGCTCGCCAGCGGCATGCTGGCCAATGCGCCGTGGAAAACCTCGCTGCCGCTGAATCGCGGCGCCAGCGCGCCTGGCATCGCGCGGCTGTGGGCGCAGCGCAAGATCGAGCACCTGCTGCAGTCGCTCGAGCGCGGTGGCGATGCGGACACCGTGCGCGAGACGGTGCTCACGCTCGCACTCGAACACGACCTCGTCACGCCGTACACGAGCCTCGTTGCAACCGAGAAGACCCCGGCGCGCGCGCTCGAGGACGATCTGCTCTCGCAGCGGATCGCCAACGGCATGCCGGCCGGTTCGCTGGCGTTCGCTGCAACCGCGACCACCTCGACCCGCAACGCGCTGTTCGGCCTCGCCCTGCTGGGGCTGGCCGTGCTGTGCGCCCGCCCGCGGCGGTCGCCGAACCGGCGTTCCTGCACCCCCGTGACCTTCCCGATCCCTACCGGAGCCCTGCAATGAATACGAAAACGATGACCTTCCGCGTGCGTCGCCCGGCGCGCCAGCGTGATGCGGCCGACACCTTGCACGAACTCGAATGGCTCGGCGGCGAGGCGCTCGTCGCGCCGTTGCCGTTCACCCCGGCCACGCCACCGAGACGCTGCAAGCAACGGCCGCATGAAGCGGCGATCGACTGGATCGTGATCTGAGCATGCGCCGGACGCGCTATCTCGCGGCAGCGCTGCTGGCGTGTGCATCCGCTGGTCTGTTGTTCGACGCCGGCTATGTGCATGCCAAGGCGGTGCTCGCCCAGGTTCTTCTCGAGCGTGCCTGGCAACAGTCAATGGTGCTCGGCGAAGCGGTCAAGCCATGGCCGTGGGCCGATGTTGCGCCGGTCGCGCAGCTGTCGGTCGCGCGCCTCGGCATCGATCAGATCGTGCTCGCCGGCGACAGCGGTCGTGCGCTTGCCTTTGCGCCGGGCTGGAGTGCCTCGAGCGCAGCGCCGGCGACGGTCGGCGTCAGCGTGATCAGCGCACACCGTGACACCCATTTCCGGTTTCTTGAAACGCTCGTGGTCGGTGACATCATCGAAGTGCGCACGGCGCATGCCACGCGCAGCTACCGGGTCGAATCGTTCGCTGTCGCCGATTCCGCAAGCGAACAGATTGCCCTGCAGGCCGACGGCGACGCGCTCGTGCTGGTCACCTGCTTTCCGTTCGATGCGATCGATGCGAACGGACCGCTGCGCTATGTGGTCCACGCCCGCTGACGTGGGGGAAACGGTCCCAGGTCACCGGGAATGTGCCGCTCCGCCGCCGGGATGCGCTCATGTCCGGGGGAAGGAAGTGCTTATGGGTGAAGCACCGGGCGCGCGTGGAGCAGACGTGCCTGGAACCGTTTCCAGTGTCAACGCTAGCGCGCAAGTGTGCACGGCTTCTGCAGGAATCGTGGAAACAATGAGGAGTCCGGGCCGGCCTGTTGTCGAAGCGTTATCGTAGGCAGCGCATCCGCGCCCCACTTCGACGCCGTTTCGCATGCAACTGGCCCTCTGGCAACGCTTGTTCCTCGCCATCGCTGCGCTCAGCAGCGTGGCACTGGCCGGTTTCGCGGTCTGGCAGGAACAAGGTTTCCGGCGCGGGTTCCTCGGTTATCTTGATGAAGTCGCACTCGAACGCCTGCAGCCTGCCGCCAATCGTCTGGCGGCGAGTTACCTCGACAACGGAGGCTGGGCGTTCCTGCGCGCCGACGAACTTCGCTTTGCTGCGCTGGTCGAGCCCGACATGCCGCGTTTCCTGCGGTCCGCTGCGCTGCGCGACGGCAGCCCGACCGCCTCCATCACACCGCCGGAACGGGATCGCGTCGCTGGACCGCCGCCGATGGGTGCGGCGCTGCTGCTGTCGCGATTGCTGCTGGTCGATCGCAGCGGTGCGGTGGTCATAGGCAACGCCGACATTTCGCGCGACGCCACGCATCTCGCCATTGAAGTGGACGACGAGCGCGTGGGCATGCTCTACCTGCAGTCGTTGCCGCACCTGCTCGGTCCGGCCGATGTCGCGTTTGCCCGAGAACAGCGACGCGGTGCGCTGGTCGCCGGCATCGCAATGCTCGCCGCCGCACTCGTGCTCGCGTTTGCGATGGCACGCTGGCTTCTCGATCCGGTGCGCGCGTTGGCCGACGGAACGCGTGCTCTGGCCGCCGGCGACTACGCGCGCCGCATCGACCAGAAGCGGCGCGACGAATTCGGCGCTCTTGCGCAGGATTTCAACCATCTGGCGATGACGCTTGAGCAGCATCGCGAAGCGCGCCGCCGCTGGGGTGCCGATATCGCCCATGAACTGCGCACACCGCTGAGCATCCTGCGCGGCGAGATCCAGGCCTTGCAGGACGGTGTGCGCGAGCCGAACGCACAGGCGCTGGCCTCTCTCAATGCCGAATGCGATCGTCTCGGCGGTCTCGTCGAGGACCTCTATCAGCTGGCGCTGGCCGACGCCGGTGCGCTCGAATACCGATTCGAAGAGCTCGATCTCGCTGAAGTGGTGCGTGAATCGACCGAGATGCACCGGCGCGCGCTGGCCGACGATGGTCTCGTTCTCGACGAGGTGATCACCGCGCAAGCAACGGTGCGCGTCGACGCGCGCCGCATCGGACAGCTCATCGACAACCTGCTGGCCAACGCGCGCCGCTACACCGATGCGCCAGGGCGCATCCTCGTGCGCCTCGAAGCAAGCGCGACCCACGTGTGCCTGCATGTCGAGGACACCGCGCCGGGCGTGCCGGCCGCGGCGATGCCGCATCTGTTCGAGCGCCTGTTCCGCCTCGACCGTTCGCGCAGCCGCGCCGCCGGCGGAGCCGGCCTTGGCCTGGCCATCTGCCGCGCGATCGTGGCCGCGCACGACGGCGACATCAGCGCCAGCACGTCGTCGCTCGGCGGGCTCTGCATCACCGTCGAACTGCCACGCGCGGAGCACTCGGCATGAACGGCGGCGCACATGTCCTCGTCGTCGAAGACGAGCCGAAACTGGCGTCGTTGCTGAGCGACTACCTCGGTGCCTCGGGTTATCGGGTCAGCGTGCTCGACAGCGGCCACACGGCGGTTGAATGGGTGCGTGCCCACTCGCCCGAACTGATCCTGCTCGACGTCAACCTGCCCGGTGCAGACGGCCTGTCGATCTGTCGTGGCGTGCGCGGCTTTTCCAACGTGCCGATCCTGCTGGTTACCGCGCGCGTCGACGAAATCGATCGGCTGCTCGGTCTGGAGCTCGGCGCCGACGACTACATCTGCAAGCCGTTCAGTCCACGCGAGGTGGTGGCGCGGGTCAAGGCGGTACTGCGTCGTGGCACAAGCGTCGGCAGCACACCGGTGGCGAGCGGCGTCAATCTTGACGAGGAGCGCTTCGAGGCGCGCATCAACGGCCAGGCACTGGTGCTGACGCCGGTCGAGTTCCGCCTGCTGCGCAAGCTTTCCGGTCATCCCGGCCGCGTGTTTTCGCGCGCCCAGCTGATCGAAGCGCTGTACGAAGACCACCGCGTGGTCAGCGACCGCACGGTCGACAGCCACGTCAAGAACCTGCGCCGCAAGATCGCCGAGGTCGGCGTCGATCCGATCTCGGCCGTCTACGGTGTCGGCTATCGGTTCGAGACACCCGACCTGAGCGACACGCACGCACGTTGAAACGAGCGCTCGGGCACCCCCCTCCTGCACCGAGCGCCTTCGGGCCTACAATGAACGACGCCACGGGAGGGGCCGCGCATGCTTGAGACTGCCGTACCGGTAAAAACCGAGAGTGGACGCAGCGAGATCGTCGAGCGGCGGCGCAAGCTCGGCGCGCGTCAACGCGTGTTGCTGATATCGATCAACGGCGAGCACACGGTGCGCCAAATCCGCCAGCAGTTCCGCTCGCTCGGCGACGTCGACATGCTGTTGTCGGAACTCGCCGGCGCCGAGCTCATTGTGCTCGCCGGCGCGCCTGCGCCTGCGCCTGCGACTGCGGCAGCCGCACCTGCAGACGCCGCCAGTGCGGGCGGGATCGAGGTGCCGACCAGCGCGCTGGCACGACAATTCATGAACGAGAGCGTGGTCGCCCAGCTCGGCCTGCGCGCGTTCCTTTTCACGCTCAAGATCGAACGTTGCTACACCAAGCAGGAACTGCGCGATCTGCTGCCCGAATACCGGCGAATGCTGGCGAAGTCACTTGATGCTGACGCTGTCTCGGCCTTCAGCGAACGCGCCGAGGCGATGATTGCGGACATCCGTACCGACTGACCGCGATCGGCCGCACGGGTGCACGCCGTGCGATCCTTCGCGCTTCCCCGCCGCGACCTCCGGCATGCTCAACAAACTCTGGCTTGCCTTCTTCCTCGTCGCGACTGTCGCCGGTTTTTCGCGCTGGCTGGTTGCCGGCGATGCCGGCGTTTTCGCCGCGATGGTGGCGAGCCTGTTCGACATGGCGCGACTGTCCGTCGAGGTCATGGTGCTGCTGTTCGGCACCCTCACACTCTGGCTCGGCTTTCTGCGCATCGCCGAACAGGCAGGCCTGATCGACCTGCTCGCGCGGGCGCTCGGGCCGCTGTTCGCGCGGCTCATGCCCGAGGTCCCGCGTGGTCACCCGGCGATCGGACTGATCACGCTCAACTTCGCCGCCAACGGGCTCGGCCTCGACAACGCGGCGACGCCGATCGGCTTGCGTGCGATGCGCGAATTGCAGACGCTGAACCCTTCACCCGACACGGCGAGCAATGCGCAGATCCTGTTCCTCGTGCTCAATGCGTCTTCGCTGACCCTGCTGCCGGTGTCGATCTTCATGTATCGCGCACAGCAAGGCGCAGCCGATCCGACCCTGGTGTTCCTGCCAATCCTGCTCGCGACCTCGGCGTCGACGCTGGCCGGACTGCTCAGTGTCGCGCTCATGCAGCGATTGAAACTGCACGATCCGGTCGTGCTCGGCTGCATGCTCGGTGCCGGCCTGCTGCTCGGTGGTTTCATGGCGCTGCTGGCGACCTTGTCGGCGAGCGCGCTCGCCACGCTGTCCTCACTGCTCGGCAACCTCGCGTTGTTCGGCATCATCATGGCATTCCTGGTTGCCGGTGCGCTGCGCCGCGTGCCGGTCTATGAAAGTTTCATCGACGGTGCGCGCCAGGGTTTCGATGTCGCCAGGAGCCTGTTGCCTTACCTCGTCGCGATGCTGTGCGCGGTCGGTGTGCTGCGAGCGTCGGGTGCGCTCGACTTCGTCCTCGATGGCATCCGCTGGCTGGCCGAAGGCGCCGGCTGGGATACGCGTTTCGTCGATGCGCTGCCGACTGCCCTGGTCAAGCCATTCTCGGGCAGCGCGGCGCGCGCGATGCTGATCGAGACCATGCAGACACACGGCGTCGACAGTTTTCCGGCGCTGCTCGCAGCAACCGTGCAGGGCAGCACCGAAACCACCTTCTACGTACTCGCCGTCTACTTCGGTGCGGTCGGCATCCAGCGCGCGCGTCATGCGGTCGGCTGCGCGCTGCTCGCCGATCTGGCCGGCGTGCTCGCCGCGATCGCCGTGTGTTACTGGTTCTTCGGCTGACGGCGGTACCCAGGTCATTGGCCCGTGACGGCGCGCTCGATCGAACCAGCACATCGCGACTGAAGTCGCTCCCACGCACGTTCTTCAGATTCGTGAGGTCCCGGGCTTTGCGCGCCTTGGCGGGAAGTGCCGCCAGGCGCAATGCCTTTTCCCAACGACGCGAACGATGCCGCACGGCGCTGGACGCGAACGCCCCGCAACAGGCACGATTGTCAGTTGGCTCGCGAGCCGTGGAACCCGTTGCCATATGAACGAATCGCTTTTCCGCCAGTTGCTCTCGCGCAGCGCGGCCTCCGTGCTCGATCGCAACACGCTAGAAAAAGGTGCCGACTACGTGCGCCGCGGGCGGGTGCGCGAAATCTGGTTCAACCGCGCAGAAAGTGATGTCGGCGTGCTGCTCGGGGAAGTTCAGGGCACCGAGCCGGATCCCTACACCGCGGGCATCCGCATCGCGCTCAATGGCGGTCGGCCGGTCATCGACACGCATTGCAGCTGCCCGCTCGAAGGCGAGTGCAAGCACGTTGCCGCGATCGCGCTGAGCATGATCGGCCCAAGCCAGCGCGCCGCTGCACCATCGCCCGCGTCGGCGTCCGGCAAGAGCGATCTCGGCGCGTGGAACGGCTGGTTCGAATCACTCGAAGCGCCGAAGAAACCGGTGCTGCGCCAATCGCCAGGATCCGATCCCGCGCAGGTGTTCGGAATACTCCTGCGCATCGGCGATGGCCCGCTGCCACGCCTGCTCGCGCAACCGGTCTGGCTCAAGCCGAACAAGCGCGGCGGGCTCGGCGCACCGCAGCCGGTCGGTTATTCCTACTACGGCGGCGATCCCTGGGAGCGCCTGACGCCCGAACAGTTCGATCACGTCGCGCGCCTGCGCATGGGCACCACCGGCTATTCGAGCACCTCGGCGTGGTACACGCTGACCGGCTTGCGCGACGAGTCGCTGCTCGAGATCCTGCTCGCCAGCCATCCGTGTTTCGTCGACAAACCCTCGAGCGGGCGTGTCGGTATCGGTGGCAAGCGCACGCTCGGCTGGCACTGGCGAAGCGGCGAGGACGGCAACCAGACGCTGGTCGCGCGCCTCGATGTGGAGTCGCCGAAGACCCGCCTCACGCGCATCGAAGGGGTCTGGTACTTCGATCCGCAACAGCGCCAGATCGGTCGCGTCGACGGCGACGCGCGCCTCGTCGAAGCCGCGCTGCGTGCGCCGCCATTGCTGCCCGAACAGGCACCGCTGGTCGCCAATCGCCTGCAGGCCATCGAAGCGGTGCGCGATCTTCCGGCGCCGGCGCAACCGGAAAAACCGACGCTGCACCGCGTCGTGCCGGTGCCAGTACTGACCCTGCGTGCAATACCGACCTTCAGCTACGCGTCCAACCCGAAGTCACCGACCCGGCACGAGGCCGGCGTCGCGCGACTCAGCTTCGACTACGAAGGGCCGCGCCTGCCGGTGGCGCCGGCCAAGGCGCGCGAGCGGCGTCTGCACGAGGGCCGTCTGCTCGAAGTCGTGCGTGACCGCTCTGCCGAAATCGCTGCGCTCGAGCGTCTCGAGTCGCTCGGGTTCATCGATGTCGACCTGTTGCCGCGCATTCCCGGCATTCCGCGCGACGCGCTCGCCGAAGGCGACTTCGTGCTTGAGCCACGCCGCGGCCAGATGGTGGCGGCTGAGCACCTGCTGGCGCTGACCCCGCGCCTGCGCGAATACGGTTTCCGTCTGGAGACCGATGCCGAGTTTCCGTATGAACTGGTCGAGGAGCCGGACGACTGGCATGCCGACGTCGAGGAATCCGGCAATGCCTGGTTCGACCTCAGCCTCGGCATCGATGTCGGTGGCGAACGCGTCGACCTGTTGCCTATCCTGCGTCGGCTGCTGTCGGATCCGGATTTTCCGTTCGTGCCGCGTACCGGCGAAGCCGACGATGCGGTCTGGCTGGTGCCGCTGGACGCGCGGCGTCGCGTGCCGCTGCCGTTGGCACGATTGCGCCAGTTCATGGCGCCGTTGCTCGAATGGTTGCAGGGCGCATCGTTCGCCGAGGACCAGGCCGGGCATCTGCGCCTGCGTCGCGCGCAGGCCAGCGTCATCGACGAGCTGGCCAACCGCACCGGTCTGGCATGGCGCGGCGGCGAACGCCTGCGCGCAGAACTCGCGCGCTTGCGCAACGCGCGCGAACCGGCCATGGAACCCGAAGGGTTCCGCGCCACGTTGCGTGGCTACCAGCGCGACGGGTTGGCCTGGCTCGGCTTCCTCGCCGATGCCGGACTCGGCGGCATACTCGCCGACGACATGGGACTCGGCAAGACCGTGCAGGTGCTCGCCCACCTGCTCGCCGAAAAACACCGCGGCCGACTCGACAAGCCTGCGTTGATCGTCGCCCCGACCAGTCTGGTCGCCAACTGGCGCGACGAAGCACAGCGCTTCGCGCCGGATCTGTCGGTGCTGGTCGTGCACGGACCGACACGCGCCGGCCTGCATGATGCGATTCCGAATCACGACGTCGTCATCACCACCTATCCGCTGCTCGCGCGCGATCGCGACGAACTGCTCGCACATGCGTACTCGGTGCTCGTGCTCGACGAAGCGCAGGCGATCAAGAACGCCAAGAGCCAGGCCGCCAAGATCGTGCGCGAGATTCCTGCCGGGCGTCGGCTGGCGATGACCGGCACGCCGCTCGAGAACCATCTCGGCGAGCTGTGGGCGCAGTTCGATGCAGTCGAACCGGGCCTGCTCGGCAACGAGAAGCACTTCACCAAGTTCTACCGCACGCCGATCGAGAAGCATGGCGACAGCGAACGCCGTGAACGCCTGAGCCGGCGCATTGCGCCGCTGCTGCTGCGCCGGCGCAAGGAAGACGTGCTCGCCGACCTTCCGGAAAAAACCTTTATCCCGCGCAACATCGAACTGGAAGGCGCGCAACGCGAACTCTACGAAACGCTGCGCCTCGCCCAACACGAACGCGTGCTCGCCGAGGTGCACAAACGCGGTCTCGCGCAGAGTGGCATCGTCGTGCTGGATGCCCTGCTCAAGCTGCGTCAGGCCTGCTGCGATCCACGCCTCGTCAAGCTCGATCACGCGCGCAAGGTCAGGGGTTCGGCCAAGCTCGACCTGTTGCTCGAACTGACCGACAGCCTCGTCGCCGAAGGTCGCCGCATCCTTGTCTTCAGCCAGTTCGCCGAGATGCTGGGCCTGATCGGCGAAGCACTCGATGCACGCGGACAACAATGGCAGACGCTGACCGGTCAGACCCCCGGCATCCAGCGCGCCGAACTTGTCGCGCGTTTCCAGAACGGTGGCGTGCCGCTGTTCCTGATCAGCCTGAAGGCCGGCGGCGTCGGCCTCAACCTGACCGCCGCCGACACTGTCATCCACTACGACCCGTGGTGGAATCCGGCCGTCGAAGCGCAGGCCACCGATCGCGCCCACCGCATTGGCCAGGACAAACCGGTGTTCGTCTACAAGCTGATCTGCAAAGGCACTGTCGAGGAAAAGATCCAGGCCCTGCAACAACGCAAGGCCGACCTCGCCGCCGCCGTCCTCGAAGGCGGCAGCACGCAGAGCCTGCGTTTCGACGAAGCGGATCTGGCGGAGTTGTTTGCTCCTCTGTAGACCTCGCTGCGTGCAACGTGGAACGACGCCGGCACTGCAACGTCATGAACGTGCGACAACGATCGAGGCAGTGCGTGACGATTGGCGGTCTGCAGCTGGGCTGCAATGCGACTAGTCTTTCGGTATTCGGCCCATGTCGATCAACAAGGAGCGCCTTCGATGCGTCTGCTGTTCGTACTGCTGTTGTGGGCAATCGTGCTCGTGCTGTGCTGGCCGGTCGCGTTGCTGCTGGTCGTGCTGTGGCCGATCCTGTGGCTGCTGTCGATTCCGTTCCGCATCGTCGGCGCGCTGATGGAGGGCATACTTGCGCTGATCAAGGCAATCCTGTTGTTGCCTGCACGCATGCTCGGCTATCGCACCGCGACGTGAGTTCACGCGGTTGTTGATGCAATGCACGCGCGGGCCGGTCCGGGTCAATGCGACGGCACGACTTCGCGCAGGATCTCGCCAGCCACGCGATTTCGTCCGTCGGCCTTCGCCTGATAGAGCATGGTGTCGGCGACGCGCACGAGTTCGTCGATGCCGCCATGACGCTTGCCAGGCAATATCGAGGAAACGCCGATGCTCACGGTGATCGTCATGTCGGTGTCGCCGATCGAAAGACGGTTGACTTCGGCGCGCAAACGATCGGCGAACGCACAGGCGCCGTCGTGCGAGGTGCCGACGAGGATCACGGCGAACTCGTCGCCCCCGAAGCGGAACGCATAGTCCGTCGAACGCACGCTCTCGGCGAGCACGCCGGCGACGTCGCGCAGCACACGATCGCCAGTCTGGTGTCCATGCAGGTCGTTGATCGACTTGAAGTGGTCGATGTCAAACAGCAACAGGCTCATCGATTGCGTCTGGCGCGTGATGCGTTCGAGCAGGTCGCGGGTGAGGGTTTCGAACTCGCCGCGATTAAGCAGGCTGGTGACGGCATCGCGACGTGCACGCTGGCGCAACTCCTCGTAGCGCTGCCGGTAGGTCAGCGCGCCGAACAGGCGTCGCAGATGGGGTCGCGCTGCGCGCTCTGCATCGCCTTCGTCCTCGGCCGGAACGCGGCGCAGGTACTGACCGAGGAAAATCGTGAACAGGATCGCCGCGGCAATCTTGCCGAGCATGCCCCCGACCCCGGCAGCCAGCGGAACGTCGTAGGCGAGATGCAGCATCGCGAAAAAACCGATCTGGTCGAACACGAGTACGGCAATCGCCGCGAGTCCGAGGCGAATCTCGATCGGCAAGCCGCCAACCCGCGAAAGTCGCTCGTAGGCGAGAATGACGAGCAGGCAGTCGGCAAACAGCAGCATGCTTCCCCAGATCATCAGCATGCCCATCTGGTCGAGCAGGTTCAGTTCGCCCGTCTGCGCTGCATTCGTCTCCACGTTGAGGTGCTGGGCCAGCAGCAACACCAGTAATGCCGCCAGCACATTGCCGTAAAGAAGTCCGTAGATCGGCTGGCGTGCCGCGGTGGCATCCTCGCGGATATAGAGCAGCAGGACAAACAGGAACTTGCCGGTGAACAGCACCACGGATCCCGGCGAGAGCACGATGCCTGGCAGCAACTGCACGTACAGATTCGCGGCGAGGTAGGTTTCGAGAAAATGCAGGCTGCCGAGCGCGGTCAGGAAAACGCCGATGCCGATGCGCGCGCGGAAATGAAACACGACCAGCATGCCCATGCCATACAGCAGCAACTCGCACAGCAGCAACATGAGCTCGTTCGCCATCGACAAAGCCTCTGACAGGTGTGGACGCGACGATCGTGGCGCTGAAGCAGGCGCCGATCAGCGGTTCGATTTCTTCCAGACAACGAGTCGATTGTTGGCCGGCATTTGGTGATCGGCAATGTGCAGCAAATCGCAGGTCGCGGCCAGCGCATCGACATCGGCCAGATCGCGGATGCCCATGTGCGGCGCGCGCCGTTTCAGTGACGCATCGAACTCGGCGTTGCTCGTGCTCGAGAACCGGCCATCGCGGTTGAACGGTCCATAGATGGCGAGCAGTGCGCCGGGGCTGAGCAAGCAACCGAGCTGGCGGAACATCGCCTGCACCTCGCTCCAGGCCATGATGTGCAGCGTGTTGGCGCTGAACGCCGCATCGAAATCGGTCACTGCCCATGCATCGTCGCCGACATCAAGTGTCAATGGCGGCGGTGTATTGGCCAGGCCGGCCTCATCGAGCCAGGCGCGAATACCGTCCAGATTCTCGGCACGATCCGAGGTCTGCCACACCAGCTGCGGCAGCGCCGCAGCAAAATGGACGGCGTGCTGACCGGTGCCGCTGCCGATCTCGAGCACGCGCTGACGATCGGCAAAGACGTGGCGCAACACGTCGAGGATCGGGTCGCGATTGCGTTCGCACGCCGGCGAGTAGGGTTTTTCGTGGCCGTCGTCGGTCATCGCTGTTCGCCTTCAGCTGGCATCACGCCGACATCAATGGACGCGCGCGCCTCAGCGGGTGGTTCCGGCGACGCCTCAGGTTTCGAGTTTGCGGTGACGCGCCAGCCGAGCACGAAGCCGACCACCACGAGCGCGGCCGAAAGCAGGAACGCGGCTCCCGGCAGATCGTACCCGGCATCGGCGGCGATCGATGCCGCGAACACCTGGCTGAAAAGAATCGGACCGATGATCGTCGCCAGTCCGGCCAGGCTGCTGATCGCGCCCTGCAGTCGTCCCTGCTCACTGGCATCCACCTGCTGCGTCATCAGCGACTGCGTGGCCGGACCGCCCAGACCCCACAGCGCCAGCATCGGCATGCCGAGCAGGAACACCGTCGGGTTGGTGCCGAGCCCGAACGTGATGAACGCGCCGATGCCGAACAGCATGCCGGCCAGCATCAGTCGTCGCTCACCGAAGCGCGGCACCAGCTTGCGCAGCAGCACCGCCTGCACGAGGCCGCTTAAGAGTCCCATCAACGCCAGCGTATAGCCGACCTCCTGCGCGCCCCATTGGAAGCGGTAGTCGGCGAACAGCACGAAGGTCGAGTTGAGCGAGAACTGCGACAGCTGCACGAGGAACAGCACCACCGCGAGCCACAACACCTGCGGGTAGCGGCGCAACAATTTGAGGGCGCCGAGTGGATTGGCGCCACGCAGGTCGAAGCGCGCGGTGCGGCGCTCCTTCGGCAGCGATTCGGGCAGGATGAAATAGCCGTACAGAAAATTCGCCAGAGCGAGGCCGGCGGCCACCCAGAATGGCAATCGGGGCGAGATCGCACCGAGAAGTCCGCCAAGTGCCGGCCCGAGCACGAAACCGATGCCGACCGCCGCGCCGAGCAGGCCATACGACGCCGCGCGCTTTTCCTTCGGCGTGACGTCGGCGATGTAGGCATTCGCGGTGGTGAAGCTCGCCGCCGAAATGCCCGAAATCAGGCGACCGATGAACAGCAGCGGCAACGACTGCGCGAGCGCCATCACGATCAGGTCGATGCCGAGGCCGAAGTTCGACAACAGGATCACCGGTCGGCGCCCGAAGCGGTCCGACAATGCACCCTGCACCGGCGAGAACAGGAACTGCATGAGCCCGAACGACGCGCCCATGATGCCGGTCCACTGCGCCGCCGTGGTCAGCTCGCCGCCAGTCATTTCCTGCACAAGATGCGGAAACACCGGAATGATGATGCCGAACGCGAGCATGTCCAGCATCACGGTGAAGAAGATGAAAACCACCGCGCCGCGACGCACCGGCACGATTGGTGGATCGACCACGCTCATGCGTGACAGTTCACGCAGGAGCCCGCTGCAGCGCGAGACGTCGACGCGAACGACCCCCGCACGCTCGGCTCGACCCGCACAACCCGGCCTGGCTGCTCCAGAGCAGCATCAGCAAGCAGAATGACGACCGCAGCGCGTGCAGCGGCGCCGGTCGCGAACGGCATCAATGCCACGAATTGACGAAGCGCAGGAACTCGTGGCGCGTGGCCGCATCGTCGCGAAAACCACCAAGCATCTGGCTGGTGATCATCGAGACGCCGCGCTTGTGCACGCCGCGCGTGGTCATGCACTGATGCACGGCATCGACAACCACGCCGACGCCACGCGGCTTGAGCACATCCTGGATGCAATGCGCGATCTCCGCAGTCAGCTTCTCCTGCACCTGGAAACGCCGCGCGAATCCATCGACCACGCGCGCGAGCTTGCTGATGCCAACCACCTTGTTGGTCGGCAGGTAGCCGATGTGCGCCTTGCCGATGATCGGCGCCATGTGGTGCTCGCAATACGATTCAAACTCGATGTCGCGCAGCACGATCATCTCGTCGTAGCCAGCAACCTCCTCGAACGTGCGCCGCAGGTATTCGGCCGGATCGACGAGGTAACCGGAGAACCAGTCACCGTACGCATCGACCACGCGCTTCGGGGTATCGATCAAACCTTCGCGGGTCGGATCCTCACCGGCCCAGCGCAACAGCGTACGCACCGCATCCTCGGCGGCTTCGCGGGTCACCGTATTGCGCTTGCGGCGTGGTTTCATCGGCACGAACTCCTGTGGCGTGGCGGGCAGGACGCCAGCGGCCCCTGAGTCTACTCGCGCAGCACCGCGCGTGGCACCGGCCCGACCTGCGCCTACGGGTCGCAGCG
>JBBSOU010000079.1:0-17348 GCA_038259445.1 Lysobacterales bacterium | reverse complement strand
GCCAGCGCCGCGATCCTGACCGGTATCACTCGGCACACGTTGACGACGCTCGCGCGCGCCAACGGCATCGACGTGATCGAGCGCGACATGCCCCGCGAGTACCTCTACCTCGCCGACGAAATCCTCATGTGCGGTACCGCTGCCGAAGTCACGCCGATCCGTTCGGTTGATGGCAAGCCGGTTGGATCGGGTTCGGCCGGACCGGTCACGCGCAAGATCCAGGACCTGTTCTTCGGCCTGTTCGAAGGACGCACCGAAGACCGCTGGGGCTGGCTCGAGCCGGTGGGCTGAAGCTTTACCCGCCGATCAACCGAGTGTGCGTTTGTCGAACTGCAGGGTTGCGACCGCGCCACCCTGCGGACGCGGCGCAAGCGACACTTTCCAGCCATAGAGTTCGCACAGGCGCTTGACGATGGCGAGGCCGAGGCCGGCGCCTTTCACCAGCGTGGTGCCGCGCTGGCCGCGCTCGAACAGGCGCTCGGCGTCGTCCTGCACGATGCCCGGTCCGGTGTCCTCGACGGCAACGCGGCCGTGACCGACGATCACCGTGACCTCGCCTTCCATCGTGTACTTGAACGCGTTGCTGATCAGGTTGGTCAACGCGACCGCAACCACCGATGAAGGCGCCGCCGTGGTCAACGGCTCTTCCAGTTCGAGGCGCACGTTGACCGGCTTGCTGCCGAGATGCGAACGGCTGATGTCGATGACCTGCTCGACCACGCGCGCGACGTCGGTGGTTTCGCCATCGGCCGGCGCCTGGCGCTCGCTGCGCGACAGCAGCAGCAACGCATCGGTGAGTTCGGTCGACTGGCGCACCGCGCGCTCGATGCGCTTGAGGCGTTCGTGCGCCTTCTCGGGCAACTGCTGGCCCATCATCAATTCGGTGGTGGTCGCGATTACGGCGAGTGGCGTGCGCAATTCATGGCTGACGTCGGCATTGAACTCACGATCGCGTTCGACCAGATGGGTCAGTCGCGCGGCATAGTCGTCGAGCGCCTCGGCGAGTTGGCCGACTTCATCGTCGGCGAAGTTCGGCGCGAGCGGCTTGTACTGGCCGCCCTTGCGCAACTCGCGCAGGCGCGCGGCGAGATCGATCACCGGGCTCATTACTCGCGCCGACAGCCAGAGTCCCATAAGCTGGGACAAGAATGCGAACAGCAGCACTGCACCGATCAACGCGGTCAACAACTGGCGTTCGGTGAGTTTCTGGGCGCTGACGTCCTGCTGCAGGAACGCCCACAGGTCATCGGATTTCGAGACGGCGAGTTTGATCGGCCGCAGATTGCCGTCGCGATCGAAGTCCTGCAGGTCGTATACGCCGGTTTCGTATTGCTGCCATGCCAACGGCACGTTGGCGAAACGGCGCGCGCTGTAGATGTCGGCCGTATAGGTCGACATTTGCCAGGGAGCTTCGGGCTGCGGATTCTCGCGCTTGAACTGGGCGAAGTTGTTGACCTCGCGCAGAAGCGTGTCGTTGATCAGTTGGTCTTCGAGGCGCGCCCGCATGTAAATCGTGGACGCCGCGAACAGCGCCGTCAGGCCAAGCCCGAACAGCGCAAACGAGATGATGATGCGGCTGCGGAGCTTACGCCGCGACCGCATCCGGGTCGACCATGCGGTAGCCGATGCCATGCCGCGTCTGGATCAGCGGCTTCTCGAACGGCTTGTCGATCGCCGCCCGCAGGCCATGGATATGCACGCGCAACGAATCGCTGTCGGGCAGTTCTTCGCCCCAGACGCGCGTTTCGAGTTCCTGGCGCGTGACCACCGACGGCGCCGAATCCATCAATGCCTGCAGCAGCTTGAGGCCGATCGGATTGAGCTGGATCGACTTGCCGGCGCGGATGACGACGAGGGTGTCGAGGTTGTAGGTGAGGTCGGCAAGGTGCAGCTGGCGGCTCTTGACGCCCTTGCCGCGGCGACCGAGCACTTCCACGCGCGCGGCGAGTTCCTGCAACGCGAACGGCTTGACCATGTAGTCGTCGGCGCCCGATTCGAAGCCCGAGAGCTTCTGTTCGAGCGCATCGCGCGCGGTCAGCATGAGCACGGGGGTCTGGCGACGGGCGTCCTGGCGCAGCTTGCGGCAGACTTCGAGTCCGTCCATTCCGGGCAGGCTGAGATCGAGCACGATGGCGTCGAACTCGTTGACCACGGCCAGATGCAGGCCGGTCACGCCGTCGCCGGCAAAGTCGACCACATGGCCCTTGTCGGCCAGGAAATCACCGATGTTCGCAGCGATATCGCTGTTGTCTTCAATTACGAGTATGCGCATGGCGGGCTTAGCTTAACGCGGAAGTCCGGGGATGCGGAAAACAGCGGAAGGATTCGTTCAGTTTCGGGCGGGCAAAAGAAAATGGCCCAAGGAGGTGCCATTGGGGGAACGCACCTCGCTTGGGCCAAAAGCTACTGCCCCGATTACCGTAATCTGCCAGTCACCTGCGCTGACTTAGGAGTGTCGAGCAGAACTTACAGTGCCGCGACTATAGAAAGCATGTGCTTAAACGGTCGTTAAGCATCTCTGAGCGTTCCGTTAATGTGGCGGCCGCGGCGAGCGCGCGCGACGTGGCCGCTTCTCTTTCCCTGGAGCCGCGGCGGCGTCGACGGACGCCAGCAGGTGCTCGATGATGGAGCCAGCGACGTCGACCCCGGTGGCCGCCTCGATGCCTTCGAGACCCGGCGAGGAATTGACCTCGAGCAGCAGCGGGCCGCGGTTAGAGCGCAGCAGGTCGACGCCGGCGACGGTCAGACCCATGACCCGAGCGGCACGCAAGGCGATGGCACGCTCGTCTTCGCTGAGTTCGACCGCGCTGGCGGTGCCCCCGCGATGGATGTTGGCGCGAAACTCGCCCTCCGGCGCCTGGCGGTGCATTGCTGCGACAACCCGATCGCCGACGACGAAGCAGCGCAGGTCGCCGCCCTTGGCCTCGCCGATGAACTCCTGCACGACGAAGTTCGCATACAAACCGCGGAATGCCTCGATCATGCCTTGCGAGGCGGAGCGCTTCTCGGCCAGCAGCACACCCTGCCCCTGCGCGCCTTCGTTGAGCTTGATCACGTGCGGCGGGTCGCCGAGCATGGTCAGCAGATCGGCAGTGTCGTCGGGATAGTCGCCGAACACCGTGATCGGCATCGCGATGCCTTCGCGGGCGAGCAATTGCAGCGAGCGCAACTTGTCGCGCGCGCGCAGGACCGCGTCGGAGCTGTTCGGTGTATACACGCCCATCATCTCGAACTGGCGCAGCACCGCGGTGCCGTAGAACGTGATCGAGGAACCGATGCGCGGGATCACCGCATCGAAACCACTGAGGCTGCGGCCCTTGTAATGGATCTCGAAACCCTCGGCGGCAATGCGCATGTAGCAGCGCAGCGGATCGAGCACGCGCACGCTGTGGCCGCGCTGGCGCGCCGCCTCCACGAGTCTGGAGGTCGAATAGAGGGATGAGTTGCGGGACAGTATCGCGATCTTCATCGACGGACGCCGAGGGGACAGGGGCAACAGCCGGCGAACGCAGCCGGCGCGAAGACGCATGGCAGGCCGCGCGAAACCGATCAGTCGTGGAGCGGGTGAAGGGAATCGAACCCTCGTCAGTAGCTTGGGAAGCTACAGCTCTGCCATTGAGCTACACCCGCGTGCGACCAAGCCTAATGGTGCGCACCGCGTGACGGCAATACACCGCGCAGCCGCGCCACGTCCACATCTGCCGGGAGCAGTCTCCTACATTCCAGGTTCAGCGTCGTGGAGGCGAAATGTAAGCCGACGTAAAAAGTTGCGATTCAACCCTCAGGGCGGTTTCTGGACGGTTTTCGTTCAGCCGGATTGCGCTGTGATGGCGGTGCGCGCAATGTTCCGCTTGATCGACAGGATTGTCCTGCGACGAAGCGAAACGCGCCACCAGGAGAACTGCAATGTTCATGCGTCCTCGATCCTCAACCCCGTTCGTCATTGCCGCAGCGTTCTTCGCGCTGGTGATGGGTGCGGGACAGGCGTTGGCCGACCCTCCCAGTCGCGTTGCCCGCCTCAGCCATCTGGGTGGCGAAGTGAGCTTCCAGCCTGCCGGCGACGGTGGCTGGGTCGAAGCCGGACTCAACCGACCGCTGATCACCGGCGACAGCCTGTACGCCGACCGCGCGTCGCGCGCCGAGCTCGAAATCGGCGCGGCCTCGATCCGTCTCGATGAACGTACGTCTTTCCGCCTGCTCAATCTCGACGACAGCTTTGCCCAGATGGAGGTCACCGAAGGCGTGCTGAACCTGCGCGTGCGTCGCCTTTTCGACGGCGACAGCTACGAGATCAACACGCCGACGCTCGCTTTCGTGATCGACCAGCCGGGCGTATACCGCGTTGACATCGCGCCAGACGGCAGCTCGACAATGGTCACCGTGTTCGAAGGTGGCGGCTCGGTATATGGCGAGAACAATGCGAGTTACGCGGTCAACGATCGCCAGTCCTACCGCTTCTACGACTCGTCGCTGCGTGATTACGAGACGCTCGACCTGCCACGCCAGGACGACTTCGACCGCTGGTGCTTCGAGCGCGACGATCGCTACGAGCGTTCGGTCTCGCGCCAGTACGTGTCCGACGAAGTCATCGGCTACGCCGACCTCGATGATCACGGCAGCTGGAGCACCGCACCGACCTATGGCTCGATCTGGTATCCGTCACGCGTCGATACGGGCTGGGCGCCGTACCGCAACGGCCGCTGGACCTGGATCGACCCGTGGGGCTGGAGCTGGGTCGACAGCGCACCGTGGGGCTTCGCACCGTTCCACTACGGCCGCTGGGCCTATGTCGGCACCCGCTGGGGATGGGTACCGGGTCCGCGCAACGTGCGACCGATCTATGCACCGGCACTCGTTGCCTTCGTCGGCGGCAGCGGCTTCAACGTCGGCCTGTCGGTCGGCGGTGGCGGCCCGGTCGGCTGGTTCCCGCTTGGCCCGCGCGACGTCTACGTGCCGTGGTACCGGGGCTCGCGTACGTATTTCAACAACGTCAACGTGCGCAATACGACGATCATCAACAACACCTATATCACCAACGTCTACAACGATTACTCGAACGGCCGCAACGTGACCAACTTCAACTACGCCTACCGCAACAACGAGCGTGCGTTCACGGCGATCCCGCGTGATGCGTTCGTCAATGCGCGCCAGGTCGATCGCTCGCTGGTGCGCATGGACCGCACGCAGGTCGGTCGCGGCGAAGTGCTCAGTCGTATCGACGTGCGCCCCGTTGCAGCGAGTTTCACCGGTGGACGTGCGCTGCGTGGGTCGGGCGAGATTCGCTCGGCGGCGGTTGCGCAGCGTCAGGTCATTGCACGCACTGCGCCGGCGGCACGCAGTGTCGGCGTGCAGAACCGTATCCAGGCGATCGAGCGCAACGGCAACCAGCCGCTGGTCGCCCAGGAGATGCGCGAGCTCTCGGCACGGGCGCCAACACGTGGCAACGCGTCCGCGGGCACAGAGCGCGTCCGCGTTGTCGGCAACCCGGGCAACAGTCGCGTCCAGGCGCAACCGCTGCCTGCTCGTGCGGCAGTCGATCGGGCCCAACCCGCTACTGCGGGTACGCGCGTCGGCGCCACCGGCAACCGCACCACGCCGATCGACCGCGCACCTGCACGCGCGCCGGCGGTCGATCGGTCATCGACCACGGAACGTTCTGTGGCTCCGGAGCGCGCTGCGCGAGTACCGTCATCAGGCTACGCGCCGGGTCGCGGTGAAGCACAGCGTGCACAACCCGGTGCGACGCCGAATACGCGCGTTGCACCTCAGCGCGACGCTGCGCAGCCAGGACGTGTCGGCACGCAGCCGGTCGAGCGCAGCACGCCGCAAGGCGGGCGCACGATCTCCGCACCGCAGCGAGCCCGCGAGACCGTGTCGCCTGCGCGCGAGCAACCGGCTGCGCGCACCATCGACCGAGCACCTGCACGTGCGATCGAGCGCACTCAGCCGCGCGAGTCGGCCCCGGCACGCATGGAACGTACGCAGCCGGTGGAACGCGCTCAGCCGCGTGCCATGCCGTCACGCACGGAACCCGTGCAGCGCGCAGCGCCCGTCGAGCGCAGTGCGCCAACCCCGCAGCAACAGCGCAGTGCGCCGATGCAACGTTCCGTTCCGCAGCAGCAACGAAGTGCACCGGAGCCGCGTTCCGCTCCGGCACCTCAGCAGCAGCGCAGCGCGCCGGTACAGCGTACGGCTCCGGCACCTCAGCAGCAGCGTAGTGCTCCGGCAGAGCGCGCGGCTCCGGCGCCACAGCAGCAGCAACGGGCACCGCGCAAGCAGGAAGAGTCGAAGGACGAGGCACCCGCGCGCGAACGCAGTCGCTGACGGGACGCTGCGCACCGTTGGTGCGCAAGCAGGCAACAACGCCGCGGATCTCGCGGCGTTGTTGTTTCCGTCGACATTTCCTGTGGTTCGCGGTGCGCGCGGGCCGCTAGAATGGCGACATGGAGATCATCCTCAATGGTGAGCGTCGCGCAGTCGCTGCAGAGGCGAGTGTGTTCGATCTGCTTGACGCGACGGGCTATGCAGAACGCCGCGTCGCGGTCGAGGTCAACCGCGAAATCGTACCGCGCAGCGAGCACCGCTCGCGCGCCCTGCGCGAGGGCGACCGCGTCGAGATCGTGCATGCGATCGGCGGTGGCTGATGGATCATCCAGCCGCATCGGCGTGTTGTCGGCATGGTCGTGCTCGTCCACGCATCGCAGGCGATCGTCGATCTCATCTCCGCACCGCTGACCGACTGGATACGCATGACTGATTCACCCGACGATACCTTCTCGATTGCCGGCCGCGAGTACCGTTCGCGCCTGCTGACCGGTACCGGAAAGTTCAAGGATCTCGAGGAGACTCGGCGTGCCACCGAGGCCGCCGGTGCCGAGATCGTCACCGTAGCCATACGCCGGACCAACATCGGCCAGGATCCATCGCAGCCAAACCTGCTTGAGGTGCTGCCGCCATCGCGGTTCACGATCCTGCCGAACACCGCGGGCTGCTACACCGCCGAGGACGCTGTGCGCACGCTGCAACTCGCACGCGAACTGCTCGACGGCCATCGGCTGGTCAAGCTCGAGGTACTCGGCGACCCGAAGACCCTGTATCCCGACGTCGTGCAGACGATCACTGCCGCCGAGAGGCTCGTCGCCGACGGCTTCGAGGTGATGGTCTATACGTCCGATGATCCAATCATTGCCAAACGACTCGAGGAGATCGGCTGCGTGGCGATCATGCCGCTGGCCGCACCGATCGGCTCCGGCCTCGGTATCCAGAACCGCTACAACCTGCTCGAAATCATCGAGAACGCAAAAGTGCCGGTGCTCGTCGATGCCGGCGTCGGCACCGCCTCGGACGCGGCGATCGCGATGGAACTCGGTTGCGACGGCGTGCTCATGAACACGGCGATCGCCGGTGCGCGCAATCCGGTGTTGATGGCACACGCGATGAAGCTCGCGGTCGAGGCCGGGCGGGCCGCCTTCCTGGCCGGGCGCATTCCGCGGCGACGGCATGCCGCGGCGTCGAGTCCGATCGACGGCACGATCGGCTGAACCGATGAGCGACCCTCGCCACGCGAATCGCGCGCAGGACACACATCCCGAAGCCCGGCGCGTGCGCAGCTTCGTGCTCCGGCAGGGTCGCATAACACCCGCGCAGCAGCTCGCTTTCGAGCGCCACTGGTCGCGCTATGGCCTCGACTATCAGGGACAGCCGCGTGATATCGCCAGCCTGTTCGCGCGACCGGCACCGATCGTTCTCGAGATCGGCTTCGGCAACGGCCAGCAACTGGCGCACGCCGCAGTCAACGAAAGCGCGCGCAACTTCATCGGCATCGAAGTACATCGACCCGGCGTCGGTCGACTGGTCAATGCGCTGGCCGACGCCGACGCCGACAATGCGCTCGTCTACCACCATGATGCGGTCGAGGTACTCGAACACGAGATCGCGCCCGCCAGTCTCGATGAAGTGCGCATCTACTTTCCCGACCCGTGGCACAAGAAGCGCCACAACAAACGCCGCATCATCCAGCCTGCGTTCGTCGAGTTGTTGTCCTCGCGCGTGCGTCGCGGCGGCCTGCTGCATCTGGCCACCGACTGGGCCGACTACGCCGCGCAGATGCTGGAAGTGGTCGACGCGAGTGTGCACTGGCGCAACTGTGCGGGCGCCGGCAACCATTCCGCACGCCCGGCATGGCGCATCGAGACGCATTTCGAGACGCGCGGCATCCGCCTCGGGCACGGCGTCTGGGACCTTGTCCATGAACGCGTCTGAGCACGCGCACCGACCGCGAACGCGCGAACGCCCGCTGCAGCTAGGCTGTCTGCCATGGACATGAGTCTCACGCTGACCACCGAGATGATGCTCGTGCTGGGGCTGCTCGTGTTCACCGTGATCATGCTGATCCTCGAGTGGATTCGTGCCGATCTCGTCGCCCTGCTCGTCATCGTCGTGCTCGGCGTGACGCAGCTGATGCCGGTCGACCAGTTGTTCGACGGCTTCGCCGGCAATGCGGTGATGTCGCTGATCGCGGTCATGATCATGGGTGCAGGACTCGATCGCACCGGCGTGCTCGGCAAGGCCGCTTCATTCATCCTGCGCCTCGCCGGCGGCGTCGAGGCGCGCGTGTCGAACCTCATCAATGCGATGGTCGGCAGCATGTCCTCGATCATGCAGAGCCAGGCACTGGCGACGCTGTTCATGCCGGTGGCCAGCCGTCTGAGTTCGCGCACCGGCATACCGCTGAAGCGACTGTTGCTGCCGATGGCGTTCTGCATCCTTGCCGGCACCAACATGACAATGATCTCGAACTCGCCGTTGATCCTGCTCAACGACCTGATCGGCAGCGCCAACCGCAACCTGCCTCCCGGTGCGCAAAGCATCGAAGCGTTCTCGCTGTTCGCGATCGCGCCAATCGGCATTCCACTGCTGATCGTCGGCCTGATCTACTTCGCGGTGCTGACGCCGCGGCTGTGGCCCAGCGAGGAAGAACGACAGAAGGTCACGCCGGGCCGCACCGAGACCTACTTCGCCGAGATGTACGGCATCGACGGCGAAGTCATGGAGTTGACCGTCACCGCGGAGAGCCCGCTGGTGGGCATGAGCGTGATCGAAGCGGAACAACTGCACGATGCGCCGCTGATCCTCGCGCTAAAAACCGGCAACGAGGCACGCCTCGCGCCGCCGGCCGACCAGATGATCTGGGTCGGCAGCGTGCTCGGTGTGCTCGGCAAGCGCGACTCGATCAACGAGTTCGCCAACAACCAGCTGTGCCGTGTGCAGTCGCGTCTGCGGAATTTCGGTGACATGTTCAACCCGACGCGCGCCGGCATTTCCGAAGTGGTGATTCCGCCAAACTCGCGCTGGATCAAGCAGGTGGTCGGCGACCTGCGCTTGCGCAAGCGCTTCGGTGTCAGCGTGCTGGCGGTGACCCGCGGCGAGCAGGTGTTCCGCGAAGACGTGCGCGCGGTGGCGCTGCGCCCCGGCGACACCCTGGTGATGCACAGCCTGTGGCGCGATCTCTCCATCGCGGCCGAGTCGCGCGACTTCGTCGTCGTCACCGATTTTCCGCAGGATGAGCAGCGGCCTAGCAAGATCTGGCACGCGGTGATCTTTTTTGCGCTGGCGATGGGCCTCGGCCTGTTCACCAATATCACGCTTGCGGTGGCGATGCTGGTCGGCGCCGTCGGCATGTTGCTGGCCGGTGTCCTCAGCATGGACGAGGCCTATCACGCGATCAACTGGAAGACGATCTTCATCCTTGCCTGCCTGATTCCTCTCGGTGGCGCGATGGATTCCACCGCTACTGCGGCGTGGATCGCACAGGAGGTCATGGTCTACCTCGGAGACTTGCCACAATGGGGACTGCAACTGTTTCTGGCGATCCTGACGCTGCTGCTGTCGCAGGTCATCTCGAACGTCGGCGCGGCGGTCATGATGGTGCCGATGGCGATCAACATCGCACTCGCGTCGGGCGGCAATCCGGCAGCCTATGCGCTGATCGTGGCGATCTCGACATCGAATACATACCTGCTGCCGAGCGCCAATCCGGTGTTGCTCGTGATCGCCGGTCCCGGCGGCTACCGGCGGCGCGACTTCCTTCGGGTTGGGCTACCGCTGACCGGATTGATCCTGGCGACCACGCTGATCTGCGTGAATCTCGCTTTCGACGGACATTGATGCAGACCTGAGTCGTCTGTCGCCAGCATCGCGTGCGAAAACGTGGCGGGCCTGCGGGCTGCGTGCGGCAACCCGCGGTTGGGACGAGCGGTATGCGGCGATGACACGCCGACGCGACGGCGTCCGTTCGGCGCGGCTCAGAGACCGGCGTCGGGCGTTCCCGACGACGGCGAGTCGACCGGTGTGCGGTTCCTGGGATCATCCGCCATGGATGCAGCGTCCGATACGGCATCGCCGTATTCGCCGAGTATCGTGTCGTCGACCGCGCCGACTGGGCGCGCCTCGGTGGTCAGGCCGATACCGCGACCCGGCCGGCAAAGGTTCGATCCGGTCTCGCGCGGGCAGATCGAATCGGCCACTTCGAACGGCTTGTCCGAGAGTCCGGCGAAGACGAAGTCCTGACGGAAGCGCTCACCGCGGAATGCGCGCGCGCTGGCCGCCGAGAAGCGCCATTGACGCAGTGCCTTGCGTGCGGCCACCGTGAATCCTGCCAACGCCTCGCCCGAGACGAGCTTGATGTCGCGCACGGCACCGACGTCATCGAGTGCGAACTCGAATTCGACGTACCCGCGCGAACCGGAAACGTTGATGTCCGGATAGACCGGATCCACACGCCGGATGATGCGCGGCGTCGGACGAATCGCCGGCTTCGCCGACGTCGCCGCATTCGATGCCGCCGTCGCCTTCGGTTGCGGCGGCGTCGCCACGAGCGCGTTCGATCCGGTGCTGGCCGGCATGGTCATCGCAGGCATGGGCTCGACCGCAGCGGCCATCGGCGAAGCGGCCCGATCGTTTGCGGTGAAGTCGTCGGCAACACGGCGTACTGAGACCTCCATCGGCGATGCAGACGAAGCCGTCGGCGCGACGTCCACCGCATCCACCTTGGCAAGGACAGGCAACGCCACTCGGCCCGGTCGGGTCATCGAGAAAGCGACGAACTCGGACGGAGAAACGCTTCCGAGCGCAGCGAAGGGGCTGATCGACGCGAGCGCCGGCGCTGGAACCTCGAACGCGAGCAACGGCTCGTCCTGCTGCACCTTTGCCGAAATCATCAGCAAGGCCGCCACGGTGGCGCCGCCGGCAGCCAACAGCCAGGCCGTGCGGCGGTTGCGTACGCCAGCAGATGGTTGTGCAGCGATGATCCGGCGCACGCGGTCGAGCAGATGCCCACCGCTCGCCGCCACGGCGAGCTGCGGCGCGACCTGGCGCAGATTCTCGAGTGCGGCCAGCGTACGCGCGTACTCGCGCGGCTCGCGCTCGGTCATGCGCAGCACCAGTTCGTCGCAGCACACTTCACGCTCATGGCGCACTTCACGTGAAATCCAGTGCACGACCGGGTGGTAGAAAAGGACCATCTCGAGTGCGGCCTGGAACAGGTTGACGACATGATCGTAGCGGCGTAAGTGGCCCAGTTCATGGGCAAGGATCAATTCCAGCTGCTGTCGCGGAAAGCCCAGTACGACAGCGGTCGGCAACAGAATGACCGGATTGATCCAGCCGATCAGGATCGGCGTATCGATGTGGCGCGAGATCAGCACGCGCACCCGGCGCAAGCCGCCGAATGGCAATGCGACGCGCCTGAGGATCTCTTCGATGTCGTGCTGGCGGTACGCCAGTCGCGTGGCGATGCCCTCGAGCGTGCGCCACTGGTGCGCGGCGCGCGCGACGGCAACCGCCACACCGCAGATCCACAGCGCAACCAGCCACGGCAGGAACGCGGCCAGCGCGGATTCCGCGGAGGGCTGGATCACCACCCCGCTCAGCGCAAATGCAGTGTTGTCGGCAGACGAAACCAGCATCGCCTCGGTGGCGGGACGCAACATCCAGAGTGTCGCCAGCGGACACAGTGCGAGCAGCAACAGTGCGCCGAGTCCGCAGGCATAGCGAAAAGAACTTTGCGCGATTGGAATCGTCATGCGCGCGAAGGCAAACACCGCACCGATCACGACGCCTTGCCAGATGAAGTGCACAAGGCTCAGTCCGATCGCGTGGACCCAGGGCATGGCGTCGGCGACGTTCATGGGTCGATCCCCGACTCGATACGGTTGAGCAACGCACGGATCTCGTCGAGCTCCGCCCGACTCGCTGGCGGCTGGCCGCCAAGTGCCTGCAGCACGAGTTGCGACGGTGATCCATCGAACACACGCTGCACGATGTCGGACAGGAAGCGCTTCTGCGTCGACTCCTTGGTCATTGCCGGACGGTACACGTGAGCGCGCTGCGAATCGTCGCGCAGCACGAGGCCTTTCGCATGCATGATCTGCAACATCTTCAGTGCCGTCGTGTAGCCGCCACCATCATCACGGTAAAGCGCCTCGTGCACGTCACGCACGGTGCACTCGCCACGCTCCCACAGGCTATTGAGAATGCCGAGTTCGGCTTCGGTTGGCTTGGGATTTTCGATCGACCTCGGACGCATCTGATTCCTCTTTGCCGCGCGCGGTCAATCGTGAATCCGGAATTGATCGCCTGCCTCTGACGTTCGAGAACAGGCGATACCTTCTGCTCAGGATCGCTCAGTTGGTGAACGGCGCCGTTCGCTGGTTGCGCAGGTCTTTGGCCGCTTCTTCGCGAAGCTCGCGGCGCTCTGCCACAGTCAGGCAAACCCTTTCGGTACGGTTCGAGCCGAGACGACGCTCCTGCTGGCAAACCAGCCGGTCGTCTGTATCGCCACTGAGCAGGCCATTGATCTCTTCGGAGGCGTTGACGAGTCGGACCTCGTCCTTCTTGCCAAACCTCTTGCCTGCAGCGCGGTCATCGTAAAGTTCCTGCAAGACTTCGAGCTGTTTGCCTATTTTTTCCTTGTCGCTCGGTGCGACCGAGGCGTACTTGCCGCCGGCCTTCATTTCATTGCGCAGAGCATCCGCCTGCTGGCGAAACTCTTCGGCGCTCGTTGCGGTGAGATCGAACACCTCTTTGGTGGCCGCATGGATGTCGACCGGAGCGAATGAGGCGACGAAAAGGCAAACGGCGAAGACGGAACGATACATGGTGGACTCCTGCTGCAAAGAGATTGTTGGTATGTGCCTGAGTGCGCTCGGCTTCGATTTGATCAAAGCGTACTCCGCGACATCACGCCCTGTCAACGACACTTCTCGTACGTTGTGAGTCGTTAAAGTCCCGCGAGCCGCGGGAGGCCGGCGAAAGTCGTCGTCAGGGGGAACACCCGAACCCGCCAACTATCCAAGGTGTGCAGCCACACCATTTCGGCGTTCAACGCTATCCAGACGATGAGAATGATCGAAGTTTCTCTGCGTCAGGCGGTTGCCACCGGTCAGCGCATAGACCACACCACGTCGTCAACGACTTCCACAGGAACCGGGACAAGCCCGCTGCGACACGGACCGGCGTAACAGCTGCCATCGGCGACCGTGAACGTCGCGCCATGTGCAGCGCAGATGATGCGACCGTCCTTGACCAGGAACTTGCCGGGGACGTAGTCGAGCGCGCGCCCCGCGTGCGGACACTCGTTGTGGTAGGCGAATACCTGCGAGCCCTCGCGCAGCAGCACGATGTCGAAGCCGCCGGTCGGTGACTCGATTCGCGCGGCGCATGCACCGCGATCGGGGATCTCATCAACCCGGCACAGCATCATCGATTCCGTCATGCCAACCTTCGACACTTGCGGGGGGCAAGCATTGCCCCAAGAATACGGGGGAGGCGCGTGTCGACCAACCCTTTTTCGCGTCCGGCGCGTGTACCGCCCGCCTATCGAGGATCCGCCGATGTTCCGATTCCACTTTCGCCCGCGCAATCCGCTGGTGCGCCTGCTCGGCGGCATCGTCGGCATTCTTGCCGTCGCGGCAGTGCTCGCGCTCGGCGTATTCGCACTCGCTGCGCTGGTGGTCGGTGGCGGATTGCTGTGGCTCTACAGCACGGCACGCGGCAGCTTGCGCAAACCTGCCGCGGCGCAGTCGGCAACGCCTCCGCCCGGCATCATCGACGGCGAGTTCACCGTGATCCCGAGCCGGCCCGACCACTCGATACAGCGTTAAGCGTGCTGCAAGACGGCACTGTGGCTCCACCGCCATGGCTGCCGAGTGGTACTTGCAGAGCCCGCATCGACTGAAGATGCTGACACGCGGCGTCCCCGGATCGAACTCTGATGAAAACTGCCTTCAGCCCACGCGTGCTCGTGGCGTTGGCGCTGCTCGCCGTGTACCTGATCTGGGGATCGACGTATCTGGCGATCCGCATCGCGCTCGAAAGCTGGCCGCCGTTCCTGATGGCGGCGATTCGCTTCTGCGTTGCCGGTATCGTGCTGTATGCATTCCTGCGCTGGCGCGGCATGCCGAATCCGACGCGCGCGCAATGGGGCAATGCCGCGTTCAGCGGGTTTCTGCTGCTCGGGCTCGGCAATGGTCTGGTCTGCTATGCGGAGCAGTCGGTCGCCTCCGGCCTCGCCGCTGTCGCCGTTGCCGGCATGCCGTTGTTTGCGGCCCTGTTTGCCGGCATGCACGGCCAGTGGCCGCGAAACGTTGAATGGCTAGGCCTCGGCATTGGCCTGGTCGGCGTGATCCTGCTCAATCTCGGCGGCCAGATGTCGGGTGCGCCGCTCGGCGCGCTGGCACTGGTCACCGCCGCGATCGCATGGGCGTTCGGGTCGGTGTGGAGCCGCCGCCGCGACATGCCGCCGGCGGCGATGAACACCGCCGCGCAGATGCTGTGTGGCGGTGGCGCGCTGGCGATTGCCGCATTGGCTTTCGGTGAGCGTTTTCCGCAGGCACCAACGGCGAACGCGAACGCTGCCCTGCTCTACCTGATCGTGTTCGGCTCGCTGATCGCATTCAGCGCGTACTTGTACCTGCTCGACAATGTGCGGCCATTGCTGGCGACCAGCTATGCCTACGTCAATCCACCGGTCGCCGTGCTCGCCGGCGTGCTGTTCGCCGGTGAGCTGATCGGACTGAGTGACATCGTCGCCATGGTCGTGATCCTCGCCGGCGTCGCGCTGATCACGCTCAACCGGCAGAGGAAAACGGCCTGATCAGGATTCGCGCAGCGCGGTCGTCACCGGCATGCGTGCCGCGCGCAAGGCCGGCAGCAGTCCGCCGATGAAGCCGATCGCGAGTGCCCACTTTATGCCGTTCCACAGCAGCGCCGCCGAGACATCGAACTGGAACACCACCTGGCTGAAGTTCGAGCCGAGTGTCGACACCGAATAGCCGTTGAACAGCAGCCACGCGATGCCGGCACCGAGCACACCGCCGAGCAGGGCCAGCAGCATCGTCTCGAGCATGACCGACACGATCACCGGCTGAGAGCGGAAACCGATTGCGCGCAGTGTGGCGATCTCGCGCGAGCGCGTGGCGACCGCCGCGTACATCGAATTGAGTGCTCCGAAAATCGCGCCGATCGCCATGATCACCGCGATCGTGATGCCGACGTAGCGGATCACGGTGCTCAGCCGCTCCGACTGCGCGGTGTAGTAATCGAGCGTGGTCTTCGCTTCGACCTTCATGCGCGGGTCGCTGGCCAATGCCGCCTTGAAAGCATCAAAGGCCTGCGGCGAGGTCAGGCGCACGCTGACCGACTGGAAACCGCCGCGTCGGTAGGCGGTCGAGATCGTCTCGACGTCGCCCTGCAGCTCGGACTCGTGCGCGTCGCCCGATTCGAACGCGCCGACGATCGTCCACTGCTGGTTGTTGAGGCTGATCGACGAGCCCGGATCGAGCCCGGCGAACTGCGAACGTGCGCCCTTGCCGACGATCATCTCGCGCAGTCCGGGCGTGAACATGCGTCCTTCGACGATACGCTGCTCGGGGCGCAACGCCGACGCCTGCGCGCCGACACCGCGGATCTCGACATTGGCATCGGTGCCGGTCGACTTCTTCGGCAGATTGGCAACGACCACGATCTCCGGCGATACGATCGGCTTGCCGTCGGCATCCTTGAGGATGCCGGGCAGTTGCGCGATCAGCGTCGCATCGTTGCGCGACACGCCCGAACTGAGCTCGGCGGTGGCGCCGCCACGCAGCACGATCGCGGTATCGGTACTGCCGGTGCTGCGCAGGGTCTTCTGCAGGCCATCGCCCATTGCCAGCATCGCGACGAGCACGCCGACCACACCAGCTATGCCGACGATGATCACCGACGACGCGCCGAGTCGCTGGCTCAGCGTCGATACGCCGATCCAGGTGACCGACGCGGCCTGCTGGCCGGTGCGCGTGAACGCCATCCACAGCGCGAGCGCGATGACGATGGCGACGAGTCCGGGCCATGGCATGACCATCCAGATGGCCACTGACGCCACCATCAAGAGGAAAATGCCGAAGCCGGTCAGCAGGGACTTGAGAATGCGCATCGGGAATTCCTATCGGCCAGCCAGTGCATCGACGATGTTGAGCCGCATCGCCCGCAGCGCCGGCAATACGCCGACCAGCAGTCCGATCACGACCATCAGCACGAGTCCGACCGACCACGTGCGCAAGCCCACCGGCGGCAGGTTGAGCATGCCGTTGCTGGCCGCGCCGATCATCGGCAACAGCACCGACACGAGCGCAAGGCCGAGCACCCCGCCGAGCATGATCAGCAGGACCGCTTCGGCGAATACGAGACCAAGCACGCTGAGGTCCGAAAAACCAAGCGTCTTCAGCGTTGCCAGTTCCGGTATGCGCTCACGCACGGCCTGCGCCATCGTATTTCCGGTCAGCAGCAACAACGTGAAGAACACCGCACCCATGATCGCGGTGACGATCAGGCCGATGTCGCCGAGCTGCTTGGCAAACGACAACTGGAAGGCCTGCTCGGTCTGCGTCTTGGTTTCATGGTTCGAATTGGCCGAGATCGCATCGATGGCCTTGGCGACCGCGTCGGACTGGTCCGGATCGGCGACCTTGACCACCAGCCAGCCAACCTCGCCATCGCCGAAACTGCGCGCCTCGTCGAAGTAATCCCAGCGGAAGAACAACTGCTGCTCGGCACCGCGCAGTTTTTCGTCGCGCACCGAAAAGATGCCGACCAGATCGAACGTCCAGTTGGTTTCGCCGGTGGCCTTGTTCGGGAAGATCGAGCCGCTGACGGGAATGCGATCGCCGACCTTCCAGCCCCAGCGCTTGGCCAGCGTTTCGCCGACGATCGCGCCGGTGCGCGTTTGCTGGAACGCCGCGCGCATCTGCTCGTCGACCCCCAGTTCCGGATAGACATCGAAGTAGCCCGGATCGATCGCGAAGTTGACCATC
>JBBSOU010000078.1:0-17646 GCA_038259445.1 Lysobacterales bacterium | reverse complement strand
TGGGGCGCCATGGTGGGCAACGTGTCTTGGTGTTAAGGCGCCAGCTTTGGTTATTTTTTTAAATTACTGCGCGGGGGGAAGTTTGCCACCAGGGCCGGGTGGTTGGCGGGTCTTGCCCTGGGGGGTCCCGGGGCAACGCCCCGCGCGCCGGCGGGAGGGCCTTGTCGACATCACCCCGTCATTGATTCAAAAGGTTGGGGCCGCACTGCCTGCGCGCAGCTCGGCGTTGTGGCGACTCGACAGACGGCCAGTCTGTCTTCGTCGCCACGCCTTGATCTGCGCGCAAGCAGTGCGGTGACGCCTGTGCAGACTTGATCAGAGTATCCCTAGAGGCGGGGCTGGCTGCGGGCGAGCGTGTAGATCAGCGTCGCCAGCAACAGCACAGCAACGGCCACGTGTGCGGTAGCGATCTGCAGAGGCACGCTGTAGACGACGTTGCCGATGCCGAGCGCGATCTGCACAAACAGGCCGACGCCAAGCACGCGTGCCGGTCCGCGCAGGCCGCTGCGCGCGAGCGTTGCGCACAGCCAGCCGAGCGTGACAAAAGCGACCAGCGCGCCGATGCGGTGGCTGAGCTGGATCGCGCTGCGCGCCGGTCCGTCGAGGACGCCACCTTCGTAGTCGACACCGATGCCACGCCAGAGCACGAAGCCCTCGCGGAAGTCCGGTGACGGCCACCACTGGCCGAGACAGGTCGGGAAATCGTTGCCACAGGCGAGCGCGGCGTAGTTGGCACTGGTCCAGCCGCCGAGCGCAATCTGCACACCGAGCACGCCGATCGCAAACGCGATCAGGCGGCGCAATTGACGCAGGTCTCCACCGACACAGCCTACGCCGGACCAGCGCAGTGCGACGTACAGCAGCAACGAAAACGTGGTCAGGCCACCGAGCAGATGCGACATGACGACCACGGGCTTGAGCAGCCACGTGACCGTCCACATGCCAAGCATGGCCTGGAAGATGACGACACTGAGCAGGACCACGCCGATGCGCGAAGCGCCGGGCCGTTGCAGCATCGACGCGGCCATCAACGGCAACGCCAGGGCGACGATCGACAGCCCGACCGAGACGCCGTGCAGCCCCTGCATGTAGGTGAACACGCCGGCCGCTGCGGCGATCGCAGCGACCGCGACCAGCACGCGCGTGAAACGCGGCCGGCCCGATGCCAGCAGTGCGATGCCGAGGATCAGCACGCCGAGCAGGGCGGCGATATGGCGATGTCCCTGTTCGCGCCAGGTCTTGTGCGACTCGACCTCGCGATCGAAGTTCGCATTCGCCTGTGCAACCTCTTGCGCGTGGCCGGGCCAGGTCGCCTTGCCGTAGCAGGTCGGCCAGTCCGGACACGAAAGGCCGGCGTTCGAGAGTCGCACGAACGCGCCGAACACGATCACGACCAGTGCCAGCGCAACCGCAGCCCAGGCCAATCGCGCCGGCCATGACAAGGTCTGCGTCTTCACTTGGTTACCTTGGCCATGTCCTTGCGCAGGCCGCTCGCATTGAAGCCATCGCGATAGACGGTCAGCGCCGTGCCATCCGGCTTGACCAGCAGCGCGTTGACGCCGTCTTCGACATCGGGCGCCCATTCGGCGAGGCGCTGTGCCGGATCAATGCCGGCTTGCCAGGCCTGCATGACAGTCGTGGCTGCATCGCCCTGCGGCAGCGTACCGACATACAGAAGGCGCACGCGTGAGGACTTCTGGTTGAGTGACACGCGTGCCCGATGGATCTGATCGAGCTGGCGCAGGCAAACGTCCGCGCAGGTGCGCCCGGGTATGGCGACAACACTCCAGCGCCAGTCCGGATCCTGCCATTCGAGGCGCTCACCGTCGGCGAGTTCGATTGCGATATCCGCGAACGTGCGTTGCGGAACGATGCCTTCGCCGCTGCTGCGTGCATCCGGTACCCAGCCGCTCAGCGCGAGCACCGCGGCGAACAGCATCGGCGCGAAGAAGCACGAGGCGATCAGGATCAGTTGCAGGCGTTTCTTGTTGCGCGTTTCCATCAACGGGACCCGGGTTGCGCGCGCCGCCAGTGCAGCACGATGAAAATGACCAGCGCGGCGAGCGCGAACGTGAACCACTGCAGCGCGTATCCATGATGCCGCTCCGGTGGCAGGATCTGCGGCGTCCACTCGCGCATGAACACCGAACCGGCCTGCGCATCGAGCAGGATCACGCGATCGTCAATCGGCCGTCCGAGATCCGCACCGATTTCCTTCGGATCGATGTAGATCGTCAGCTTCGGCCACTCGCGCTGGTCCGGCAGTGCATTGCCGCCCATGCGCAAACCGGTGCCTGGCGCAGGTGCATAGACACCTTCTATCTCGACGTCGCCTGTCTCGACCGGCGGAATCGATGCCCGTTGCGCCTGCCGATCGCGGGCAAGAAAACCGCGGTTGACGAGCACCGGCAACGTGCCTCCGGCTGGCTCGAACACGGTGTAGACCATCATGCCTTGCCGGCCATCGCGAATCTGATCGTCAAGCACGTACCCGCGCCCGCTGACAAACCTACCGCGAACACGCACGTGCGGGTGGATCGCCGCTGCGGTGGTTCGACGCGCATCCTCGAGCGACATCGTCGCAGTCGCCGCGGTGGCGCTGAATGCATCAAGCAGGGCGGCCTTGTCATCGGCGCGTTGCAGCTGCCAGAAGCCGAGGAAGCAGAACGCGGCGATGCCCGCGACCGTCAGCAATACGGCGAACCAGGTTGGACGGATCCAGCGGCGGGCGTTCACGCTCACGCCTATACTGCGCAAGTCCTGCGGCGCCCTCGCCCGCAGCGGAACGTGCCCATGCTGAGCAAGATCCTGATCGTCGTTTTCCTGATCGCCATCGTCTGGAACCTCGGCGCCGGCCTGTACTACATGATGACCGACAAGGGTGGCTCGGACCGAACCGTGCAGGCGCTGACACGACGCATCGGACTGTCGGTAATGTTGATTGTGCTGATCATTGTCGGCATCGCCACCGGCATCATCCAGCCGCACGGAATCGGTTGACGCGCTTGCGCTCGACGCCATCCGAGCACGGGTCTCGCCGGGTGACGTGACGCCATTGGGCGCCGCAATCCGGTTTCGCTAATCCCTAATCCCTGATCCCTGCTCTACAAGACATACACGAACACGAACAATCCAAGCCAGACCACGTCGACAAAGTGCCAGTACCAGGCCACGGCTTCGAAGCCGAAATGATTGTCCTTGGTGAAATGTCCCTTGGCGCAGCGGAACCAGATCACCGTGAGCATGATCGCGCCGAGGGTGACGTGGATTCCGTGGAACCCGGTCAGCATGAAGAACGTCGAACCGTAGATACCACTGCCGAGCGTGAGATTGAGGTGGGTGTAGGCCTCGTAGTACTCGTACGCCTGCCAGTACAGGAACGTCACGCCGAGCGCGATCGTTGCGCCGAGCCAGACCAGCAGCGAACGCCGATGTCCGGCACGCAGCGCGTGATGGGCGAACGTGATCGTCACGCCCGATGCGAGCAGCAGCATGGTGTTGAGCAGCGGCAGACCCCACGCCGGAATGGTCTGGAACACGCCACCGATGGCACCCGGTCCATTGGTCGGCCAGGCCGCGGTGAAATCATTCCACAGGTAGTAGTTGGTCAGCGCGCCGTGACCGTCGCCACCGGCCCACGGCACCGACAGCACGCGCGCGTAGAACAGTGCGCCGAAGAATGCGGCGAAGAACATGATCTCGGAAAAAATGAACCAGAGCATGCCCATGCGGAACGAGACATCGACCTGCTTGTTGTAGAGACCACTGATTGACTCGCGGATGACCGTGCCGAACCAGCCGAACATCATGAATACGAGGATCGCGATGCCGACATACATGAGCGGCATGCCGAGCACGCTGCTGCTGCCATTGACCGCATTGGCCGCCCCGACCATCGTCGCGAACAGGCCGAGCGAGCCGACCATCGGCCAGTGGCTGCCGTGGGGGACGTAATAAGCACCGTGGGTTTGCGCCATGATCGTGGATCCCGACTCGAAGGGTTTCAGTGTACTGCGAGGCTGTGCGACGCGCCCGCGACGGCGCCGAGGCGATCCGTGGCGATGTCGTTCGCATAGAAGGTATAGGACAAGGTCAGCGTCTTCGTGGTCGCCGGCAGATGTGGGTCGACGACGAAACGCACCGGCATGCGCCGTGATTCACCGGCATCGAGCATCTGTTCGGTGAAGCAGAAACACTCGGTCTTGTTGAAGTAAACCGACGCGGCGGCTGGCGCCACGCTCGGCACGGCATTACCGACGATCGCCGCCTCGGAGGTGTTGGTCGCGTCGAACCAGACCTCGGTCAGCACGCCCGGATTGACCTCGATGCGCGACAACTCCGGCTCGAATGCCCACGGCAACTTGCTGTTGACGCTGGCGACGAACTCGACCGTGACCTTGCGTGACAGATCGACCGTCATTGACGCGACTTTTTCAGGCTGGACGACGTCGCTGGCCAGCTTGATGCCAAAAACCTGCTCGCAGGCAATCCGGTACAACGGCACGAGCGCGAACCCGAACAGGAACGACGCCGCGACCACACCCAGCGCCGCCTTCACAATCCCGTGCGCACCATGCCGCTGGGGCCGCTGAGTTGTCTCTGCGTTGTCGTGCTGCTCAGTCATGTAAGGCCAAGATCCCGGCTTGAGATGTGCAACGAAGCAATTTGAGAAGTGCGCCCATGGATGGGCGCTTCTGATGTCAAAGAAAACAGAAAAGCAAATGTTCTACGCACACTTTCAGATTCCCGCGTTCACGGAAGAACGCACAAATCAATGCGTCGGATCACCATGCGCCAACTTCGAATCATCAATCACCGGCGGCGTCGTGAACGTGTGGTGCGGCGCCGGTGATGGCACTGTCCATTCGAGGCCGCGCGCACCTTCCCAGACCTGGGCAGTCGCACGGTTCTTCGACTTGTACACCGCGTGCCAGACCACGCCGACGAACAGCAACTGGCTCAGGCCGAACCAGAAGCCGCCGATCGAACTGATCATGTTGAAGTCGGCGAAGGCGACGTTGTAGTCGGGAATGCGTCGCGGCATGCCGGCAAGGCCGAGGAAGTGCTGCGGGAAGAACAGGACGTTGACCGAGATCACACTCATCCAGAAATGGATCTTGCCCCAGCGCTCGCTGTACATGTTGCCGCACCATTTTGGCAGCCAGTAATAAGCCGCCGCCATGATCGCGAACACCGCACCGGTGACCAGCACGTAGTGGAAGTGGGCGACGACGAAGTAGGTGTCGTGGTACTGGAAGTCGGCCGGCACGATCGCGAGCATGAGGCCGGAGAAGCCGCCGATCGTGAAGAGGATGACGAATGCGAGCGCGAACAGCATCGGCGTCTCGAAGGTCATCGAGCCTTCCCACATCGTGGTCACCCAGTTGAACACCTTCACGCCGGTCGGTACCGCAATCAGCATGGTCGCGTACATGAAGTACAGCTCGCCGCCGAGCGGCATGCCGACCGTGAACATGTGATGCGCCCAGACGATGAACGACAGGAACGCGATCGATGCGATCGCGTAGATCATGGCCTGGTAGCCGAACAGCGGCTTGCGCGCGAAGGTCGGGATGATTTCGCTGACGATGCCGAACGCCGGCAGGATCATGATGTAGACCTCGGGATGCCCGAAGAACCAGAAGATGTGCTGGAACATCACCGGATCGCCGCCACCGGCAACGTTGAAGAAGCTGGTGCCGAAGTACTTGTCGGTCAGCAGCATGGTCACCGCGCCGGCCAGCACCGGCATCACCGCGATCAGCAGGAACGCCGTGATCAGCCACGACCACACGAAGATCGGCATCTTCAGCAGGTCGAGTCCCGGCGCGCGCATGTTGAGAATCGTGGCGATGATGTTGATTGCGCCCATGATCGAGCTGATGCCCATCATGTGGATGGCGAAGATCACGAAGGCGACGCTGTCGCCGCCCTGCATCGACAGTGGCGGATACAGTGTCCAGCCACCCTGCGGACCGGCGCCGGGCATGAACATCGTCGAGAGCAGGATCAGGAACGCGAACGGCAGGATCCAGAACGACCAGTTGTTCATGCGCGGCAGCGCCATGTCGGGCGCGCCGACCTGCAGCGGAATCATCCAGTTGCCGAGACCGACGAACGCCGGCATGACCGCGCCGAAGATCATGATCAGCGCGTGCATCGTGGTCATCTGGTTGAAGAACTGGGGCTCCACGAGCTGCATGCCCGGCTGGAACAGTTCCGCGCGGATGATCATCGCCATCGCGCCGCCGACGAAGAACATCAGCAACGCGAAGACGAGATACAGCGTTCCTATGTCCTTGTGATTGGTCGTGAACACCCAACGGGCCATGAAGCCTTGCGGCTTGTGGTCGTCGGCATCGTGATGATCATCGTGGACGGCAGCGTGGGCCATGGCCTCAACCTCAATAGCGGAATCGGGATCAGCCCTGCGGGCCGGTCGTCGGAGCGATCACATCGGCCGTGGCGGGAACGGCCGGCGCAGGCGCCTGCTCGGTCATCCACTGCTCGAATTCGGGTTTGCTGACGACATTGACGACGATCGGCATGAAGCCGTGGTCCTTGCCGCACAGCTCGGCGCACTGCCCGCGGTAGACGCCGGGCTCGTCGATCTTCGTCCATTGCGAATTGATGATTCCGGGAATCGCGTCCTGCTTCCAGCCGAGCGACGGCACCCACCAGGCATGGATCACGTCATCGGCAGTGATGACGAAGCGCACCTTGACGCCGGTCGGCAGCACCAGTGGCTTGTCGACGTCGAGCAGATAGGTTGGATAGTCGCCGACCTTGACCGCCGCCGGGTCCAGGCCGGAGCCGAGCTGGCGCGTGCGGTCGGAGGTCGACTCGAGGCTGGAGACAAAGTTGATGCCCGGATCCTTGCCGAAGTAGTCAACGTACTCGTATCGCCACTTCCACTGGTAGCCGGTGATCTTGATCGTCATTTCCGATTCGGAGGTGTCGGCCATGCGCAGAAGCACGAGCGTTGCCGGCCACGCGCTGCCGATCAGGATCAATACCGGGATGATCGTCCAGGCCGCCTCGAGCTTGGTGCTGTGCGACCAGCTGGCCGGGACCGCGCCCTTCGATTTGCGGAAGCGGAACATCGCCACGAACATGAAGCCGAACACGAGGACACCGATGACCACACAGATCCACAGCATGATCATGTGCAGCTGATGCACTTCCTGCGAGGTCTGGGTGACGCCGGCGGTGAGGTTGAGCTGCCAGGGCTCCGGGTTGTTCGCGAGGGCAATCGTACTCGACAGCAGCGTGGTCACTACCAGAGCCGGCGCGGCGAGCGCGCGGCGGAGTCGCAGAGTCCCTGTGGACATCATTGCCATCACCTTGAATGCGAAAACCAAACGGGCGCCTGCACTCTTCGCACAGGCGGCACGCACAACGATCCCGCCACGACTGAATGCCAGTGACGCCCGTCCAACATGGAAACTACGGGCGGGGAACCTTGGAATGATAGTGGACGCCTCGCAATACCGGCAAGGACAACGATGTCCTTCAGCGACAAAACGCGCTGTCACGGTGTCGCAGACGGGCCTTTGCCGCTAGCGCAGCGCTCACTACACTAGCGTTCCCGCGGCCCGGTCGGCCGCTGCGCTGCTGACCTCGAGTACCGAACCATCGTGAGCGACATCCTTTCACCTGAACTGCCGGGCCAGGCCGATCCGGCGCGCGCGCGTATCACCGCGGCGTGGTCGCGCGACGAAACCGAGTCGGTCAATGAATTGCTCGCCCAGGCCAGCCTGCCGCCGGCAGAGCGCGAACTGGTGCTCGCGCGCGCCTCGGAACTGGTCGCTCGCGTGCGCGCCAAGGCCAGCGACCAGAGCGCAGTCGAGTCGTTCATGCGCGAGTACGATCTTTCCAGCGAGGAAGGCGTGCTGCTCATGTGCGTGGCCGAGGCGCTGCTGCGCATTCCCGACGCCGAGACCGCAGACAAGCTGATCCGTGACAAGCTCGGTGATGCCGACTGGAAGAAGCACGTCGGCGCGAGTGAGTCGCTGTTCGTCAATGCCTCGACCTGGGGCCTCATGCTGACCGGTCGGCTGGTCAATCTCGGCGAGGAAACCCGCAGCAACTTCGGCGGCGCGCTCAAGCGCCTGGTCGGCCGCGCCGGCGAACCGGTGATCCGTCTGGCCGTTCGCCAGGCCATGCGCATCATGGGCCACCAGTTCGTCATGGGCCGCACCATCGAGGAGGCGCAGAACCGCGCCGAGGACAAGGACAACCGCGTCTATCGTTTTTCCTACGACATGCTCGGCGAAGCCGCGCTGACGGCGCGCGACGCCGAGCGCTACCTGCAGGCCTACCGCGATGCGATCCGCGCGCTCGGCAAGCGCGGGCCGTGGCCCGACGTGCTCGAAGCGCCGTCGATCTCGGTCAAGCTGTCGGCGATACATCCGCGCTACGAGGTCGCCAAGCGCGCGCGCGTGCACGACGAATTGACTCCGCGCGTGCTCGAACTCGCGCAACTCGCCAAGGCCAGCGCGATCGGCATGACCGTCGATGCCGAGGAAGCCGATCGCCTCGAACTGTCGCTCGACGTTATCGGCGCGGTATTTGCCGACCCGTCGCTGGCCGGCTGGAATGGCTTCGGCCTCGCCGTGCAGGCCTACCAGAAGCGCGCGCCGCTCGTGATCGACTGGCTCGCCGAGACCGCACGCGCCGCCAATCGCCGCTGGTGCGTGCGCCTGGTCAAGGGCGCGTACTGGGATTCCGAGGTCAAGCGTGCCCAGGAACAGGGTTTGTCGGGCTATCCGGTGTTCACGCGCAAGCCGAATACCGATGTCTCGTATCTGGCCTGTGCGCGGCAAATGTTCGAGGCCGGTGCCGACCTGATCTATCCGCAGTTCGCCACCCACAACGCGCACACCATCGCGGCGATCCATCACTACGCGCGCGGACGTCCATACGAACACCAGCGCCTGCACGGCATGGGTGCCGATCTCTACGACGAAGTGATCGGCGCGAAAAACCTCAACGTGCCGTGCCGTGTCTACGCACCGGTCGGCAGCCATGAGGACCTGCTGCCCTACCTCGTGCGTCGCCTGCTCGAAAACGGCGCCAACACGAGCTTCGTCAACCGCGTCGTCGATGCCGACGTATCGATCCGTGACCTCGTCGCCGACCCGTGCGAAATCGTGCGCCATCTCGAGTACAAGCCGCATCCCCGCATTCCCCAGCCGATCGCGCTGTTCGGCGAACAACGGAAGAACTCCATGGGCGCCAACCTCGCCAACGTCAACGAACTGCGCGCGCTCGCCGACAGCGTCAACGCCGTGCGCCGACCGTGGCTATCCACGCCACTGGTGCCGGGAGCGACCTCGGTCGGTGACGCCAAACCGGTGACCGATCCATCCGACCGTCGCCGCGTGATCGGCGAATCGCACGATGCCGATGCGGCCACGATCAGCAAGTCGCTGTACAACGCGCTCGACGCGCAACCGGCATGGAACGCGTTGCCGGCGACCAGCCGCGCGAAGATTCTCGAACACGCCGCCGACCTGCTCGAATCGCGCCGCGCCGAGTTCATCGCGCTGGCCGTGCGCGAAGCCGGCAAGACCATGTCCGCGGCGATCGCCGAAGTGCGCGAGGCGGCCGATTTTTGCCGCTACTACGCGGCGATAGCGCGCAAGCTGTTTGCGCACCCTGAAACAATGCCCGGCCCGACCGGCGAATCGAACCAGTTGCATCTGCACGGACGGGGCGTGTTCGTCTGCATCAGTCCGTGGAACTTCCCGCTGGCGATTTTCATGGGCCAGGTTGCCGCGGCACTCGCCGCCGGCAACAGCGTGATCGCCAAACCGGCCGACCAGACCACGCTGATCGGTTATGCCGCGGTCAAGCTGCTGCACGAAGCCGGCGTTCCCGAAGGCGCCTTGCAATACGTGCCGTGCAAGGGTTCGACACTCGGCTCGACGCTGCTCACGCGACCAGAGATCGCCGGCGTGTGCTTCACCGGCTCGACGACAACCGCGTGGACGATCAACCGCACGCTGGCTGCGCGCGATTCCTCTATTGCCGCGTTGATCGCCGAGACCGGTGGCCAGAATGCGTTGATCGCCGACTCCTCGGCGCTGCCCGAGCAGCTGGTCAAGGATGTCGTCGCCTCGGCCTTCGATTCGGCCGGCCAGCGCTGCTCGGCGGCGCGCGTGTTGTTCGTGCAGGAAGACATCGCCGACAAGGTCAGGACGATGCTGATCGGCGCCATGGAAGAACTGGTCGTCGGCGATCCGGGACTGCTGTCAACCGACGTCGGCCCGGTCATCGACGAGGCCTCGCACAAGATCTTGAGCGAGCATGCCGAACGCATGGACCGCGAGGCGAGCAAGGTCGCCGAGGTCAAGCTGCCGGCCAGCACCGCGCATGGCACCTACTTCGCACCGCGCGCCTACGAGATCGCTTCGCTCGACGTCCTCACACGCGAGGTATTCGGACCGGTCCTGCACATCGTGCGCTGGAAAGCCAGCGAACTCGATCAGGTCATCGACGCCATCAACGCCACCGGCTACGGCCTCACACTCGGCATCCACAGCCGCATCGACGACACCATCGACCACATCGTCAAGCGCGCACGCGTCGGCAACTGCTACGTCAACCGCAACCAGATCGGCGCGGTCGTCGGCGTGCAGCCGTTCGGCGGCGAGAACCTCTCCGGCACCGGCCCGAAAGCCGGCGGCCCGCACTACCTGCTGCGCTTCGCCACCGAACGAACGGTCACCGTCAACACCACCGCAGCGGGTGGCAATGCGTCGCTGCTGACGCTGGGGGACTAGCAAGGCTGTCGAAGAATTGCTTGCTGCGCATCATGATTGGCCGCATTTGCGCATCCCAAGCTGCCCCCATCCGCCCTCCGGGCACCTTCCCCCGCTTGCGCAGGGGAAGGCAAATGCAGTCGCTCGAACGATCGATCCGTTTCCCACTTATTGCCCTTCCCCTGCGCAGCGGGCGAAGGCAAGGAAATCCGGCAGAACGCAGACTGGCGATCGACTCGTTGTGCCCTTCCCCTGCGCAGCGGGGAAACATCGGCAGGAATGCCGATGTTTGCAGCGTCAGCTGCGCGCAGGGCGAGCCACAGGGATGTGGCGAGTACACGGTGCCCGGAGGGCGCAAGCGGGCGCTTTCGATTTTCGGACGTGGGCTCACCAGGTAGCCACACCGAGCGCACGCGACAACTCATCGACAGCGACACTGAGGCGAAGTCGAGAAAGTCCGCCATTGCACCCATGTCGAACGGGAGCGCGAGAGCACAAGCCCGCTGACATCCGAGGTGCGCTGCGATCACGGCCAGTGGCGCTTTGCGCGAAGTCGGTTTTGCTGCACGGTCAACGCGCCGGTTCGAGTCGGCGCCCGTCGATGCCGAGATTGCGTTGCGGGTCGAAGTTCGGATCGTTGGTCAGGAACTGGCGGCCATCGTCGAGTTGCCAGGCGTGCTGGTAGTGGATCGAAAGATCCACCTGCTGGCCCGTCGACGGATCACGCCACGGTTGCACTTCCTGGATCGCATCAATGCGACCGGCATGGATCGTGCCGTTGGTTGCGCTCGTGTTGGCCACGATCTGGTTGTTGATGCGGCCGACGGCCTGGATCGTGTCCATGCGGATCCGGCCGCGCTCAAGGATGCCGGCCGTGGTGATCTCGTTCATGCGGCGCTGGTGCCAGGTGTTGATCTCGGTGGCCTGGCGGCTGCTGATCGCCTGGATCTTCTGCCTGGAGAATGCAAGCAGCTGTTCGCCCCAGGCGCGTTCGGTGCGCACCGATGTGCGCACGCGCTCGAGCAGGGTGAAGTCGAGCTGCCCATCCGGTGCACGCAGGGCGATGCCATCCTCGGCCGACGCCGACAGCGATCGTCCGACCATCGGATCGCGCATCTCCGAAAAATTGACCGCAACGACGATCGACTCGCGCATCTCGATTCCCTGCAGCGGATAGCCGATCAGCATTTCGCCGGCTTCCGACCACACGCGCGCATTGCCCTGCGGCTGGCCCTGGAACGCGGCACGTTCGGCAACGATGTCGGGACGATCGCGATACGACAGTTCGCGCGCGCCCGGCCGCGCACTGCGCACGAGTGACTGCAGGTAGGCGCGCGCCGAATCCATCGGCGCCGCCGGGCACGGATACATCGGCACGACCGTCGCGCTGCTGACCTGCCAGGTCAGGCGCGGCAGGATTGATACCGCCTGCATCGCATCAGCCGAGGTTGTACTCCACTGCACGCCGACGTTGTTGGACACGCATTCGACACTCAGGTCCCAGCGCACCTCGCCCGCTGCGCGCCAGCCTTCGGGCACCTCGATCGTCATCGCCGTCATCGGCTGGCCGAAGCCGGATGGATCGCTGATCGGCACGCGTTGCAGCGCGGCGGCAGCCGAAGCCGCGGGACGCGCGGGCCTGGCCTCGACGAATACACCTGCTGGCGGCATGCCTTGGCCTGTGACCGGCGTGACCGCTTGTGCGTTGCCAGGAGACACCGCTTCGCTGCACCCCGACATCATCGTCGTGGTGACGATCAGCACACCCGTCAGCAACGCACGCGATGGACGCGAGACGTTTCGCTGCGGCACACGGCAAACAGCGCTGGTCCCACGTGGTCGCGCTTCCAGCGTGGCTATCGAACGAGTGCGAATCGCGCAGGGGAGTTTCACAGTCATCAGGGCACCGGCTCGTGAGGGGTTGCTCATGACTGCGCGGAACGGCGCCCGATCGGCTCACGCGATCCGGATCAATCCGTTCCTTCGTGTGCGCGCTGCACGATGTGAGCCGCTTCGCCGCCATTCTCCGCAACAGGAGATCAGGCGAGCCCTGCCGGCTTGGCCGCGAGCGACGTGTCGCTCGATCATCCTTGGGAGAACTTCGTGCAACAGCGTCCTGACATCCTTCATTCTCGCGCACGCCAGTCAATGGTCCTGCTGCTCACGCTGTGCCTCGCCGGCGACGGGTTCGCGCAACAGGATTTCGGCCAGCCGCCGCCGCCTGCACAGGTGCCTGCGTACCCGCAGGAACCACGCATGCCGAGCGCACCCCCGATGAACACGCCGTCTGCGCCGACGATGCAGGCGCCACCCTCGGGCTACGGCACCGCGCCGCCAGACAACGCCGTCAGCGGTCAGGGCAATCCGCTGCAGCGCCTGCTGCAGGCAGAGATGCAGGACTACGGGGTGGCCCCGACACGCGAACTGCACGCGAACTTCCACGGGCCGACACCGACCAGCATCCCCGGCGGCCGCGTGGTCACGACCGATCGCGTCCTGCAACTGATCGGCAACGGCCAGCAGGGCCAGCAGGCCGGCGCCCTCGTGTTTCATGTTCTCGGACAGGGCGATCGGCTTCCCGGTGCCCAAAACGCCGCCCCGGCCTCGCAGGCCGGCACATTCAACGATCAGACCCAGCAGGAATTCGGCCAATACCTGCAGCAGGTCACGCAGGGCGACAAGAGCCGCGCGATGATCTTCTACTGCCTCAACACGCAGTGCTGGATGTCCTACAACGCCGCCCTGCGCGCGATCAACATGGGCTTCACCAACGTGCTCTGGTACCGCGGCGGCATCGAGGCGTGGCAGCAGGCGCAGCAGATGGCGTCATCATTGCCGCCACAAGGGCAGATGCAGGGACAGCAGCCGCCACCCTCAGGGTATCGCTAGGATTTCCTGCAGCTGACACGCGCGACGGATCCAGAGTTTGCGCAAAGACGCTCACGCACTTTTTCGTAGAACGAAACGGATCCGGCATGCGGCGTCTCGAGGCCGTCGAGCGACGCCCGCGCGCGCTCGAGCAACGCGTCGGCGTCGCCGAGACGCCCCTGCGAGTGACGGATGTCGGCGAGCGTGGTCAGCGCCTGCGCGTGATAGATGTGGTCGTTGTCGACATACATGCGGTCGCCCATCGCGACCGCCTTCTCGCCCCATTCGGAGGCAACGTCGAGGTCGCCGAGGTCGAGCGCCTGGCGTGACAGGTTGGTCATCGGCACCAGCACCATGACATGGTCACCTTCGAACGAGCGCCGATGCATCGCCACGGCCTGCTTGAGCAGCTCGAACGACTGCTTTGGTGCACCACGCGTGCGGGCAAGACGGGCGCGATTGTTCAGTACAACGGCAAGGTAGGGGCTGCCGTGGGGATACAGGGATTCGAAGATCGTCTGCACCTCGCCGTAGAGCGCGTCGGCACGATCGAGATTGCCGAGGCCACGCGCCGCATGCGCGAGATTGCCGAGTGTCTGCGCACGTTCTTCCGGCGAGATCGGCGGATCGGCGCGATCACCGATCTCGAGCGCGCGTTGCAGCTCGCGATCAGCATCGGCGAATTCCTCCTGGATCAGGTACATGACGCCGAAGTCGTTGCGGATCGTCGAGTGCAGCGCACTGTCGTGCAATCCACCGGCTTCGATGCGCTGCAGGGCATCGGCATACAGCGTCTTCGATTCGGCGATGCGGCTCTGTTCCTTGCGCAGTGACGCGAGTGACGCGAGCGTGCGCACGCTGCGTTCGTCATTGCGGCCGAACACGCTTTCACTGTCCTCGAGCGTGCGCAGCAACTGCGGCTCGGCAGCGTCGATGCGATAGCGCGCGAGCATGCTCTGACCGAGCGCGTAGCGGATGTCGACGGCGAGGTCGGGACGATCGCCGAAGCGCTCATCGACCTTTTTCGCGGCATCATCAAGGGCCTCGGCGAGGGTGACTTCGCTACCGCTCGCGTACGGATTCGATACCTGCAGCACGTCGACGAGGAAACCATTGACCTCGACCATGTCGGCGGCCGAACGCCGCGCCTGCACGGCCTGCTGAACCGCGATCGCGCCTGCAGTGACGATCGCCAGCAGCGCGATCGCAGCGGCGGCACTGCCGAGGCGATGCCGGCGCACGAATTTGAGCGCGCGATAGCCAAGGCTGTCCGGGTGCGCGTGCACGGGAAGCCCGTCGCGCTGGCGGCGCAGGTCTTCGCCAAGCGCCTGCGCGGACCCGTAACGACGCTCGGGATCCTTGTGCAGGGCACGCGCAACGATACGCTCGAGGTCACCGCCGATGCCGGCCATGCGTGCGCGTCGCTCGGCCTCGGGCAGATCGGCCAGTAACAGCGCCTTGCGCAGCGCGGGCGGTACGGTATCGCAGATGATCCGTTCGCACTGCGCCGGGCTGGTGCCTTCGAGCGCGTACGGGCGCACCCCGGCCAGCAACTCGAACAGCACGACGCCGAGTGAATAGACGTCTGAAGCGGTGGTCAGCGGCTCGCGTCGCACCTGCTCGGGGCTCGCGTACGCGGGCGTCATTGCCTGCAGTGCGGTGCGTGTCGCCTCGGCCTGCGCACCATGCTCATCGACGAGCGCGCGGGCGATGCCGAAATCGAGAACGCGCGGCACGCCGTCGGCAGCGACCAGGATGTTGTGCGGCTTGATATCACGATGCACGATCAGGTGGCGGTGCGCAGCCTGCACGCCGTCGCAGACCCTGGCCATCAGGTCGACGCGTGCTGCGACGCCGAGCGTCGTGCGTTCGCAGTACGTCGTCAGGGCCACGCCGTCGACATATTCCATGACCAGATACGGGATGCCGCCGACGCTGCTGCCGCCATCGATGATGCGCACGACGTTCGGATGCTCGATGCGCGCCAGCACGCGGCGCTCGTTGTCGAAGCGCTCGATCAGTTCGGCGCGCCGCGATGCGCCCGCGTACTCGTCGACGCGGACCAGCTTGATCGCAACGGTCTGCTCGTAGCTGCCGTCGGCGCGCCGCGCGAGGAACACCACGCCCATGCCGCCGGCATCGAGCGGGCGCAGCAGTTCCCACGCGCCGAGACGAGCGCCCGGTTGCGGCATCATCGGCGCGAACGATGCTGGCGCCGCGCTCAACGCCGGTGTTTCGAGGAAATCGCGCGTGTCGGGCGCGGCGGCAAGCAGATCGCGCGCACGCGCAATCACCGCTGCCGGCAACGACTGGACTGTCAACCATGCCATGCGCTCGTCTGGGGGCAGCGCGAGTGCCGATTCGAGCACGCGCATCGCTTCGATTTCGATCTCAAGGTCCACGGCGTCCACACGTTCATGTTCAGCATCGTCGCTGCCGACCAGTGTAATGCGGACGTCGCGCCGGCATTCACGCAGAAACGGTTTCGACCAGTGCGCGCGCGGACTAGACTGCGTGCATGGACCCTGCGATCACGCAATGGCTGTCGGCATGGCGCGCCGGCGATACCGGTGCCCGCGACCGTCTCGCTGCCGCCCTGTATCCGGAACTGCGCCGCCAGGCCGGACAGATGTTTCGCCGCGAGCGCGGCAACCACACCCTGCAACCGACCGCACTCGTCAACGAAGCCTGGCTGCGGCTCGCCGGCTCGCATGCCATCGATGGCGCCGACCGCGGCCACCTGCTCGCGATCTCGGCGCGGCTGATGCGCGAGATCCTTATCGATCATGCACGTCGTCGCTCCGCGGCCAAGCGCGATGGCGGCGAACGCATCACGTTGACCGGTCTTGCCGATCTCGCGCAGGTCGACGAAGGCATCGACCTGATTGGTCTCGACGAAGCGCTCGCGCGTCTCGAGAAGATCGATGCGGTCAAGGCACGCATCGTCGAACTGCGCTACTTCGGCGGCCTCAGCATCGAGGAAACCGGAGCCGCCATGGCGCAATCACCCGCGACCGTAAAGCGTCACTGGCAGGCTGCACGCATCTGGTTGTTCAACGCGCTCGACGGCGACGCTGGCGCAAACTGACCGCTGGGTCGATCACGCTGGCCTGTGTCTGCGGACATCGGGAAGTGTCCGCGAAACGTCCGCAGACGCACGCCATGACTTTCGGCCTTGCAACCCAAGTGCCTGTTTCCGCATCTCAATGACTGCAAACGATCATCGCGAAAGGGCTGGCACGGTGCTTGCTCTCTCTTGCTGGCAACCTCGTTTGCAGGAGTATCAAAATGAAAACACGCCGTCCCCTGATCCGCACCGCGCTGTTCGCCAGCGCACTCGCCATCGCTTCTTTCGCGCAGGCCGAGGACACGTCAATGCGCGTCGACGCACGCGCACCATCGCGCGCCACGTTGCTGCCGACCGTCACCGTGACGGCCGACATCAACGCGATCGACAAGGAGTCAAACTGGATCGTTGATGACACCTCGCCACTGCGCGTCACCCTGATGCCGACCGTGCGCGTGACGCCCGACCTCGAGCAACTGGCAGTCACCGTACTGCCGACCGTCAAGGTCACTGCATCGGTGTCGGCACTGGCCGCGCAGGACGCGTCCGCAGCCGCGCGAAAAGCGGTCGCGTCGCTATCAAAGAAGTCGCCGACGCTGGCGCAGGTGTCGCCGGCAACCGATCGAGCAAACCATCGCGCCGCGAGTGATCGCGCGTCTGCACACGGACTTGACGTGGCGCGTTGAGCGGCGACACCAAAGCGCATGCGGTCGCGTCAAGCGCGAACGATGCGTGCTTCTCACAGCTCACCTGGAAGCGCGCTTGCGCGGCTTGGCGGGAAGCCTCCTCGCGCGGCTGTCACGGGAAGCACCGTCGCGCAGCTGTTGTGGGAAGCGCCCTCGCGCAGCTGTTTTGGGAAGCGGCGCCCGGCGGGGGTGGCGTGCGGACACCGCGAGGTGGGGCAGGGGCAGGCGGCGTGGGGGCGGGTGCGCCGCCACCCGGGGG
>JBBSOU010000077.1:0-17998 GCA_038259445.1 Lysobacterales bacterium | reverse complement strand
GTCGTCGTCGGACCAGTTCTCGCGCACCTTGACCCACAGTTCGAGGAATACGCGACCGCCGAGCAGATTTTCCATGCGCTTGCGCGCGGCCGTTCCGATCGCCTTGAGCTGCGCCCCGCCGGCACCTACCACGATTGCCTTCTGGCCATCGCGCTCGACCCAGATCGCGGCGGCAATACGGGCGAGGTCGCCGACCTGTTCGAAGTTCTCGATCTGCACAGTGGTCGCGTAGGGCAATTCATCGGCCAGGCGCAGCATGAGCTGTTCGCGGATCATCTCGGCGGCCAGGAAGCGTTCGCTGCGATCGGTCAGCTCGTCCTCGGAGTAGCGGGCCGGAGCCTGCGGCAGGCGCGCGACGAGATCCTTCAGCAGCACGTCATTGCCGTGCCCGTGCGTCGCACGCAGATAGTGCACGCCGGCGTACTCGCGCTCAGCAGTCAGGCGAGCGACGAATGGCAGCAGCTCCGACTTGTCCTTGAAGCGGTCGATCTTGTTGATTGCCAGCAGTCGCGGCGCGGCGTGTCGCGAAACGAGTTGCCACACCTGTTCGTCTTCGTCGGTCCAGCGCGGTGCGGCGATCACGTGCACGATCACGTCCGCCTCATCGGGCACCTGGCGGGCGACCCGGTTGAGCTGCCGGTTCATCGCGCGCTTGCCGCCAAGGTGCAACCCGGGCGTATCGAGGAAAGCGATCTGCGCCGAATCGAGCGTGGCAATGCCAAGGATCCGATGACGCGTGGTCTGCGGTTTCGGCGTGACGATGCTGAGCGGCGAACCGATCAGTGAATTGAGCAGGGTCGATTTGCCGACGTTCGGCCGGCCGAGCAAGGCGACCTGGCCGAAACGGTGCACGGTAGCGTCTTCGTTGCTCATGCACTGGTCCTGTTCTTGCGTGAAGCGAGGCGCTCGCGTGCCGCTCCAAGCAGCCGTTCCGCCGAGACCTGCTCAGCCGCACGACGGTTCATGCCGATGCCGATCTCGCGCAGCGCGAGGGCGTCGATGCGGCAGGCGACTTCGAACTCTTTGGCGTGATCCTCGCCCGTGCACGAGATCAGGTCGTACTGCGGCAAGGCCAGTCCGTGCGCCTGCAGCAACTCCTGCAGCGACGTCTTGGCATCCTTGGCCACCAGCGCCTGGGCGCCAATCACGCGCTGCTCGAACAAGCGGCGCACGGACGCACGGCACGTTTCCCAGCCGGCATCGAGATAGATTGCGGCGATCAGCGCTTCGAAGGTGTCGGCGAGAATCGATTCCCGGCGGAAACCGCCGGTCTTCAGTTCACCGGGGCCGAGCAGCAACTCGTCGCCGATCTCCCCTTCGCGCGCGAGTTCGGCCAGTGCACTGCCACAGACCAGTGACGCGCGCAGACGCGTCATGTCGCCCTCGCTGGCGCGCGGGTGTTGCTCGAATATGAACTCGGCCACGAGCATGTTGAGCAGGGCGTCGCCGAGAAACTCGAGCCGCTCGTTGTTGCGACGACCGAAACTGCGGTGCGTCAGTGCCTGCTCGAGCAGCGGCAGGTCGGTGAACGCGTGGCCGAGCGCCACGCGTCTAGTCGCCGGCTCCACCGGAAAGGTTCACGGATTTGTCGAACGATGCGAGGATCTCGAGGTTGTGCACGAACGGCACACGACGCTCGTAGCGGATGCGTAGCGTCTGCGCATTGCCCTCGCGCAATACCTGGATCGATTGCGGCGGGATAGCCGCATCATCAATGTACTGGGTGTTGAACTTGAGGCTCAGCGAGCGCCGGATCTGTTCCGGCGAGGCCTGCGCCGAGCCCGACTCCGAACGGACCTGCTCCATTGCCTTGACCACGCCCATGTACTCGACATAGACCGGTACCAGACGCATTGCCAGATAGGCAAAGAATCCGACCACCAGCAGCAGCATCAGGAACCCGATGAGGGTGATCCCGCGCACGTTGACCTTGTTCGACATGACGCTCCCCTCTGGCTACTCGATGACGGTTCCGATACGGCTGAAGTCGACGCCTTCGGTACAGAAACTGCCGGCGCAACTCATCCACACAACGAATGCACGCCCGACCAGATTCTCTTCCGGCACGAAACCCCAGAAGCGGCTGTCGAGACTGCTGTCGCGATTGTCTCCCATCGCGAAGTAATTTCCCGCAGGTACCGTCCATGTTCCTTCGCGGCCGCGATCAGGCGTCGGCAACGTCATCATACGATGTTCGCTGTCACCGAGCTTCTCCTGCTTGACCTGGGCATTGGCCATGCTGCGACCCGATTCCGACGGTCCGATGTAGGGGCCGACATAGGTCTGCGCGACTTCCTCGCCGTTGATGTAGAGCGTCTTGTTGCGGTAGGTCACTTCATCGCCGGGCAGGCCGATGATGCGCTTGATGTAATCCTGCTTCGGGGTCGGCACGAATGCCTCGAAACAGGGATTGCCGCTGCGCACGAGTTGGCCATCGCGCTCGCACTGGTAACCGGGGTAGCGGAACACGGCCACATCACCGCGCTTCGGATTGCCGATGTCGACCACCCGGTTGTTGAGTACCGGGAGGCGCAGGCCATAGGCAAACTTGTTGACGAGGATGAAATCGCCGACCAGCAGCGTCGGCATCATCGATCCGGACGGAATCTTGAACGGCTCGGCGATGAACGAACGGAAGATCAGGATCAGGATCAGCACCGGAAAGAACGAGCGCGCGTACTCCGTCAGCACCGGTTCGCGCAACGCCTCCTGCATGCGCGCATTGCGCTCGACATCGGTCAACGCCGTGATCGCCTCGATCTCGGCGGCGCGCCGACGCCGGCCCGGCGCGAACGCGACACTGTCGATCAGCCAGACGATCCCCGACACGCCGGTCAACACGACCAGGAAAAGGGCCAAGTCGAAATTCATTCAATCCCCTTCATCGTCCGCAACCCCAATGGTTTGTCACGTAATCACTTGTTGTCGGTTTGCAGGACGGCGAGGAATGCTTCCTGCGGAATATCGACCCGTCCCACCTGCTTCATGCGCTTCTTGCCTTCCTTCTGCTTCTCGAGCAGCTTGCGCTTGCGCGAAACGTCACCGCCATAGCACTTGGCGAGCACGTTCTTGCGCAACGCCTTGACCGTCGAGCGCGCGATGATCTGCGCCCCGATCGCGCCCTGGATGGCGACGTCGAACTGCTGGCGCGGAATCAGGTCCTTCATGCGCTCGACCAATTCGCGGCCACGCCGATCGGCGGCACTGCGGTGCAGGATCAGACTGAGTGCGTCGACGCGTTCGCCATTGATCAGCACATCGAGACGCACCAGCGGCGCGGGCTGGAAACGATCGAAATGGTAATCCATCGAGGCATAGCCGCGGGATACCGATTTGAGCCGGTCAAAGAAATCGAGCACGACCTCGGCCAGTGGCAACTCGTAGCTGATCTGCACCTGGGTCGACAGATAGTTGATCGAGCGCTGCACGCCGCGCTTCTCTTCGCACAACTTGATCACGTTGCCAATGTGATCGGGCGGCGTGAGGATGTTGGCGACGATGATCGGTTCACGGATTTCCTCGATGTACTGGGACGGCGGCAACTTGGCCGGATTGTCGAGCGCGAGGATCGACCCGTCGGTCTTGAGCACCTCGTAGACGACCGTCGGCGCGGTCGAGATCAGATCGAGGTCGTACTCGCGCTCGAGCCGCTCCTGGATGATGTCCATGTGCAGCAGGCCAAGGAAGCCGCAGCGGAAGCCGAATCCCATCGCCTCCGAGCTTTCCGGTTCGAAATTGAGGGCCGCATCATTGAGTTTGAGCTTCTCGAGCGCCTCGCGCAGCGCCGGGTAGTCCTCGGCGGCAATCGGGAACAGGCCCGCGAACACGCGCGGCTGCACCTTCTGGAAGCCCGGCAACGGCGCCGCGGCGGGATTCGCGTTGTGCGTCAGCGTGTCGCCGACCGGAGCGCCATGCACGTCCTTGATCGAGGCCGTGACCCAGCCGACTTCGCCGCCACCGAGCTTGCTTTTCACCAGACGTTTCGGCGTGAACACGCCGACCTGGTCGACTTCATGCCAACGTCCCGTGGACATGACGAGAATCTTGTCCTTCGGCTTGATCTCGCCCTGCATGACGCGCACCAGCGACACCACGCCGAGATAGTTGTCAAACCATGAATCGATGATCAGCGCCTGCAGCTTGTCGGTATCGAGCGGCTTCGGCGGCGGGATGCGCGCGACGATCGCTTCGAGCACTTCGATCACGTTCTCGCCGGTCTTCGCACTGATCGCGACCGCGTCGTCGGCATGAATGCCGATGACGGCTTCGATCTCGGCCTTGGCGCGATCGATGTCGGCCGTCGGCAAATCGATCTTGTTGAGCACGGGTACGACCGTCAGACCCTGCTCGACGGCGGTGTAGCAGTTGGCAACCGATTGCGCCTCTACGCCCTGAGCGGCATCGACCACCAGCAACGCGCCCTCGCAGGCTGCCAGCGAGCGACTGACCTCGTAGGAAAAGTCGACGTGCCCGGGGGTGTCGATGAAGTTGAGCTGATAGGTCTCGCCGTTGCGTGCCGTGTACGGCAACGAGACGCTCTGCGCCTTGATCGTGATTCCGCGCTCGCGCTCGATCGGGTTCGAATCGAGCACCTGCGCTTCCATTTCACGTGCTTCGAGACCGCCGCACAACTGGATGATGCGATCGGCAAGCGTCGACTTGCCGTGATCGATATGCGCAATGATCGAAAAATTTCGGATGTGATCCATCAACGACTGCCGGCAGGTGCGCAGCGCCGGAGGCGCCTGCACAAAACCGCGATTATCGCAGAAAGCCGCGCGCTTGACTGCGCCATCGACCGGTCGCTGGTCGCGCAGGTCAGGCAGGACGTCGCGCCCTGCCCAACCTGCAGGCCATCATTCCCCGCTGCCGGCGGCCGGCACGCTGATGGCGATGAAGGTCGTGGCATCGCCACGGCGGACCAGCAGCATGACCGAATCGCCGGCGTTGAGTCCCTTCAGTGCCGCGTTGAATCCAGCGGTATTGCTGACCGCGCTGCGTCCGACCATGAGGACCACGTCACCCGGCTGAAGCGCCGCGCGTCGTGCCGCAGTCCCGGTGATGCGCGTGACGACGACGCCTTCGTCCTTGAGCCCAAGTTGCTGGCGCTGCTCGGCACTGAGGTCCTCGACGGCAATGCCGAGCACGTTGGCCGGCGTCTCGCGCGGTGTCGCCGTGGCAGCAGTGCTCGCTGAGTCCTGCGGCAACTCGGCAACCGTGACCGGTATCGACATGGTCTTGCCATCGCGGAACACACTCAGCTGCGAACGCGTACCCGGCGGCGTCACCCCAACCACCGGCGGCAGGTCCGAGGAACTGACGATCTCGGTACCGTCGAACGCGAGGATCACGTCACCGACCTTGACGCCGCCCTTCTCGGCAGCGCTTCCCGGCGACAGGTTGTTGACCAGCGCGCCGCCGCTGCGCGGCAGACCGAGTGCCTTGGCCGTTTCACGGTTCACGTCCTGGATCTGTACGCCGATCATGCCGCGTGAAACGCGCCCCTTGTCCTTGAGCTGGCTGACCGTGTTCATGGCGACCTTCATCGGAATCGCGAACGACACGCCCATGTAGCCGCCGGTGTTGGAGAAGATCTGCGAATTGATGCCGACCACCTCGCCATCCAGATTGAACAACGGGCCGCCCGAATTTCCGGGATTGATCGGCACGTCGGTCTGGATGAAGGGAACGTACTGCTGACTGCGGTCGTAGCCGCGACCGAGTGCACTGACGATGCCTTTGGTGACCGAATGATCCATGCCGAACGGCGAACCGACTGCCACCACCCATTGGCCCGGCTTGAGCTTGCTGGAGTCGCCGATCTTCGCCACCGGCAATCCGGTCGCCTCGACCTTGAGCAGGGCAATATCGGTCTGCTCATCGGTTCCGATCACCGTGGCGTCGAGTTCGCGGCGATCGGAAAGACGCACGCTGACGGTGTCGGCGCCGGCGACCACGTGGTTGTTGGTGAGGATGTAGCCGTCGCTCGAGATGATGAATCCGGATCCGGCAGAGCGACGCTCGCCACCTTGCTGCGGAGCGCCCGGCATCGGCCCGAAAAAGCGGCGAAAAATGTCCGGTACCTCGCCGTCCGCGCCGGGGCCAAGGCCCTGTGGCGCACGCGACTGCGTGACCGAAGCCTGCACATTGACGACCGTGGCGCCATTCTGCTCGACCAGTGTGACGAAATCAGGCAGGTTTTCCGCAGCGGCCGGCGGTGTCGCGAGCCCCGCAGCAGCGCAGACAGCGAACGCGGCAAGCAGCCAACTCGATGGAATCCTCATGGTGCGATGTCCTCGATAAAAAAGAGATTTCTGATCCGGATCTGGACCGTTTTCCCACAATGGGCACGATTTCACGCGAGTTCAAGCAAGCGATGCACGATCACCGGCCCGAGCACAGTGCGCGCCTTCGAGCAGTCCACGCCGAACGAAGTTCCTGCAGGTGCGATGTGCCGGTCAGCGCACAGTGGCCGCAGGCGTCATTCGGCCGCGGACGACTCTGCCCGGCGCATCGACTGGGCGATCGCCTCGACGGTACGCACCGGCACTTCGCCGAGAGCAGTGATCCGCCAATCTTCGCCAAGCACGCTGTAGACATTGATCGTGCCGCGACCCGGCAACGCGGCGACCGCGGCGTCATCGCCGTCACGCGGTTCGATGTACACCGAAACGTTGGCCAGGCCATCCGTGAAGACGAGATGCTCGGCGCCGGCCAAACCTTTCGCCTGCCGTCGCGCAGTGGCGAACGCGAAACCTGTCGGAAGTCCGGCCGAGCGCCATGTCGGAGCGCGCCGCAGTGGCACTTCTGTATCCGACGCAACCGACGTTGCAAGGATCTCGTGGTGCTGCGGCAGCAGGTCGGTGTCGCGCGGCGGCGTGCCGATATCGAGAGAAACGAACATCAGCTGTTCGAGCGGTCGACGCTCGCTGTCGGTCACGATCGAACGCAACAGCAGTCGGCTGCCCTGATCGATCCACAGCCGGTAGCCGTAACGGAAAGCGTCACGCGCGACGATGTCGACGATGTCGGCCTCATAGCCGGCAACACGATCGGTGCCTATGATGCTGACCTCATAGTGTGCGCCGAGCGCGTCGTCGCCGCTACCGGGCACGACCGGCAACAATCCGCGGCCGCTGCCGCTCGAATACACCGTGGCCGATCCGTCGGGGCGGATGCAGGTGACCGTCGATCCGTCCCGGATCACTTCGGTGCGCGGACCGTTGAGACTGACCAGACGCTCGCGCTCACTGGCACCGCCGGCGTGGAACACGCGCATCGTGTCGAGACGCCCGGCGTGCTGGTAACTGAAGGAGCCCTGATAGTCGAGCGTGCGCATCGCCACGGCCATCTGCCTGAGCAGGTCGCGACCGTCCGTTGAAGCGGCGGCCTGCGCGCAGGGTACGGCGAAAACGATCGCCAGAAGGACGATCGCGAGCGCACGCGCCCAAGCGGCGTAGCGTGCGTCTTCCATGCGCATCATGGTTCTCGAGCGAGCTGGCGGTCAGCGCCGGTCGGCGCGTTCCTGCACGGCAGCCGACGTCGCCGCCTGCGGTTGCTGCGGCGCGACGAGCAGGACATACGGCATCATCGACGACTGGCCAGCAGCGCCAGCGGCATCGTAATGCCGAATCAGATAAGACTGCAGACGCGGATCAATCGCCTGCGTCGCGCTATTGAAACCCGGCGAACTCGCCGACGCCGGCTGTGCCGCCAGCGACGGTGACAGCATCGGCGGCCTGAACTCGTTGCCCACGCCGGCACCCACCAGTGCCGGACGTGCATCCGACTGCACCGGCGCCGGAGATGTGGCAACGCGCGTGGCACCTGCCGATTGCTCGACACCCGGTGCCGTCACCCACAATGCGAAGACCGCGACCGAGGCAGCAATCGCCCCGCCGGAGGCCCAGCGCAGCCACGGCGTATCGCGACCGCGGACGGTCACGTCCTGTTCGTCGATGCGTTGCATGATCACGCTCGTGAAGTCGCCGCGGAGTGCGACCACTTCCTGCCGGCGCAATGCGTAGCGAATGACATGGAAGCTGCTCCATCGCTGCGCGATCGACCCGTCATGTGCCGCACGCCGCAGCAGGAACGCCGTCTCGTCGCGAGACAACTCACCGTCCATCAAGGCCGACACATGCTCAAGGTTCTGCTGGGTCATGGCGAACTAATCCTCGTCGTTTTCCGACAATAGCGGGCGCAACTTGATGTCGATGGCCTCACGTGCCCGGAATATCCGGGAACGCACGGTTCCGATCGGGCAATCCATGGCTTCCGCGATCTCCTCGTAGCTGAGCCCGTCGACTTCGCGCAGCGTGATCGCGGTGCGCAACTCTTCGGGCAGGTCTTCGACAGTAGCGAACACCGTTCGTTCAATTTCCTGACGCAGCAATTCGCGTTCCGGCGTGGCGCGGTCGCGCAGCTGCGAGGCACCCTCAAGCTGCACCGCGTCGTCGATCGCGATGTCGCCGATCGGCGGGCGTCGACCCTTCGACACCAGATGGTTCTTCGCCGTGTTGATCGCGATCTTGTAGATCCATGTGTAGAACGCACTCTCGCCACGAAAAGCTCCGATCGCGCGGTAGGCACGAATGAAGGCTTCCTGCGCGACGTCCTGCGCTTCGCTCCAGTCCGAGACATAGCGTGTGACGACGCTGATGATCTTGTGCTGGTACTTGCGCACCAGAAGATCGAACGCGCGTTTGTCGCCGCTCTGCACACGCTCGACCAGCGCCTGGTCCAACTCGCTCTCGCCCATGCGGGCAGATCTCCTTGCCGGCGAATGGGTCCAGGCTCAATGCATGGACCCGCGCGCCGCGAAAAAGTTTCATGTTACCGGGGCCGCAATGGACGGCACATGCCGCCTGCCGCGTCCCGGGCTTGCCGTGGTCCGAGGGCGGCAGGCCCTTCGACTCATCCGCTGCCTACCGTGTCACCGAGGTTCTTGAACAAGCGCTCGCGCTCGACCAGCAGATTCTCGAGACTCGCCGCAGGCAACGGCCGGCAGAACAGGTAGCCCTGCAGCACCTCGCAGCCAAGTGCGCGCAGGAACTCGAGATGCGCTTCGATCTCAACACCCTCCGCAACCACCGCCCGGTTGAGATTGTGCGCCATGCCGACCGTCGCCTGCACGATGGCCTCGTCGTCCGGGTCGAGTCCGATGTTGCGGACGAAAGCCTGGTCGATCTTGATGCGGTCAGCCGGGAAGCGCTTGATGTAGTCGAGCGAGGACTGGCCAGTGCCGAAATCGTCGATCGATATCTGGCAACCGAGTTCACGCAGCGCCTGCAGCGTCTCGAGCAGATTCGGAATCGACTTGACACTGATGCTCTCGGTCACCTCGAGATCAAGCAGATGCGCCGGCACGCCGGTCTCTTCGAGCACCGACGCAACCAGTCCGACCAGATTCGGCTGGCGCAACTGCAACGGCGAAAGATTCACGCTGATGCGCAACGGCAGCGAGAAACGGACTTGCCAGCGGCGCGCATCGATGCATGCCGCACGCAGCACCCATTCGCCGATCGAAATGATCAAGCCGGTCTCTTCGGCCAGCGGAATGAAGAATCCCGGGCTGATCATGCCGAGTTCCGGGTGCTCCCAGCGGATCAGCGCCTCCATGCCGACAATGTCCTCGCTGTGCGTGTCGACCTGTGGCTGGTAGAACACGCGCAGTTCGCCATTGCGCTCGGCCTGGCGCAATTTGGCTTCGAGGGCGAGGCGTTGCTGGTGCGATTCCTCGGGCACGGCAACATAGGCCTGATACGTATTGCGGCCCATTCCCTTGGCCGTGTACATCGCCACGTCGGCCTGCTTGAGCAGGCGATCGGCAGTACTCGCGTCGTCCGGGTAGAAGCTCAGGCCGAGACTCGCGGTCATTTGCAGCTCGAGTCCGCCCGGCAGCGTCAACGGCGCCTCCATGACGCGCACGATCTTGTCGGCGATGCGCATCACGTCCTCGCGCTGGACGATGTGGCGCAGGATCAGGGTGAACTCGTCGCCGGCGTAGCGCGCGACCGTGTCCGAGGCGCGCACGCACGCACGCAGGCGGCGGGCAACGGCAACGAGCACGTGGTCGCCGACGTTATGGCCGAGCGAATCGTTGATGTTCTTGAAGCGGTCGAGATCGACGAACAGCACGGCGAACATCTCGCCGGTGCGGTGCGCCTCCTGGATCACCGATTCGAGCCGGTCGTTGAACAGCAGCCGGTTCGGCAGTGCAGTCAACGCATCCTGCAGTCCGCGCACCCGGCCCTGCTCGCGCGTGCGCCGCAATTCGAGCTCAAGAGCAAGACGATGGCCAATCGCGCGCAGGGCTTCAATTGTCGGTGAAAGCGCCGGCAAAGGTTCGCGACGTGCGATCAGCAGCGCGCCGAGAGCGACGCGACGCTCGTCGCAGAGCGGCAGGCCGATCAGGCATTCGAAGCGGCGCTCACGAACGAAACTGTCATCGGCACTGAGGCGCCAGGCATGCGCAGGACGCACGATTTCGTCACCATCGAGCACCTGCTTGACGGTCGGCTGGCGCAATGGATCGGGGCTGTCGTCGGTCGGGCTGAAGCGGTGGTAGACGACCAGCGGCTGCAGTTCGCCCTCCTGCTCCGGGCGAACCGCAATGAGCGCCACGTAATCCAGCGAGAGCCAGTCGACGATGCTGCGTATGGCTGAGTTGATGCCCTCGTCACCACCGCCGGCCTGGGTCAATTCCGAGATGACCGACAGGGCCTGCTGATAGCGACCGAGTTCACCGAGTTCGCGGAACGTGTAGAAATGAACCAGTCGCCCATCCTGCACGGCCAGCTGTACATGTACGTCAACCGGATAGGTGGTCGAATCCGCGTGCGGTTTCTGACCCCTGAAGCGCACGCTGCCCTCGCGCACGAGCTTGAGGTTGAGCTCGTTGCGCTGGTCCGGTGGCAGGATCGCGTCGTAGGCATCGACGCGCCCGCCGAGCAGCTGTGCACGCGCGAAACCACTGCGCTGGATGAACGGTGCATTGACTTCGAGCAGCCTGCCACTGCGTGGATCGACCAGCGCGAGCTCGTCGAGGCTGCCATCGAACGCATACTGGTAGCGGTCGTCGCCCAGCGTCGGCAACAGCGCGCGCTCGGCGCCGCGGCGTGCACCCAACTGGGCGTGGATGCGCGCCAGTGCTTCGGCGGGATTGACCGGGCTCGATATCCACTCGACGACGCCGGGCGGCATCCGTTCCCAGTTCCAGCGCCGCTCGGGCACGGTCGCGGCAAGAATGCCGATCACCGGAACCCGAGCACTTGGCCGATAGCCTCGCAGTTCGCCACAGAACGCGACCGCCTCGCTTGCGGCGCCAATGAATTCGAGCAGGACCAGGTCGATCTCGGGGTCCTGCTCGAGGAACGCGCGTGCCTGCCCGATATCCTTGGCCGTGTAGATGGCATCGAACTCCTGAGCGTCGAGCGCATCGAACAGCACGCGCCGGTCCTCGCGGTCGGTGGCGATGATCAGTACGGAGCCACTGGCGATCTCGTTCGCCATCAGGTCACCCAGCGTCCGTCGCGCAAGCGCGGACGTGCCGACATGCTGCCTGCCTGATTCATGCGCTCAACCAGTGCAGCGATCTCGTCGGGAAACGAAAGCGCCGGGGCGAGAAACACGAGCTTGCGCCGGTGTGCAGTCTGGATACGCGCGATGCGGCGCAGCAACGCGGTGTTCGGCGACTTCAGCTGTCCGTCGAAATCGCGCAGCAGGTAAACCGCGAAATGCATGCTCTGCAGGATGAAGCGCAGGGCATCGGCAAGCCGCTTCGAGCCGGGCACACGCAGTTCGCTGTCGCGCAACGCGGAAATACCGGTTTCCGGATCCCACACGTACACCGACTGACCGCCGCGGATCGCCAACTGGCGGATCTGCGCCAGGGTTTCGTCGACGTTGGCCGTCTCGATTCCGATCAGGTTGCCATCGGCCTTGACGATCTGCTCGAAGAGTTTCGGCGTGACCAGAAGCGCTGCGGATTCCTGCATGGCGAGGTTCGCCACTCCTTGTATCGTTCAGGTTGCACAGTATCCGTACTGACGCGCATTGACCAGAGGCTCGGCTTGCCGGGATCATAGGTGTCCCGTGCGACCCAGCGCGATACCAAGGAACCGAACATGTTCGAGGGTCTGCGCTTCCGTCACTGGAGCACCGAACAGGACGCCGAAGGCATCGTCGTGGTCACCTTCGACCGTGCCGGCAGTTCGGTCAACACGTTTTCGCGCGAGGTGCTCGACGAGCTCGACGAACTGATCGAGCGGCTGTCGTTCGAGCCGCCGCGAGGAGTGGTTTTCCGCTCCGGCAAGCCGGCCGGTTTCATTGCCGGCGCCGACATTCGCGAGTTCGAAGGTTTCGCTGCGTCAGGGCACGTGCTCGATGCCATCAGCAATGGCCAGCGTGTGTTCCAGAACCTTGCGCGACTGCGCTGCCCGACCGTCGCTGCGATCCACGGGCACTGCATGGGTGGCGGCACAGAGATGTCGCTGGCCTGCCGCTACCGCGTCGCCAGCCGTGATTCGTCGACTCGCATCGGACTGCCCGAAGTGAAGCTCGGCATCTTCCCTGGATGGGGTGGCAGCGCCCGCCTGCCCTATCTGATCGGCGCGCCGAAGGCGCTCGAGTTCATGCTCAGCGGGCGCACCGCGTCGGCAGAAAACGCGCGCGCGATGGGACTTGTCGATGCGCTGTCGACGCCCGAACTGCTGATCGAACGCGCCAGGGAGTTGATTCGACGACCGCAGGTCCGACCGCTGCAACAGCGTGCGCTCGCCTGGGCGACGAATCTGTGGCCGGTGCGTCAGGTGCTGGCACCGATGGTACGCAAGCAGACCGCAGCGAAAGCGCGCCCCGAACACTATCCGGCGCCGTTTGCGCTGATCGAGACCTGGCGGCGCGGTGGTTCTCTCGGCCAGCGGCTGAAGAACGAAGCACGCTCGGTCGCCAAGCTCGCGCAGACCTCGACCGCACGCAATCTCATCCGCGTGTTCTTTCTGCAGGAGCGTCTCAAGGGGCTCGGCGCGGGGATCGAACACGGCATCCGCCGTGTGCACGTGATCGGCGCCGGCGTCATGGGCGGGGATATTGCCGCATGGTCGGCGCTGCGCGGCTTCGACGTTACCCTGCAGGATCGTGAACAGAAGTTCATCGAGCCTGCGCTGGCGCGGGCACGCGAACTGTTCGCCAAGCGCCTGAAGACATCCGATCGCATCGAGCCGGCGCTGCAGCGACTGCAGGCCGACGTGGAAGGGAAAGGCGTCGCCGCCGCCGATCTCGTCATCGAGGCGATCTTCGAAAACGCCGATGCCAAGATCGCGCTGTACAAGACCGCCGAGGCCAACATGAAGGCCGATGCGCTGCTCGCGTCGAACACCTCGAGCATTCCGCTCGACGCGCTGTCCGCATCGCTCGCAGTACCAGGTCGCTTCCTTGGCCTGCACTATTTCAATCCGGTCGCGCTGATGCCGCTGGTCGAAATCGTTCGCCACGCAACGCTCGATGAGAATACGGAAAAGCGCGCACTGGCGTTCTGCAAGGCGATCGACAAATTGCCGGTGCCAGTCCGGGGCACGCCGGGCTTCCTCGTCAACCGCATCCTCATGCCCTACATGCTCGAAGCGGTACGCATGTACGGCGAAGGCGTACCGGGTCCGGTGCTCGACCGCGCGGCGAAGAAGTTCGGGATGCCGATGGGACCGATCGAGCTGGCCGACACGGTAGGACTTGATGTCGCCGCATCGGTCGGTCGCGAACTCGGACCGTTCCTCAACCTCGAAATCCCGCCGGGACTCGAATCCGTGCTGGCGTCCGGCAAGCGCGGCAAGAAGGACGGCGAAGGGTTCTATCTGTGGGAGAACGGCAAGGCGCGCAAGCCCGAGATCGATCCGAACTACGTTGCGCCGTCGGATATCGAGGACCGCATGATCCTGCCGATGCTCAACGAGGCGGTCGCTTGCGTGCATGATGGCGTGGTCGATGATGCAGACCTGTGTGATGCCGGCGTGATTTTCGGCACCGGCTTCGCGCCGTTCCGCGGTGGTCCGATCCAGCACATCCGTGATACCGGCGCCGACGTACTCAAGCAGCGTCTCGCCGAGCTCGAATCGCGCTACGGCGCGCGCTTCGCGGCACGCGACGGCTGGGACAGCCACCTGCTGCAGGCGGGCACCGCGACCTGAGGCGCGATCGCCCGAACACTCAGGCGCGGCGTGCTGCCTCATGCACGCGCAGCGCCGTGCACGCCGCCGTCAGCAACGGCACGTCGATCGCGAGACCCTGTGCCCTGCCGAGCATGTCGCCGAGCACATGCTCGACTTCGGTCGGACCGCCACGTTCGAGGTCGTGCAGCATCGACGCCTTGACCCGCGAGCAGGTCGTGGTCAGCGTGCGCAACGCGGCAGCCCTCGCCTCTGCATCCTGCGCATGGCCACTGCCCTGGGCCACGCTGGCGCATTCCTCGTAGAGCCGGGTGGCGAGCGCGGTACCGTCCGGCGTCGCTGCGATTTCGCCGATGCTGCCGCGCATCAGACACGTGATTCCGGCCAGCGCAGACAGCATCGCGAACTTCGACCACAGTGCGTCCAGGATGCGTGGTGACTCCACCACCTCGACCTGCATCCCGTGCAGCAGGCCGGTCAGCCCGTCCGATGAAACACCCTGAGCCACGCGCCAGCCGAACGTCAGCCGATCGACCTGGCCGGTCTGTCGGACCGTGCCTTCGGCGTCGACTGCCACCGAGATGTGGCACAGCGCGCCGAGCACGCGTTGCTCTCCGAACGCTGCATCCAGCCGTTGCAGGTGACGAAGGCCGTTCAACAACGGCATGACGACGGTTTGCCCACCGACTGCAGGCGCAATCGAATCGATTGCCGAGTCGAGATCGTAGGCCTTGCACGACAGCAGCACGAGGTCGTACGCCGCGCCTTGCTCGATCTCCGTACACACATTGACCGCGGCATGGAATGTCGGCCGTGCACCTTCAACGCGCAGTCCGCTGGCGCGAAGACGCTCCGCCCGTGGTGGCCGCACGAGGAAATCGACATGCGCCCCGGCTTCGATCAGCCGGCTGCCGTAATACCCGCCGGTCGCGCCGGCGCCGAGCACGAGGACGCGCATCACATCGTGTGCGTCGGCCGTTCCTGCCCGAGGATGCCGGCCAGCATCGTCTCGATCTTGGTGCGCGCCGCGTCGCCATCGCTCGATTCGTTGAACTGAACGCCAATTCCCGCGGTGCGGTTGCCCTGTGCGCCCGGCGGCGTGATCCACACGACCTTGCCGGCAACCGGCAGGCGGTCCTTTTCGTCCATCAGCGAGAGCAGGATGAACACCTCGTCCCCGGGGTTGTAGCGCTTGGTGGTCGGCACAAACAAACCGCCGCCCTTGACGAACGGCATGTAGGCGTTGAAGAGCGCGCCCTTGTCCTTGATTGCCAGTGACAGGATGCCCTGCCGCGGCACGCCTCCGTTCGGTGTCGACATGTCATGTCCTCCGCGGGAGCTGCCAGGAATGCAGCAGGTCCAGAATGATCAGGTCGCTGCGAAGCGTGGTGGACAACAGTTCGCGCGAGCGGTTCGCGTGAGCGAACCACGCCGCTAGCTTCGGTATTTCCTGTGGATCGGTCAAGCCGATCGCGCCGGCGCTGCCGGTTGCGAGCGTTCTTGCTTCTTCGCCGACGACCACCGCTGCCTGCCACAGGCGATCGACTGGACGGTCCGCGGCCCACGCCTCGGCCACCGCAAGCGCGCTGGCACGTCCGCGTCGAAGCGCGCCAAGGTCACGCACGCACTCGGCACGCAGTGGCAAGGTCTGGTCGCTGATGGCGGCGAGCGCACGCCCGGGGTTGCCCAGCGTCGCCGCCAGTGCGGCGCTTGCCTGGGCGTCGGCGATGCCGTTTGCGACGAGCCACGCGCGCGCCTCGTGGTTGCCGGGTACGGCTACCGCGATGCGCTGGCAACGGCTGCGAATCGTCGCCGGAAGCCTGGCCGGACGGTCACTGACGAGAATGATGATGGTGCTCGCCGATGGCTCCTCGAGCGTCTTCAACAAGGCATTGGCGGCATTCGTGTTCATGACGTCGGCAGGCTCGATGACGACCAGCTGCAGGCCGCCGAACTGGCTCGACAGCGACAGGCGCTGCGACAGCTGACGAATCTGTTCGACCGTGATCTCGCTGCGCAGCTTGCCGTCATCACGCAGTTCGAGCGTGACGTGGACGCGATCAGGATGCGTGCCGGCAGCAAGCAGCAGGCACGAACGGCATCGACCGCAAGGCATGCCGTTGTCGCCGCGCTGCTCGCAGAGCGCGGCCTCGACCAGTCGTTTGGCGAGCGCCCGCTTGCCGAGTCCGGCGGCACCGGCGATCAGCATGGCATGCGGCAGCTGCCGACGTTGCAGTCGCGCTGCCAGCGAAGTCCATTCCGATTCGAGCCACGACGGCACCTTCATGGGATTGCATCGACCGATGCGAGGTAATCATCAAGTACGGCCAGCGCCTGGCTGCGCACCTCGGCGATCGAACGACTGGCATCGATGATGCGAAACCGTTTCGGCTCGGCGGCGGCACGCTCGCGGTAACGGCGGGCGACACGTTCAAAGAAGCCGGATGACTCCGCCTCGATGCGGTCGGGTACGCCGCGACCTTCGATGCGCGCAAGTCCCTGTGCCACCGGCAGATCGAGCAGCAGCGTGAGGTCAGGCTGCACACCAGCCGAGGCCCATGTTTCGAGTTCGCGTATGCGCGCGTCCGGCTGGCCGCGTCCGCCGCCCTGATAGGCATAGCTGGCGTCGGTGAATCGATCAGAGAGGACCCACACGCCATCGGCGAGTGCCGGCGCGATCACTTCACGCACGAGTTGCGCGCGTGCCGCGAACATCAGCAAGAGCTCGCTTTCCGCACAGGTGTCGAGGTTGCCTGGATCGAGCACGATCGCACGCACGGCTTCGCCGAGTCGCGTGCCACCGGGCTCTCGTGTCACCAGCAGGCGTCGGCCCGAGTGCTCGAGCCGCTCGCGCAAGGCGCCGAGCACGGTGCTCTTGCCGGCGCCCTCGCCACCTTCCAGCGTGAGCAGGCGTCCGCTCACTGCTGTCGCCGCCGTTGCAGATAACGTTGCACCGCGCGGTTGTGCTCGGCGAGCGTGGCCGAGAACTCGTGGCGTCCACTGTCGTCACCGTAGGCGACGAAATAGAGCGTATTGCCCGCCGCAGGATGCAACGCAGCTTCGATGGCGTCCCTCCCTGGCATCGCGATTGGCGTCGGCGTGAGGCCGGCCCGCGTGTAGGTGTTGTATGGCGTATCGGTGTCGAGATCGCGTCGACGGATGTTGCCGTCATAGGTTTCGCCCAGACCGTAGACCACCGTTGGATCGGTCTGCAGGCGCATGCCAAGGTCGAGTCGTCGGGCAAACACACCAGCGATCTGCGCGCGCTCCTCCGCAATGCCGGTTTCCTTCTCGATGATCGAGGCGAGAGTCAGCGCTTCATACGAGGTCTTCAGCGGCACCGCCGGGTCGCGATGCGGCCACAACGCATCGAGCGCCCCGCGCGTGGCCGCATGCGCGCGCTTGAGGATCGCAAGGTCGTCGTCACCCTTCACCCAGGCATAGGTTTCCGGCAGGAACCAGCCTTCCGGGTTGGTCTGCTCGATGCCGAGCCGTGTGGCAATCGTGGCGTCGTCGAGGCCGGGAATGGTTTGCGTCAGTTCCGGCACTCCGGCGAGCGCCAGCCGCAACTGCCGCAACGACCAGCCCTCGATGATCGTGAAACTGCGCTGCATGACCTTGCCGTCGGCCATCATCTGCAACAGTGTGCGCGGCGTCATGCCCGGTTCCACGCGGTACTCGCCGGCCTGCAGGCGCGTGGCTATCTTCATCTCGCGGCCAAGCACGCGCCAATACAATGGCGAGCCACGCGCGATCCTTTCGCGGCGCAACTGGCGGACGATGTCGCGGAAACCGGTGCCACGAGCAAACTCGAGCGTGCGCGCCTCGCTGAC
>JBBSOU010000076.1:0-18195 GCA_038259445.1 Lysobacterales bacterium | reverse complement strand
TCCTGCACCAGGCGCGCTTCGATGCCCTTGGCGTGCTGACTGGCGTGCCATTCCTGATCGTGATCGCACTCGGCATCTTCAACCTCGGCGGCGCGCTGTTCTATTCCGACCTCTATTACGGCACCAGTCTGTATCCGGTCACCCACCGCATGCTCGGCACGCTGGCCGACAGCTACAACTTCCTGCTCGCGATCATCGTCATCTACTACGCCGGTGAACTGGTCTGGCGCGAGCGCACGCTGCGCGTCGCCGAAACGACCGATGCCTATGCGACACCCGACTGGGTGCCGCTGGCGGCCAAGCTGGTCGCCCTGATCGGCGTGATCTTCGTGTTCTTCGCGGTCGGCGCACTGGTCTGCATCATCTACCAGCTCGCGCGCGGCTACACCGACCTCGAGCTCGGCTTGTACGCGCAGATGCTGCTGCTGTACTCGCCACCGTTCGTGTTGATGGCGGTGCTGGCGATTTTCCTGCAGGTGATCAGCGGCAACAAGTTCCTCGGTTACCTGTTCGTGATCCTCGTCATCCTTGCGCGCATCGTGCTGCGGGCGCTCGACTTCAATCATCTGCTCTACCAGTACAGCGCGGCACCCGCCGTGCGCTGGTCGGACATGAACGGTTTCGGCCATTTCCTCGAAGCGATTCTGTGGTTCCGCGCTTACTGGGCGGCACTCGCCGTCGTGTTGTTCGTGATCGCGACGGCGTTCTGGCCGCGCGGCACGAGTGTCCCGTGGCGCGACCGGCTGCGCCAGGCGCGTGCACGGCTGCGCATGCCGGAGCGCATCTTGATCGGCGCGGGCCTGGTCACGTTCGCCGCGCTCGGCGTGTGGATCTTCCACAACACCAACCGACTCAACGAATATGTGCCCGGTGATCTCGCGATCGAGCGGCAGGCCGACTACGAGAAGACCTATCGGCAATACAAGGACATCGCGCAGCCGCGCATTACCGACGTGAGCGCCAACGTCGACATTTATCCCGACCAGCGTCGCGTCGTCGTCAACGGTCGCTACGCAATCGAGAACCGTCACGCCGTGCCGATCGAGGTCCTGCACATTGCGCTCGACAACCGCATTGCGCTAACGGCGCTCGATTTTGGCGGCGGCACGATCACTGCCGATGATCGTGTCCACGGCTACACGATCCACCAACTGGCCACGCCGATGGCGCCCGGCGAAAAACGCACGATGACGTTCGCGCTCGAGATTGCGCCGAAGGGTTTCACGCTCGATGGCGAGCCGATCCAGTTCGTAGCCAACGGCACGTTCTTCAACAACCAGGTGTTTCCGTCATTCGGCTACGACGCCCGTCGAGAGCTTTCCGACCGCAACGATCGGCGCAAGCACGATCTCGGCGAGCCCCGTCGCATGGCGAAGATCGACGACCAGGGCGCACGCGCGAATACCTACATCGGCGACGACGCCGACTGGGTCACGTTCGAGACGACGGTATCGACCTCGGCCGACCAGATCGCACTCGCGCCGGGTTACCTGCAGCGCGAATGGACCGAGAACGGTCGCCGCTATTTCCACTACAAGGCCGATACGCGCCTGCTCAACTTCTTTGCCTGGCTGTCGGCGCGCTGGGAAGTGAGGCGCGATGTCTGGAACGATGTCGCCATCGAGGTTTATCACGATGCCAAGCACCCTTACAACGTCGAGCGCATGATCGAGGCGACCAAGAAATCGCTCGACTACTACACGCGCGCATTCACGCCCTACCAGTTCCGCCAGTTGCGCATCCTCGAGTTCCCGCGCTACGCGGATTTCGCGCAGGCGTTCGCCAACACGGTGCCGTATTCGGAATCGCTCGGCTTCATCGCCGACCTGCGCGACCCGGATGACATCGACTACGTGTTCTTCGTCACCGCGCACGAAGTTGCCCACCAGTGGTGGGCCCATCAGGTGATTGGCGCCAACGTGCAGGGCGCGACGATGCTGTCGGAATCGCTGGCCGAATACTCGGCCTTCATGGTCATGGAAAAGGAATACGGCGCGCACAAGATGCGCAAGTTCCTCAAGTACGACCTCGACCGTTATCTGGCCGGACGCGGCGGCGAACGCATCGAGGAGATGCCGGTTGCGCTCAACGAGAACCAGCCCTACATCCATTACCAGAAGGGCGGGCACGTGTTCTATGCGCTGCGCGATGCGATCGGCGAGGACAAGCTCAATGCCGTGCTCGCGCGTTTCCTGCGTGAGAAGGGCTTCAATGATGCGCCGCACCCGACCTCACGCGAACTGCTCGACATGCTGCGCGAGGAAACCGATGCGTCGTTCCACCCGTTCATCGAAGACCTGTTCGAAAAGATCGTGTTCTTCGACCACCGCACGGTCGAGGCGACCGCGCGCAAGCGCGACGACGGCAAGTACGCGGTCACGCTGAAGGTGCGCGCCGGCAAGGTGATCGCAGACGGCAAGGGCGCGGAGACCGAGGCACCCGTGGACATCTCCGTCGACATCGGCGTGTTTGCCCGCGCACCGGGCGCGGACGAAGCGGATGAATCGGTGCTCTACCTCAGCAAGCACCGCATCACCACAGCCGAGACGACGATCGAACTGGTCGTCGACGGCGAGCCCTACGATGCCGGTATCGATCCGTACAACAAACTGATCGACCGCGTCTCCGACGACAACCGCAAGCGCGTAAGCGTGCAATAGCACCAAAGCATCGGGACTGAAGTCCCTCCCACAGCAGCAACGCACAGCACCAGCAAAGGCGCAGCTGTGCCGGCGAACACTGCGCGCTTTTGTGGGAGCGACGTCAGTCGCGATGCTCTTCGTCACTTCGCCACAACAGCATCGGGACTGAAGTCCCTCCTACAGCAGCAAACACCACACAGGCTTGTGCGATCGTGGGCAGCGCCGCCAGCTGCGATGTCGTTGCGTACTCTGCCAAAGAGCAGCTGGACGGACGGCCATCGCGCGGGCCAGCAGGCTCTACCGACACTACTCAACCTGCTCGCAGCGTTGGCTACAGGCTGGCCAGTGCGTCTACCGACACTACTCAACCTCTTCGCAGCGTTGGCTACAGGCGGGCCACTGCGTCTACCGACACTACTCAACCTCTTCGCAGCGTTGGCTACAGGCGGGCCACTGCGTCTACCGACACTACTCAACCTCCTCGCAGCGTTGGCTGCAGGCTGGCCAGTGCGTCTACCGACACTACTCAACCTCCTCGCAGCGTTGGCTGCAGGCTGGCCAGTGCGTCTACCTACACTACTCAACCTCCTCGCAGCGGTAGGCTACAATTGCTGCATGCGACCTTGCGCTTCGCGCAACGGGCTCCATCTCGCGTATCCGATCGCGCCTTCACTCCGGAATCCTGTTCGATGATCTCCTTCCGCAACTTCGCCCTGCGGCGTGGCGAACGCCTGCTGCTGTCGGATGTCGACCTGGCCCTGCATGCCGGTTGGCGAATCGGCGTGGTCGGCCGCAACGGCTGTGGCAAGTCGAGTCTGTTCGCAGCGGTGCTGCACGAGATCGAGGCCGATCGCGGCGATATCGAATTGTCCGGCAAGCTGCGCATAGCCAGCGTCGATCAGGAAACGCCGGCGCTGCCCGATCGCGCGATCGACTTCGTCGTCTCGGGCGATACCGAGGTGCATGCCGTGCTGGTTGCCGAAGCCGCGGCGATGGCTGCCGAGGACTGGGACGCGGTCGCCGCCGCGCACCAGAAGCTCGCCGAGATCAACGGTTACGATGCCACTGCACGCGCCGGGCGCCTGCTGCACGGCCTCGGTTTCCCGGCGGAGACGCACGAGCGCACGGTCGCCGAGTTTTCGGGCGGCTGGCGCGGGCGTCTGAATCTTGCGCGCGCACTGATGATGCCGAGCGATCTGCTGCTGCTCGACGAGCCGACCAACCACCTCGACCTCGATGCCGTGCTCTGGCTCGAGCAATGGCTGCTCAAGTATCCGGGCATGCTCATGATGATCTCGCACGATCGCGAGTTTCTCGATGGCGTCGGCACACACATGCTGCATCTGCATGAAGGCAAGGCCAAACTGTATTCGGGCGACTACACGAGCTTCGAGCGCCAGCGTTCCGAGCAGTTGCGCCAGCAGCAGATCGCATTCGAAAAGGAACAGACCGAGCGTGCGCACCTGCAATCGTTCATCGACCGCTTCAAGGCGTCGGCGGCCAAGGCCAAGCAGGCGCAATCACGCGTCAAGCGCCTGGCCAAGCTCAGTGGTACCGAGGCGGTGCGCGCCGAACGCCAGATCCACATCAACTTCTCCGATCCGGTCAAGCTGCCGAACTCGCTCACGCGACTCAACCATGTCGATGCCGGTTACGGCGACAAGCGCATCCTGCGCAACGTCGGCTTCGGTCTCGAGGCCGGTGATCGCATCGGCCTGCTCGGTCCGAACGGCGCCGGCAAGTCGACCCTGGTCAAGACCCTGGTCGGCGAACTGCCTCTGCTCGATGGCCAGCGCAGCGTGCATCCGGACATGCAACTCGGCTATTTCGCCCAGCACACGGTGGAGTCGCTGCACGAAGGTCAGACGCCGATCGATCATCTGCGCGACATCGCACCGACTACCGGCGTGCAGGAGTTCCGCGACTTCCTCGGTCGCTGGAACTTCGCCGGCAACCGCGCCTTCGAGACGGTTGACGGATTCTCCGGCGGTGAACGCGCGCGTCTCGCGCTCGCGCTGATCGCCTGGCGCAAGCCGAACGTGCTGTTGCTCGACGAGCCGACCAACCATCTCGATCTGGAGATGCGCGAGGCGCTGGCCGAGGCGCTCAGCCTGTTCCCCGGTGCGATCGTGCTGGTCTCGCATGACCGGCACTTGATTGGCCTGGTCTGCGAAACCTTCTGGCGCGTCGCCGACGGCAAGGTCGAGTTGTTCAAGGGCGACCTCGACGAATACGCCGCGTGGTTGCGTTCGCGCGCGGGCAAGGCCGATTCGAGTCTCGGTGAGGCGCCAGCCAAGCAGCGCAAGAGCGCCTGAGACGCGCTGCGCGCATGCAACAGGTCGGCGAAACCGGGGGGCGCGGCTCGAGCACGAACGCACTCATTGAAGCGGGTGCGAACGACGGCACGCGCAATACGGAGCTGTTGCGCAACTCGCTGATCGCGCACGACCGCATTGCGACCGCCATGCTTGGCGTCGTACAGCGCCTTGTCGGCACGCGCGATCACGCTCGTTGCGCTGTCACCCCGACGCAAGCTGGCGTCCGCGCGAATCGGCGGGTTCATGGCGGCGCCGAGAAACCGAGTACGGCGGCAATTCGATCAAGCCGCTGAAGCGTTGGGCTGCCTAGGAAACCGCTGGCGCGGTCAGTGGCGGCGCAGGCCAGCGGGGGGCTGCACTGGCGTCGTCTGTGCGCGCGCGAACAGCCACGACAGGCCGATGCAGGTGCTACCGGCGACCAGCCAATGCAGTGAACCATTGGCACCGCCGGACATCAGCCGGGTTCCCGACTGCACCCATTCCGCGCCATAGATCACCGCAACCGTCGCGACACCGAGAGCGAGCGCCGCCAGCAGCAGCGTTTGCACGCGCTGCTCGAAGCGGGTGTCGAGTTCGACCAGCGACTGCACCTTGCGTGCGACCTGCGCGGCGAAGTCCGCCGGCAGCTGCTGCGCGGGCGCCTGCGCGAGTGCCGCGGCGATCACCCGATCGCGCACGACGAGTGGATCATCACCGGAACGTTCGCGTTGCCTGCGTTCGCCATCCAGCGCGCTTTCCTGCGCCTGCCATTCGTACTCGTCGTGGTTCATGCGGCGGCTCCGATGTCGCGCTCCAGTACGGCGCGCAGGTGTTGACGGCTGCGGAACAGATGACTCTTGATCGTACCCTCGGCCAGTCCGGTGATGCTGGCGATCTCGGCAATCGGCATTTCTTCCAGATGGTAGAGCGTCAGGATCGTACGCGGTAGCGGCGCCAAATCGGCGATCGCGGCATGCAGCAGACCGGCCGCCTCGCCATCGGCGTGCGCGCGTTCGAGATCTACAGGATCAGCCACACGGTCTGCGGCCGACAGGCCGTCCTCTTCGCATGGCATGTCGGCAATCGGCACACGCCGTCGTTCGAGATGACGCTTGGCCACCGAGTAGGCGACCTGGGCGATCCACGACTTCAGCGCGCTGTCGCCCCGATACTGGTTCAGGCACTGGTGCACGCGCAGGAATGCTTCCTGACACAGTTCTCGCGCATCGTCAGGATGCCGCACCATGCGCAGGATCACGTGCCAGCACAGTCCCTGATAGGTGAGGACCAGCCGCTCGAACGCGCCGGCACGCGCGGCCAGCACGTCGTGCACGAGCGCCTGATCGATGGCCAGCGTGGCGGGGTCAGTCATGGCGCATGGGATACGCGCACTGCGGGTAAGGTTGCAAGCCTGCCGGCTGCAACCGCGCGCACGTTCGGGGTATCTCCTTCCGTGCAACCCCTGCCCAACGAGAAACCACCCATGAACAGCGACCTTCTGCTGCCGCTCATCCCGATCTCCGGGTTTGTCTGCATCGCCTACACGATCAAGGCCATCGTCGATGCCCGCGTACGCCGCCAGCTGGTCAGTGCGAACGTGTCCCAGGAACTCGTGCGTTCGATCATCGAGGGCGACGAAACCCGTCGCCGTCATGCCTCGCTGCGCTGGGGCATCGTGCTGTTCGCTCTCGCCGTCGGCTTCATCATCATCGAGCTGTCCGGCTGGACCGAGCTCAACCCGGCGGTGGTCGCCGTGCTGCTCGGCGCCACCGGCCTCGGCAACCTTGCCTACTACGCGATCAGCCGCAAGCTGGCGATCTGAGTCTGCCCCAGGCAAGTGTCGGCGATCCGCACAGACGACTATCCTGTGCGGATCGCAGTGACGGGAGTCTTCATGTACACGCTCTACTACTCACCGGGCACGGCCAGCATGGCCGTTCACCTGCTGTTGCTCGAACTCGACGCCGAGCACAATTTGCGACGGATCGATTTCGACAGTCGCCAGCAGAACGATCCGGATTACCTGCGGCTCAATCCGAACGGACTCGTGCCGACCCTGGTCGTTGACGGCATCGCCTACTACGAGTGTGCTGCGCTGCTGCTGTCGCTCGGCGAGCGCCATGCCGCGGCCGGGCTCGCACCCGCTGTCGATTCGCCGGCGCGCGGTCTCTACCTGCAATGGATGCTGCATCTCGCCAACACCTTGCAGCCGGCGTTCCGGCAATGGTTCTATCCCGCCGATTTCGGGCCCGCCGGACAGGAAGATGTGCTGCGTGATTTTGCGCGTCGACGCATCGAGGCCGCATGGTCACGGCTCGACACACACCTCGCCGCACACGGGCCGCATGTGCTCGGTGACACGCTCAGCATTGCCGACCTGTATGCGACGATGCTGATGCGCTGGTCGCGCAACATGCCGAAGCCGTCAGACCGCTGGCCGGCGCTCGCCACGCTCGCCAGCCGAGTGAAGGCGCGCCCGGCATGGTCACGCCTTTACCAGATCGAAGGACTCACCGAGTGGCCATAGCGCGTTCGATGGTCGTGTTGCACACTGCAGGGAGTGCCTGACCCCGGAGTCGACGATGCAGTTCCTGCACAGCATGATCCGTGTTCGTGATCTCGACGCGAACCTCGATTTCTTCTGCAACAAGCTCGGCCTGATCGAGTTGCGCCGGACCGAAAGCGAGAGGGGGCGCTTCACGCTCGTGTTCCTTGCCGCGCCCGGTGACGAATCGCGCGGTCAGGTCGAACTGACCTGGAACTGGGACGAAGAGAACTACGGGTCGGCGCGCAACTTCGGTCATCTGGCCTACGCGGTCGACGACATCTACGCGACCTGCCAGAGCCTGCTTGATGCGGGCGTGACCATCAATCGCCCGCCACGAGATGGCCACATGGCATTCGTGCGTTCACCGGATCTGATTTCGATCGAACTGCTGCAGAAGGGTTCGGCGCTGCCGCCGCGCGAGCCGTGGGCGTCGATGTCGAATACTGGCGTGTGGTGACGTCGATGCTGACCACAAACGCGAACGTCGGCCATGCACCGACCGCCTGAGCGCCCACCCTCGCCGATCGACCCGACCGAAGTCGACGGCGCCGCAGAGGCGCCAGTGGCTGACGGCGCGACGCTCGCAGACGGTACGCGCGTCGGTGACTATGTGCTGCGCGGAATGCTCGGCACCGGCGGCATGGGCCACGTGTATCTGGCCGACCAGACCGCGCCGGTGCGCCGCCAGGTTGCGCTCAAGCTCATGCGTGCGCAGGTATCCAACCCACTCGCGCTGGCCTGGTTCGAGGTCGAGCGTCAGGCACTCGCGCAGATGCAGCATCCGGCGATCGCGCAGGTGTTCGATGCCGGAACCACGCCCGAAGGGGTGGCCTATCTCGCCATGGAACTGGTCGAAGGCGAGCCGGTTACCGTTTACTGCCGCGAGCAGGCGCTTTCGAGTGCGCAGCGCCTCGCGCTGTTCGTGCGCATCTGCCAAGGTGTGCAACACGCCCACCAGAAAGGCGTCATCCACCGCGACATCAAGCCGGCCAACGTGCTCGTTGGCGAGATCGACGGGGTTGCCCAGCCGAAGATCATCGATTTCGGCGTCGCCATCGGCGGTGCCGACTCCGACAGCGGCCCGGCGGCGACGACCGCGAGCAGCGGACGCGCCGGCACCGCGGTCTACATGAGTCCCGAACAGTCCACCGGTAGCACGCGCGACATCGACACGCGCAGTGACGTCTATTCGCTCGGCGTGCTGCTGTTCGAGATGCTCACCGATACCCACGCTGCCGGTCTTGCATCGTCGGCGGCGTACCAGTCCCGCCATCAGCAGGCGCATGCAACGCTGCGGGAAACACTGCTCGCCGTGGACGACCGTTCGGACGTTCCGGCCGGCGCCGACCTTCTTGCTGCGGCACGCGGATTGCCGGTGGAACTGCGCGCCGTGCTCGCGCGCGCGCTCGCCGGCGATCGCAACGATCGATACGCATCGGCGCTCGCCGTGGCCGATGATCTCGAGCGCTACCGCCTGCGACGACCGCTGCAGGCAATGCCGGCGAGCCGCCGCTACGTCCTCGGCAAGTTCATCGCACGCCATCGTCTCGGACTTGCCGCGGCGTCGCTGGTCCTCGGCGCATTGATCGTCGGCGCGGTACTCGCTGTCAACGGCCAGCGTCGCGCCGAAGCGGCGGCAACGCTGGCCGGCATCGAAGCCGACAAGGCGCGCCAGATCGCGGCGTTCGTGCAGGACATGCTCGGCGGCATCGATCCGGATCGGGCCAAGGGCATGGACCGCACCTTGATGCGCCTGGTCCTCGATTCGGCCGCCGAACGCGCCGGCAGCGAACTCGCGCAGCAACCCGAAGTACGTTTTGCGATTGAACGCACGATCGCGCAGAGTTATGCGCGCATCGGTGAATACCCGCGGGCGGTCGAGCACTTCGCGGCTGCACTGGCCTCTGCGGAAAGAGGCGACGCGACGCTCGGCGAGCGCGTTCAACTGCAGTTGCAGCAAGCCGATGCGCTCGGCAATCAGGGCAAGTTCGACGACGCGCTCGCGCTCGGTGAGCAATTCGTCGCCTTGGCCACCGCCTTGCCGGAAGACGATCGTACGCGATTGTTCGCCGAGAGCCGCATGGCGTGGCATGAACGTGCCGCTGGCAAGCTCGACGCGAGCATTGCGCGTTACCAGCGCGTGCATGCCCTGCAGTTGGCGACACTCGGTGCCGACGACGCCGACACGCTCGAGAGCCAGCGCGGTCTCGCCGCGGCCTACACGCGCGCGGATCGCTACGCGCAGGCCCAGCCCCTGCTCGAAGATGCGCTCAAGCGATATCGCGCGCGTTTCGGCGAGAGCAATACGCGCACGCTCGATGTGTCGGTCGCGCTCGCCGTGATGTTTCTTGAACAGGAACGCTTCGCCGAGGCCGAGACGATCCTGCAGCCGGCGCTGCCGATTGCCGAAACGCTGCTCGGTCCCGATCATTCCAACACGCTCGTGATCGTTTCCAATCTGGGCAGTGCGATCCGCAACCAGCAGCGGCTCGAGGAAGCACGTCCGTACTACGAACGCACGTTGCAGACCAACCTGCGCCTGCACGGACCCGACCATTACCTGAGCGTGTCGGGGGAAAGCAATCTCGCGCGCCTGCTGCGCGACCTGGGCGAGACGGAAGCGGCCGAGCGCCATGCGCGCCTGAGCATCACGCACATGGACAAGGCATTCGGCCCGGACAATCCGGCCCGCGCCATTTTCATCACCGCATTCGCGCGCGTGCTGGTCGGGTCGCGCAAGTACGAGGAAGCGGAAAGCGAACTCGATCGCGCGTACGCCATCCTGACCACGCATCCCGCGTTCGGTCCGACCCACTCGCGCACGATGGACGCCGTGCGCGAGTACGTTGCCTTGTACGAGGCCTGGGGCAAGCCGGCGCGTGCTCAGGAGTGGCGATCGCGACTGCCTTCAGACGCACCGCTGACCTGATCAGCGTTCGAGGCGAAAAAGGTCGAACGGCGTGTCGTCGGGCAAGCGCGCGACGATCGTCGATTCAAGCTCGTCGAGATCGGCGATGCGTGCGCACACTGCGCGTGCGCGTTTCTCGAGTCGTTCGCCGCGCTGTTCGAGCGCCTTCTCGACCGAACGTTCGATGGACTTCGCGCGTTCGGTGATTTCGGCAACCGCGGCCTCGTCGCCGCTGAGTGCCACCGTGATCGCCTGCGCCGTGACATTGCCAACGATCTCGCCGACCAGCGCACCCACTGCACCCTCGATGACGCGATCAAACTCGCGGTCCGAACCGGCATCCCAATCCTGTCTGGACTCGATGCCTTTCTGCAGTTCCTGCGCGGTTCGTGCGATACGCTCGGCGCTCTCGCGTGCCTCTCGTGGACTCGCGGCGAATGCGGTGGACGCGTGACCGATCGCCTCGAAGGCGATGGCCGCCGCGTCGATCGCAATTGCCTTGACCTCGGGCACGAGCGCACGCATGCCGCGTTCGAGCGCGCCGATGCGTCCACGATCCTCAGCACCCAGCGCGAGCATGAAGCCGTCCGCTCGGACGAATCCGCCCGGCAGCAGTTCGATCGTGCGCAGTTTGTCCTCGCTCGTGAACACGAGTCGCGCCGGTTCGATGCGAAACGCGTAGTCGCTTTCGACATCGCAATCGGCGTCACGCGCGTGGGCGATGGAACTGGCAACGAAAGCGAGCGCAGTCAGCAACAGGGCAGGCAGGCAAGAAATGGTGTGTGGCATCGAAACGTCCCGGTGATGTCTGTCGGGTCGTTCGATGCACGTAAGGGCTAAAGGGTTTGCACGAGGCGAACGCTGGCGCACGACCGTGCCGAAGGTCATGGACTACCGGTAGATGCCACTGACGCGCGTTACCGTGGCCACACGATGCGCGCAAGAAAAAGCCGCGACCCGGTCAGGATCGCGGCATGAACTCGCGTTGGAGAGCAACGCGCGGTCTTACTTTGCCTTGCTGATCGTGAAGCCGCCGAAGCTGATGCCAACGTCCACGCCTTCACCGACGCCGGCCAGCGCCAGCGACACATCGCCCTTGGTCAGCACCTGCGCAGTGCCGGTCTTGCCGACCCCTGCGCTGGCCTCACCCTGGGCATACGTACCGAGGATGTCCTCGATCGAACGGATGTCGGTGAACTTGCCGGTACCGTTCTTGATTTCGGATTTGCCGACGGTCAAGCCGCCACCCTTGGCAGAAATCGCAACGCGCATCGTCTTGCCGTCCTCGCAGGTGACGGTGCCATTGCCTTCGGCGTGCTTGTAGATCGCCGACCAGCCGGTGAGATCGAACTTCATTTCGCAATCGAGGGTGGCGTCGGCCGCTTCGGCGCGCGGCGCCAGCGACGCTGAAAGTGCGATGGCGACTGCCGCAGCAGAAATGCCGGATACGAAACGTTTCATGGGAAATCTCCGTTGATGTGCGCAATAGTGTGATCGAGCAAACCTGAACGGAACGCCGCACTACACCGAGTCGACCACGCGGCGCCACTGGCCACGCTTGTGCTCGCGGGTCATCGAGGCGTTCGCGGGGCTCGTCGAGGGCAGGTCCAGAAGGGCCACGCGAGCGCGCAGCGCGGGGTCAAGCACGGCATCGACATGGCGTCGATAGGCCTGCTGCGCCTTGCCGCCATTGAGTGCGATCGTGCGGATTGAAGGGTGCGCACGCAGCAGGCCGGCGATGTCGTTGGGTACTTCGCTGGCTCGAACGATGTTGCTGTCGAGGCTGCCGCGACGCTCGCACGAAGCAAACACGTCCCAGATACCGATGCCGCGCGCATGCAGGCGACGGATGCGCTCGGCATAGGCGTGCTCCGGACCGGCGTCGAACAGTTCACCCATGAACGGCCAGAACAGGTTCTGCGCGTGCCCATAGGATTGCTGCAAGGCGAGCGAACGCGCGCTCGGCGCCGTACCGAGCACGAGCAGGCGACAGTGTTCGCCAACTTGTGGCGCGAAGCTGTCGACCCGCCAATCCATCGCCCGCTGCAAGGCTACTTTTTCGGCATCGGCTGGAACTTCGCCGGATCGTAACCGCCGACATCGAACACCAGCGTGCGCGCACCCTTGTCCTTCTCGTTGGTGTCGATGCTGACACGCGTGGCTTTCTCTAGCCGCGCGATGAAGGCCTTGTCTTCCTCGATGAAGATCGCCGGTTCGCCGGTCGGCGGAATGCTGCCGAGGTAGCGCTTGTCCTTGTCGTCGTCGAAACGCACCGTCACACGGCATTCCTTCGCGCAGGTGTAACCGGGCTCATGGCCATAGAGGAACACGCTCTGGCCCCATTCGGTATGCCGACGCATCACGAGGCGCACGCGTTCTGCTGCCGGTGCCTCGTTGCTGTAGATCGACGCGGTGCTCTGGCGACCGCCCGACATCGGGCTTTCCTCGTAGCTCCACAGCCGCGTCACGCGGCGTTGCTCCGCATCGCCAGTGGCTTTGGCGCGCAACGGTTCGATCGTCTCGCGCACCTTGCGCGCTTCGTCGCTGTCGGGGAATGATTTCAGGATCTCGTCGCCGAGTGGCACCGCGAGTTCGGCACTGTCGGCAGCGAGCATCTGCGCATACAAGAGGTATTGCTGCGCCGCGCTCGGCCCGCGCGCAGCAGGAGCCGTCGCAGCGGGCGCGGCGGTCTGTTCGCCGCCCGAACACGCGCTGAGCAGCAGGATCGACAGCAACGGTGCGGCGAACGTCAGGTGCATGGTCAGGACTCCGGATTCGAGCGCGTGACTATAGCGCCGCCGCGCTGAATCCCGTCTTCAGTGGCGCCGGCAGGGATCGCGACCAGCGTTGCGTTCGTAGGTCGATACACTCTCGTCGTGCTCGCGCCCGGTGCGTCCGAATGCGCCGATCTGGCGGCACGCGTCGCGACGCGGAATCTTCACGGCGCTGACCGCATCGGCCTTGCCGGCGGCTGCGGTCGCGGACGCACTGCCGGCGCGCGCTATCGACTTCGGGCAGCGCGAATGCCGGAAGAACACGGCGCCCGATGCGCTCGTGCAACGAAACGACATCGCCGTGGCGGTGGCACGCGGCTGGCGTTGGCGAGCGACCGGCGCGCGGCGAGTGCCGGGTGCTCGCGGCTCGATCGCCGCCGCCGTCGGGTTTGTTGCCGGCGCCGGAGCGATAACGATGCGCCGTTCGGCAGTACCGGCTGGACAGGCCTGCTGCTGGAAGGCGATACGGTCGTCGTCATCGATGCACTGGAACACGGTCTGCGCAGGCAGATCGATCGCGACGAGGAGCAGTCCGGCTGCAGCCAGCCAACGATACCGGGATGGATGTTTCTGGGCCATGGCGGGAACTCCGTTTCGGAATGCCATTTTCTGCGGGCCGGCCACCCCGCACGAGCGGAAAAGTGCGCGCAGCGACGTAGGAAAATGCCGACTGCAGCGATGACGTGCTGCGAGTGGTCGATGCCCGGCCTGCTGCCAACCGGGTAGCATGCGGCGACTTCACGCGGGTCACGAGTCGGTGCGCAAGATCCTTCACGTCGACATGGATGCGTTCTATGCATCGGTCGAGCAACGCGACGATCCGGCCTTGCGAGGCAGGCCGGTGGTGGTCGCCTGGCGTGGCGCGCGCTCAGTGGTGTGCGCGGCATCCTACGAGGCACGCCAGTTCGGCGTGCGCTCGGCGATGCCGGCGCTGCGCGCCGAGCGCTTGTGTCCGGATGCGGTATTCGTGCCGCCCGACTTCGTCCGCTACCGCGCGGTGTCTCGGCAGGTGCGCGACATCTTCCTCGGGCACACGCCGCTGGTCGAACCGCTGTCGCTCGACGAGGCCTATCTGGATGTCACCGATGCCGCCTCACCATCGGCCACCGCAATCGCCTGTCGCATCCGCGAGCAGATCCGCGAGACGACTGGGCTGACCGCCTCGGCCGGCGTCGCACCAAACAAGTTCCTGGCCAAGATCGCCTCGGACTGGCGCAAGCCCGATGGCCTGTTCGTGATCAAGCCGGCGCATGTCGACGCGTTCCTCGCGCCGCTGCCGGTGGCGCGCATCCCGGGTGTCGGCAAGGTCATGGACGGCAAGCTCGCCGCGCTCGGTATCGGTACGGTCGGTGACCTGCGCGCATGGTCGATTGTCGATCTGGAACGTCGCTTCGGCCGCTACGGCCTGCGTCTGCATGAGCTTGCACACGGCATCGACGAGCATGCGGTCACGCCCGATCGACCATTGCAGTCGATTTCCGCCGAGGACACCTTCTCGTCTGACCAGCCGCTGGCGGCGCTCGACGAAACCATCCGTCGACTCGCCGAAAAGGTCTGGACGGCGACGACCAAGACCGATCGTGTGGCGCGGACGGTCGTGCTCAAACTGAAAACGGCCGATTTCCGCATCCTCACGCGCAGCGTTTCGCCGACGACGATGCCGGCCTCGGCCGGCGAGCTCGGCGACATCGCAGGTGCGCTACGTGATCGTGTCGAACTTGCGCCGACCACGCGCTATCGCCTCGTCGGCGTCGGTCTCGGCAACTTCCACGATGCCGAGCCACCGGCGCCGCAGCGCACGCTGTTTGACCACTGATCGCTAGGGCGAACGCCTGGCAGCGCGCCACGCGCGCCAGCGCATCACGCGGCGTGTCACCCACAAGTCGAAGCGATCGAGCGCGACTGCGGTGAACTTCGATTCCTCGGCGAACAACGCGGCACCGGCGATCATCACCAGCACACCGGGGCCCGGCAGCACCAGCATGACCATGCCGGTCAGCATCAGCACGACACCGATCGACATGAACATGATCTTGCGCGCAAGCCCCGTGCGTTTCTCGCGTTGCTTGCGGTAACGCATCTGGAAGCGGCGTCCGCACGGTTGCGCCGCGAATGCCCGCCACTGGTCGCCCAACGATCCCGACATGAACTGACTCACTCGCATAAGGAGGACGGCGATATCCGATTCTAGCGTGACGCCCGTGACATGAATGCTGTCGTCACGCCGCCGCCGGCTCGAGGGCATAGGTGCCGGCCACGCGCCTTACCTGCAGCGGCGCGGCGTACTGCAACGACAGCAACGCAGACGTCAACACCTCATGCGGTGCGCCGTCGGCGAGGATGCCGCCGTCGCGCAACAGGATGACACGGCCGATTTCCGGTATGACTTCCTCGAGATGGTGCGTCACCAGGATCAGCGTGGTGCCGCATCGCGCAAGTGAGCCGAGCAGGTCGAGAAAGTCCCTGCGGGCGATGATGTCGAGGCCGCTGGTCGGCTCGTCGAGCAGCAGCGCCCGTGGCGAATGCACGAGTGCGCGCGCAATCAGCACGCGTCTCGCCTCGCCACTGGACAGCGTGGCCAGCCCTCGTGACGCGAGCGCCGCGATGCCGATGTCGGCGAGCGCGGCATGCGCGCGATCGCGCATCGCTGGCGTGACCTCGGCGGGCTCGACGATGCGCTGGCTCGAGAAGAATCCACAGATCACGGCGTCGAGCGCGCTGATCTCCGGTGCGCTGACGAACTCGCGGTGCAGGTCGGATGAGACGATGCCGAGACGACGGCGCAGGTCGAACACGTTCCAGCGCGCCTGGCCGAACAGGCGCACCGGAGTCGCGCCGGATCGCGTGACGGCGTACACCTCGCGATGGATCAGCTTGACCAAGGTGGACTTGCCGCAACCGTTCGGACCGAGGATCGCTGTGTGCTGACCCTGCTCGATGCGCAGGCTGAGATCGCGCAATACGACCTCAAGTCCACGCATGACGGTGGCATGGTCAAGTTCGATCAGGGCGGCGGGGGCAGTCGACATGGTCGGCACGATCCGGGTGATGGGCTGGCCGCAACCTCGTGGCCGCCGCGTCCTCACGTATTATCGCCTCACTTCCACAACCGGGACCACGCGCATGCTCCGACTCTTTTTCAGCGCATGCATCGTGCTGGCCGCCACCTGCGTGCAGGCCGCCGATCGCGTCACCGGTGCGGCCTTCGCCACCCGCTCCGAAGTGCTCGCCCGCAATGGCATGGTGGCGACCTCGCAACCGCTGGCGACGCAGATCGGTATCGACGTGCTCAAGCAGGGCGGCACGGCAATGGATGCGGCGATCGCGGCGAATGCCGCGCTCGGGCTCATGGAACCGACCGGCAACGGCATCGGCGGCGACCTGTTCGCGATTGTCTGGGACGCCAAGACACGCAAGCTGCACGGCTACAACGGCTCCGGCCGGTCACCGCAGTCACTGTCGCTGCAATACTTCGTCGACAACAAGCTGGAGGCGATTCCGCCATTCGGTCCGTTGCCGGTGACGGTGCCCGGCACGGTCGACGCGTGGTTCGCACTGCACGAGCGCTTCGGCAAGCTGCCGATGAAGACGCTGCTGGCGCCGACCATCGATTACGCGCACGAAGGCTTTCCGGTCAGCGAACTGATCGCCTATTACTGGGACCGATCGGTACCGCGCCTCGGCAAGTATCCGGGCTTCAGCGAGCAGTTCACGCATCATGGCCGCGCGCCGGCGAAAGGCGAAATATGGAAGAACGCGAATCTTGCCGGCACGCTTGAGGCGATCGCGCGCGGTGGCCGCGATGCATTCTACAAAGGCGCGATTGCGCGCACCATCGGCGACTACATGAAGGCCAATGGTGGTTTTCTTTCCTACGACGATCTCGCCGCGCATCGCGGCGAATGGACCGCCCCGGTGTCGACCAACTACCGCGGCTACGAGGTCTGGGAACTGCCGCCGAACGGTCAGGGCATCGCCGCGCTGCAGATGCTCAACATCCTCGAGGCCTATGACCTGAAGTCCTACGGGTTCGGCAGCGTCGAGCACATCCACCTGTTCGTCGAAGCCAAGAAGCTCGCCTTCGCCGATCGTGCCAAACACTACGCCGACCCGGCCTTCGCGCGCGCACCGGTCGAGCGTCTTATCTCGAAGGAATACGCCGCCGAGCGACGCAAGCTGATGTCGATGGACAAGGCACTGACGCGCGTCGATGCCGGTGACTTCACGACCCAGGGCGACACCATCTACCTGACCACGGCCGATCGCTGGGGCAACATGGTCTCGCTGATCCAGTCGAACTATCGCGGCATGGGCTCGGGCATGGCGCCGACCGGACTCGGATTCATCCTGCAGGACCGCGGTGAGATGTTCGTGCTGACACCGGGACACGCCAACACATTCGCGCCGGGCAAAAGGCCATTCCACACGATCATCCCGGGCTTCATCACCAAAGACGGCAAGCCATGGCTGAGCTACGGCGTGATGGGGGGTGATACACAGCCGCAGGGGCATGCCGCCATCGTCACCAACGTCATTGATTTCGGCATGAACCTGCAGGAAGCCGGCGACGCCCCGCGCATCCAGCATGAAGGATCGACCTCGCCCGAGGGCCAGGTCACGCCGATGACCGACGGCGGCGCGATTGCCCTCGAAAGCGGATTCGACTATGCCGTCATCCGCGCGCTGATGCGCAAGGGCCACACGGTCAAGTTCGCCGACGGCTCCTTCGGCGGCTACCAGGCGATCGGCTGGGACGAAAAGAATGGCGTCTACATCGGCGCCTCGGAAGGACGCAAGGACGGCCAGGCCGCGGGGTATTGAAACGCCGGCTCGGCGCCCCGCTCCACGTCAGGCGATTCGTTCCCTTCCTCTGCGTAGCGCTGCGCAGGGGAAGGACAAGCCGAAGCGCCCCCTTCCGCCCCTGTCGGGGGCCCGAACCCCCCAGCGCCCGGGAAGGGAAAAACCGGCGCGAACCAGAGAAAGCAGGAGCCGGTGCTTGTCCTTCCCCTGCGGGGCGGGGGCAGGG
>JBBSOU010000075.1:0-18261 GCA_038259445.1 Lysobacterales bacterium | reverse complement strand
ATCTCGTCGACGCTGCCGACCATGCAGCAGTCAACCTGTTGCTGACGCCGCCCTCGAGTTTCGCGGTCGGCCACGTCGAGGACATCCTCGCCGCATGCTGGACCGGGCTCGGCCCGCGGATTCGTTGAGCATGCGCGGCACAAGCCTGATCGTCCTCGCCTGGAATCAGTGGGAACTGACCCGCCGCTGCCTCGACTCGCTGCTCGCCACCGCGCTCGACGAAGTGCAACTGATTGTCGTCGACAATGGCTCCACCGACGCGACCGTCGAGGGCATAGGCGCCTACCTGGACCGGCTCGACTACGTGCGCCTTGCCACGAACCTCGGCTTCGTGCGCGGCATGAATGCCGGTATCGCCGCCGCGCGTGCCGACAACGACGTCGTGCTGCTCAACAACGACCTCGAGTTCATCCAGCACGACTGGCTCGGACGCCTGCGCGACGCGGCCTATGCGAGTGCGGATACCGGCATCGTCGGCTGTCGCCTGCTCGGGCCTTCGCCGGACGATCTGGTCTTCCATGTCGGCGGCTTCATCGAGCCCGATGGCCTTTGGGGCCAGCAGACCGAGTCGGGCCAGCAGGAACGCGACGTTAGCCAGTTTCCGTACACGCGACGCGTGCAGGGCATCGCCTTCGCGCTCGCCTACATCCGCCGCGACTGCATCGCGCGCATCGGCGTGCTCGACGAGATTTTCCACAGCTATTTCGAGGACACCGACTACTGCCTGCGCGCCGCCGATGCCGGCATCGCCAGCGTGGTCGCCGGCGCCGTCACGCTGCGCCACCACCAGCACGGATCGACCCGCGACGATGGCGGTTTCCGTGCCCGACTGTGGACGCAGAGCCGTGCCGCCTTCGCCGCGCGCTGGCAGCAGCGCCTGCTCGCGCTTTATCGAGGCACCCTGCACTGGCAGGGCCATACGCGCCTGCCGAAGGCAGAGGCGACGCTCGCTCGTGGGCTGATCGGTCGGCTCGACGCGCGCGGCTGGCGGCTGTCGTTCGCGGCGGCGAGTCCGGAGTTGCTGTCCAGCGACGACTTCCGCGTGATGACCGCGGCGCAGCGTGCGCTGCCAGGCGTCGCCGATATCGCGGTGCGTGCGACCCCCGCGATGCCCGGTGCGGGAACACCGGCGCGCGTTCGCGCCGCGCTGCTTGCCTGCGAATGGGAGGCATGGCCGACGTCGGCGCATGCGGCGCTCGCCGATCTCGATGTCATTGTCGTGCCCGATGCGTTCCAGGCCGGCCTCGTGCGCGCGGCCGGCGTCACGGCTGCGGTGGAGATCGTGCCGTTCGGGGTCGATCGGGAGTATTGCCATCCGCACGTGCGCGCGCCGCGTCATCCACTCGGCCGCATGGTGTTCCTGTGCATCGTCGAGACGGTTGGCCGCGACGAGGCCGACGCAATCGTGCGCGCATTCGCTGCCGCCTTCGATGCCGGCGACGACGTCGAACTGCTCGTCTACATCGAACCGGGCGACGACGAAGTCACGTTGCTGCATTTGCTCACCCCGGTGGTTGCGCAAGCGCGCGCGACCGTTCGCCTGATCGGCGCACGCGGCTTCCCGGCGGCCGAACGCGGCCAGTTGTATGCAGCCGCGGACGTGTACCTGAGCGCGCGTCGTGGTGCCGGCTGGGATGCATGCCTCGTCGAAGCCATCGCCAGCGGCTGCGTGGTCGCCGGCTCGGCCTGGGGCAGCAACGCCGACCTGCTTGACAACTGGGGCCATGCGGTCGCCGTCGGCGTACGCCGCGAGGACGCCAGCCATCCCGGATGCCACTGGCACGACATCAACGTCGATGCGCTCGCTGCGTGTCTGCGTGACCTGCACGAGCGACGTGCCGGAGTCACTGCGCTGGCGCGTGAACGCGCACTCACGTTCGCCGCGCGGCATTCGTTCGATGCGACGGCCGACATGCTCGATGCGGTGTTCTCCCGGCATGCCGGCATCGCTGCACCAGCGCTGCCACGACCACACCGCGCGCGCGACGTCGGCACGCGGTTGTCCCAACAGATCGTCGTGCTCGGCATGCATCGCGCTGGCACCTCGAGCGTCGGCGGCCTGCTCGCCCTGTTCGGTGCATGGCCGGGGCCGGAACCGCTGCTGCTGCGCGGAGACGACAATCCGAAAGGCCATTTCGAACACGGCGAGATCCACATGGCCTGCCTGCGCCGCCTCGCCGCAGCCGGCGGCGACTGGAAGTCACCCGCTTCACACGCGCCGCCAGCGGCGATCGACGCGTTCCGTCGAGAGGTCGCCGCCGTTCTGGAAACGCTCGAACCACAGCGTCCATGGGTCATCAAGGAGCCGCGCCTGTGTCTGCTCGCGCGCGAATTGCTGCCGATGCTGACGCATCCGGTCTTCGTGCACGTCACGCGTGAACCACGTGCGGTTGCCGATTCGCTCGCACGTCGTGACGGCATGCATGGCGGCGATGCGCTGGCACTGTGGGAACGCTACATGCGCGAGGCGTTCGCGGCGAGCGCGGGCTGGCCGCGCATCATCGTCGACTACGATGCCCTGCTCGCCGAACCGACGCAGACCGCACGCAGCGTGTTCGACGACCTCGCTGCGGTGGGCGTGAGCGGCCTGCAGATGCCGAGCAGCGCGGCCATCCTCGAATGGATCGACGTTCCCGCCCGCGTGCCATTCGTGCCGCCGCTGCGGCTGACCGCGTCACAGCAGCAACTGCTCGACGCGATCAGCGATCGCAGCGTTCTTGACGACTGACGGTTCGCTGATCCCACCCGGCGTGGGTCACCCGCTTGTGCGCAGTCAGCGCAACAGCGCGCCGTCGAAATCGTCGGCGAACAGCGGCGCCTCGTGCTGCAGTTCGAGCGCGCCGATATCGCATTGGGCGACACCATCGGCGTTGCCGTCAGCCGGACGATCCTCGTCACGCGCATCACCTGAAGTGCATGCATAGGGAGAGGGATCACCTGGGACGAACGCATTTTCGCCGCCATCGATCGAACGTGCGCCGGCATGGAAGTCGACCACCGGCGTGTTGTTGCCGGGCGTGCCGGTGCGCCGCAGGCCACGTATGAACTGCCCTTCATCGGGAATGTAAAAACTGAGGAAAAGGATGAAGTCGCAGCTCAGGTCGGTGAACAGGTTGGTCTCGTAGATACCGAGATCAGTCGGCACGTCCGTCGCCGAACAGGCCGGGCTGCCACCGGAAGTCGGCGCGAACAGATTGTTGGTTGCGGCGTTGAAACGCATTTGCGCACCGAGGATCGCAAGATGTGCGGATCGCCCGTCGGTGCTCGCGTTCTTCCACAATGTATTGTTCTTGAGCGTGGCCTGCACGTCGAGCAGATGGATGGCGGGCCCGCCGCTGTTGCCGGCCATCGTGTTGTTGCTCGCCGTCAACGTGCTGAACGCCCCGAAGCTCAACGGAGACGACGATATCGCGCTGCCCTCGTAGGCGAAATTGTCGAAGAACAGCGACTGCCGGATCGTGCTCGACGAATCGGTTTGCGTGCGGATGGCTCCACCGAAGCCAGCCGGCTGCGGCCCACTGTACTCGGCACGATTGCCGATGAACTCACTGCGCGTCACCAGTACACGTTGGGCGTTGATGGCGCCGCCGTTGCCGATGGCGCCGCCGACGGCGACGTTGCGCTCGAACACCGAGCGCTCGACCGTGGCGATGCCGACCGACCTGATCGCACCACCGACAGCGGCGCCGGCACTCTCCACCCGATTGTCGAGGAACAACGAGCGATCGACGAACACCGGGCCCTGTGACGAGACGGCGCCGCCCGAAGCCGAGCCGGGGCCGCTCGACACGACGGTGCAACCGATCAGTTCGACACGGTCGAGCACCAGACCGAGATTCGACGCGTGGTCGATGCATCCGCCGCGCGCCGTACCACCCACCACGCGCCCATTGCGGACCTGCAGGTTGCGCAGGCTCAGTGCGCCGTTGTTGCCGGTTTGCAACGGCCGCACAGCATCGGCGCCATCGATGCTCAGCCCGGTGATGCCGAGTCCATTGATGGTCAGGTCGGTGGTGATCGTCGGCAGCGCGCTCGAGAGCACGATGGCACTGTTGCTCGGCACCGTGAACTGGATCGTGTGCGGCGGGTTTGGCGTAGCCAGCGCGGTGGTCATGACGGCACGCAGCGAACCGTTGCCGCTATCGGCCGTCGTGATCACCGTGAACGTTGCCGCGTGCGACGCACCGCCGGCAATCAGCGCAACAGTCGGCAGCAGCGACAGAACAAACCTGGGACAGCCAGGGCGCAAGCTCGACATGGATGGATCTCCGCGTGGGAATCCTGTCCATACGGACGAGCACGCCGAATCCGGACATGCGCGGATTGCCGATCACCCACGCGTAGCCAGTGCCTGCACGCGCGGATTGTCTGCGCCCAGCGCGTTGACCAGGATTTCGCGCGCAGCTTCGGCTTCTGCGTCGGCGATTCCGGAAAACTTTTCGCGCCACAACAGCAGTTCGGCGCGCTCCCACGCCGGTGCGTCGAGTTCTGTCGCCAGCGCAAGCGCCGCGTCGATGCTGGCCACCGCCGCCACCGGATGCGCCTGCGCATGTTCGAATTGTGCCTGCCAAAGTCGCACGCGAACGGCCGAGCGCCGCACGACCGGCGGCGCACCGCCCAGCCGTTCGAGTGCCGACGCGAACGCTTCTCGCGCCCCCGCGTCACCATCGATCGCAGCAAGGCGCGCGAGCAGCGCATCGGCACGTGCGACCAGCGCATGGTTCGCGCCAAGCCGCTCCAGCAGGGCACTTCGCGCCGCCGCTGCGCGCTGCCGGGCTGACACAAGCTGGCCACGATCGATATCGAGTTCGGCCGCGCCGAGCTGCGTACCGGCGTAGTCCGGCGAGCGCTCTCCCGAATAGCGCGCGAGCAGCTCGAGGGCGCGTTCGAATGTGGCCTGCGCTTCGTGCTGACGACCAAGCAGCGCAAGGAGCCGCGCATGGTTGGCCATCAACGCCGCCGAGCTCGCACTTTCGACCTGGGTCGCCTCGGCGAATGCGCGTGCCTGCGCGTAGTGCGTATCGGCAGCGGCAAGCTCGCCAACCAGCACCTCGATGTTGGCCAGATTGCCGAGCGAGGTGATCGCATTGCTGTTGCGGTCGAGCCCGGCTGCACGCCAGGTCTCGAGCGCATCGAGCAATGTCGATCGGGATTCGTACAGCCGGTTCGCCTGCAGCAGGGCAACGCCGAGATTCGATTGCGCGACGCCGAGCGAGAGCGGCGTCTCGTCGACGCGTGCGCCGCGCAACGCGACCTCGGCGCGCTGGATCTCGATCGCCTCGTCGAGCTTGCCGCGCGCGCGCAGCAATGCCGACTGCACGGCCAGTCGCTGCACCGCAACGGCTGACGAAGGATCCGCATCGGGCAGCGACGGCGTCGACGCAAACGTCGCTTCGGCCGCATCGGTCTCGCCGAGCCGCAACAAGGTCAGCGCGAGCTGCAGACCGGCCAGCGCGCGGTCCTCAGGCGGGGTGTCCTCGCTGGCCTGTTCGAGGAAGCGTTCGAGCACCGCGCGCGCGGCGACCCAGTCGGACATCGTGAAGTACAGTTCGCCGAGCGCAAGCAACACGCTGCGCCGCAGCGCCGGATCGTTGCCGTACAACACATCGAGCCGCGCCGCGCTCGCATCGAGCATCTGCTTGGCCGTCAGGTTGCCGGCACCGGCGGCGCACTCGCGGAAGATCAGCATCAGGTGTTCGCGCAACGCGTGCTGGCGCTGCGCTTCGAGTCGGGCGCTGTCGCGCTCGCTGCGCGCGATGCCTGCCTGCCACGCGGTGCCGGCCAGTCCGGCGACAAGCGCAACCGCGGCGGCGATGGCAAGGCCCAGAGGCAGCGCATGCCGCTGGGCGAGGCGTGTTGCGCGGTACCACGCGCTCGGCGCATGCGCGAGTACCGGTTCGCGGCGCCGATGACGCTCGAGATCGTCGAGCAGAGCCTGTGCCGAGGCATAGCGTGACTGCGGCTGCTTGGCCAGGCAACGCATGACGATGGCGTCGAGATCGCCACGCAGATCACGAGGCGCGTACGGCAAATGCTCGCCGACGATGCTGCTGGGTCGTTGCGGCTGTTGCTCGCAGATCGCCTGTACCGCAGCGGCGAGGCTTTGCTGCGCGGAAGGAAATGGATGCATGCCGGTCAGCATCTCGTGGAACAGCACGCCGAGGGCGTGCACATCGGTCAGCGTGGTCACCGCACCGCCAACGAGCTGTTCGGGTGCCGCATATTCTGGCGTGAACATGGCCAGCGTCGGCGCGCGTCCAGCCTGTGCCTCCATGAGTCGGGCAATGCCGAAGTCGACGAGGATCGCGCGTCCATCACGGTCGACCCGCACATTGTCGGGCTTGATGTCGCGATGCACGACCAGATGCTGGTGCGCATAGGCGACCGCGCGCACGACGTCGGCAAACATCGCCACGCGCTCGGTGAGGCCGATCCGGTGCGTGGCCAGCCATTCGGGCAGGTCCTCGCCGTCGATCCAGCGCATCGCCAGCCACGGCGTGCCGTCGCTGTCGACACCGCCGTCGAGCAACTGCGCGATATGCGGATGATCGAGCCGCGCGAGCAACTCGCGCTCATTGGCGAACTGCGCGGCCAGCCCGGCGCGGTTGCGGTTGAGCAGTTTCAGCGCCGCTGTACGCGTGAACGCGCCATCGGCACGCTCGGCACGATAAACCGTTCCCATGCCGCCGCTTCCGGCCAGCGCGAGGATACGCCACGCACCGATCATCGTGCCTGCGGCGAGTGCGACCACGACATCCTGATCTGCCGGCGGCGCACGCGACCATGGTGCCTCGTCGAGCGGCGAACGTGCCGAGGCCGCCGTGAGCAGCCGGCGCAGTGCATCGGCACTGCGTGGATCGTACGCATGCAGCGCATCGAGCCAGGCCGCGCGTTGGTCCGGATCGAGATCGAGCAGCTCATCGAACAACGCATCAAGCGCGGCGTGCGCGGCGCGGTCGAGATCGATCGGATCGCTCACGACGCGTCACCGAAGGCAACGCCGAGCCACGCTCGCGCCTTGTCCCAGTCGCGGCGCACGGTACGGTCGGTGATGCCGAGAATCTCGGCGGTTTCGATTTCGCTGTATCCGGCAAACCATCGACAGACGACGACCTGCGCGAGTCGTGGCTGCACCTGTTCGAGCCGGCGCAGCGCGTCATCGACTTCGATCAGGCGCTCACCATCGATTTCGGCCAGTTCAATCTCGCCATCGATGCGCACTGGCGCGAGCACACGGCGGCGCGCATGGTCGACGAGGATCTGACGCATCGCCTGCGCACACAGCGCGAAGAAATGCCGGCGGCTGTCGACGCCGATGCCGCTGCCCTGGGCGAACTTGAGGTAGAGCTCATTGACCAGCGCGGTAGTCGACATCGTCGTCATCGGACCGATGCGTCGGCGCTGTGCGCTGGCGAGCTGGCGCAGGTCGCGATAGACCTCGGGCCACAGGCGCGCGAGGGCCGGTTCCAGTTCGGTGCGCAGGCGCGCAATCTCGGCGTCGACGGTTTCGCTCAAGGTAGTCTGCAGGAGCTGGGGTCGTTGCCGAGTCTAGCAAGCTGCCATCCGCGTGGACCCGCTGCGAACTGACGCTGCGCATGCAGGACCAGCCGATCCTTGCATCTTCGCGCGTGACACGGCGTAATCGCGCGTCGCCGCAGCCGCACTCCGCCCGCATGTCCAGCCAATCCCCGCCTGTTACCGCCACGCTGGAATGGCACGACGGCCTCGTCCGCGCGCGACTGCCCGGTCGCGCCGGTGCTGCGCTCGATCTCGATGACGCCTGGTTCGACGACGTCGTCACCGATGAAGACGGCGGATTGTCGCTGCAATTTCCATTTGCGCCGAACGGTGACGAGCCGCTCGACCTCATCATGCGTGACCGCCGAGACGGCGACGTGCTGGCGCGTCACGCGGGCGGCTCGCGCGGGCGCCTGCGCCCGCCGCGCGGCGGCGAATGGCTGCTGCCGTTCGACGCGCAGCCGATGCAGCGCGAGGTCGCCATCGTCGTGCCGATCTACAACGCAGCCGAGTCGGTTGCACGCTGCCTTGCCAGTGTGCTCGCCCACACCAGCGGACCGGCACGCCTGATCCTGATCGACGACGCGAGCACCGACTCGGCGATCGCGCCGCTGCTCGAGAGGCACGTCGGCCAGGCCGGCATCGATATATTGCGCAACGCGCGCAATCTCGGCTTCACCGCGACCGTGAACCGCGGCATCGCGCATGCCGGTCGTGCCGATGTCGTGCTGCTCAATGCCGACACGCAAGTCGGCCCGAACTGGCTGACCGGCTTGCGCCGCGCCGCGCATGCGCGCGAGGACATCGCCACTGCCACCGCGGTCTCGGACAACGCCGGCGCCTTTTCGGTGCCCGAGCTCGAGCGCGAGAACGGCTGGCCGTCGAACTGGCGCTTCGTCGACACCGCGCGCGCGCACTGGCAGCACGCCGGACTCGCCTATCCGCAGCTGCCGACCGGAAACGGCTTCTGCATGTATATCCGTCGCGACGTGTTCGATGCGGTTGGCCTGTTCGACGAGCAGGCATTTGCGCAGGGCTACGGCGAGGAAAACGATTTCTGCCAGCGTGCCTGCGCGAACGGAAGACGCCACGTGATCGCCGGCAACGTGTTCGTGCATCACGAGCGCAGCATGAGCTTCGGTGTCGAGCGTCGCATCAGCCTCGGCATCAGCGGCATGCAGGTGCTGCGCGAACGCTGGCCGAACTACGAGGCCGACGTCGGCGCCACGTTGTTCTCGTTCGAGCGCCGCGTACTCGACTGGCGGGTGCGCCGCATTCACGCGCTCGCACCGGGCAGTAACCCGCGACCGCGCGTCCTGCGCATCGGCGCACCTGCTGAACTCGCGGGCACCGATTTCGAGGTCTGGCAGACGCGCGATGAAGACCGCCACTGCGTTCTTCATGATGGCTTCAACGCGCCCGTGGAAACTGTGCTCTTCGATGGCAACGAGGCAGCGCAACTGGCGTGCGTTCTGCAGTCCCATGCGTTCGAACTGCTGGATCTGCAGGCCGCGGATGGCGGGATGCTCGCAGGCCTGTGGGCCATGCAGGCGCGGCGCCTCGGCATCGCGGTCCTCGAGCAGAATGAATCGTCAGGAGACGATGTCATGCGCTACCACACAGCGATCGGATCACAGGCAAGCTTCAGGGAGATACGCGCATGACACGTCGTTTTGCTCGAGCGATGATTACCGGAATCGGCGGCCAGGACGGTGCCTGGCTGTGCGCGCAGCTGTTGCGTGAAGGCGTCGAGGTGTTCGGCACGCACCGACCGGCCAGTCCGGCCGGCAACTGGCGCCTGACGGAACTCGGCATCGACATCGATGACGAGGTCAAACTGCGTCCGCTCGATGTCGGCGATCTCGCCGCGTGCCACGCGCTGGTCGCCGAGACGGCGCCGCAGGCAATTTTCCACCTGGCCGGCCAGTCGCGTGTCGCCGATTCGTTCCGCGACCCGCTTGGCAGCGTGCATGCCAACGGCATCGGCACCCTCAACCTGCTCGAAGCCATGCGCAAGCACGCGCCCGACGCGCACTTCGTGCTCGCCTCCAGCGCCGAGATCTTCGGCTCGCCCGCGCAGGCGCCACAGGATGAGAGCACGCCGACTACGGCGAGCTCGCCATACGGATTGTCCAAGCTGCTTGCGCACGCGGCGATCGGCAGTTGGCGCGCGAGTTTCGGCCTCGCCGCGAGCAGTGCGATCCTGTTCAACCACGAATCCGAACTGCGCGACAGTGCCTTCGTCACGCGCAAACTGACCCAGGCGGTCGCGCGCATCGCGCTCGGTCGTGCAAGCGAGGTCGCACTCGGCAATCTCGATGCACGTCGCGATTTCGGCTACGCCCCCGAATATGTCGACGCGCTCGTGCAGATGGCATCACGCAGCGACGGCGACGACTACGTACTTGCCACCGGCCATGCATCCAGCGTCCGCGAGTTCGCCACGGCCGCGTTCGCCGCGGCCGGCATCGCACTCGAGTGGCAAGGCAGCGGTGCAGAGGAAATCGCGATCGACCGCGCCAGTGGCATCGCGCGCGTGCGCGTCGACGCCGCCTTGCTGCGCCCGGTCGATGCACCGCTGCTGGTCGGCAATGCGGCCAAGGCGCGCGCGGCGCTCGGCTTCGCGCCGCAGGTCGAGCTGGCCGAGCTGACCCGGCGCATGGTCGAAGCCGATCTCATGCGCGAACGCGGCGCTCGTTAGTGCGCGTCATCCTCAATGTCGATGCGATCACCGCGCCGCTGACCGGCATCGGCCGCTACGCCCTCGAACTCGCCCAAGGCCTGGCGACGCATTCCGCGATCGAGGAACTGCGCCTGTATTCGGCATTCCGCTGGGTCGAGGATCCATCGCACGCTCTCGCCGCCAATCGCACGATCGCGCAACTGCGCAAGAACCTGCCGTTCAAGACGCAGGCGCTCGAGCTCTACACGCACCTGCGCAGCGCGCTGTTCCGCGCGCACACGCGCAAGCTCAGTGGCTACGTGCTGCACACGCCGAACTACATCCTGATGCCGTTCGACGGACCGGCCGTGACCACCGTGCACGACCTGTCCGCGCTCAACTATCCGGAAACGCATCCGGTCGAGCGCGTGCGTTTTCTCGACCGGCATCTGCCGCGAACGCTCGAACGTGCCGATCGCGTGCTGACCGATTCGCAGTTCATCGCCGAGGAGATCCACCAGCGCCTTGGCGTGCCGCGCGCGAAACTGCGCGTCGTCGCCCTCGGTGTCGACGCGCGTTACCAGCCGCGTGCGGCCGCGCTGGTGCAACCGGTACTCGACACGCACGGTCTACACGCCGGCGCCTACCTGCTCGTGGTCGCGACACAGGAGCCGCGCAAGAACCTGGTGCGACTCGTGCGCGCGTTCGCGGCTCTGCCGGAATCGCTGCGATCGCGCTTTCCACTCGTCATCGTCGGTGCGCGCGGCTGGCTCAATGCGGAACTCGAACGCGCACTCGGACCGCTCGAAGCGAGCGGCGCGGCACGTCGGCTCGGCTATGTTGCCGAGAACGACCTGCCGATGATCTATGCCGGCGCGCGCGGCTTTGCGTTTCCTTCACTGTACGAAGGCTTCGGTCTGCCGGTACTCGAGGCCATGGCCAGCGGCATCCCGGTGCTGACCTCGAACGTGTCATCAATGCCGGAAGTCGGTGCCGACATCGCGCTCGGCGTCGATCCGCTCGACGAAGACGCACTGCGTGGCGGGCTGGAGAAGGTACTCGACGACGACGCCTGGCGCGCAGTGGCAAGCACGCGCGGCGCCGAACACGCCACGCGCTTCCCGTGGTCGCGCTGTGTCGACGAGACGGTCGCGGTGTATCGCGAACTCATGAGTTAGCGCGACCCTGTAGCGGTCATTCCGATTGATGATTTCGCAAGCCAGTCAGGCCGCAACCAGTCGAAGCTTGCCCACACGCTTCAGGTCCACGTGTTGGCGAGCCACCCACAAGTCGTGGAGATCCTGCATGGCGAGCCAACTCTCGGGAGATCGGCCCACCGCCTTGGAAAGGCGAAGTGCCATTTTCGGGGGTGACACGGCTGCTGCCCTTCAGAACGCGACTCAAGGTAGATGCAGCAACATCGAGCTTGACCGCGAGCTCACGACCACTGATGCCGTTGGGCTCCAGGTAGACCTCGGTTATGAATTGACCGGGATGAGGAGGGTTGTACATGGCCATCAGTGGTAATCCTCATAGTCCAGGACGCAGGCGTTGCCTTCGCGAAATTCGAACGTCAGCCGCCAGTTGCCGTTCACCGAGATCGACCAACGCCCGCGCATCGGTCCTTTGAGCGGGTGTAGACGGAAACCGGGAATGCTCATGTCCTCGATGGCATGCGCGGTGTCCAGAGCAGCCAGTTGCATTCGCACTGGCATCGCTTGCCTGAACGCCGGACGTGCTGCCGGTCTCGTAGAGCATGCGCAAGCCTTTGTGCTGGAAGGACTTGATCACGACATGACCGTATCATGTTGCGCACCGCGCAACAAAGACCGTGGCGCCATATTCAGCCGCTGCGCGCCCACTGGCCCGTGATACTCCGATCGCTGTTCTTCGCGACTGATGTCGCTCCCACACGATCAACCGCGTGTGCGAGCGACTTCGCACATGATCACGAGTGTGTGGGAGCGACTTCGCTCGCGATCGGGAATATCGCGGGGATATCGGGACATCCGCGGCACGCCGGTTCAGACCAAGTTCCGCCGCACAGCGCTTTGATACGTGGTCCGCGCCCGACGCGCCTGCCCGACCGCGTGCCGTGACCAAGTCGAATCCTTCCAGCACGGTTTGCCCGCGCGCAAACGCGAATCCATTCGCCGCGAATGTGCGTATTCACGGCACGTTCGTGCCGTGCGCATGGGAGCCCTGCGAGTGCTGAGAGACGACGACCTCATCGTGCCGACGGCGCAGGGCCTGTATTGTCCGGCCGGCGATTTCCACATCGATCCGTGGGGCCGTGCCGAGACCGCGATCATCACGCACGCGCACGGCGATCACGCGCGCGCCGGATCGGCGCAGTACTTCGGCGCGTCGCCCGGGCTGCCATTGCTGCACGAGCGCCTGCGCGATTCGAGCGTCGCGCCGCTCGACTACGGCAGCCGCCATCGATTCGGCCGCGCGATCGTTTCGCTGCATCCGGCCGGCCATATCCTCGGCTCGGCTCAGGTGCGCATCGAAGTTGACGGTCGCGTCTGCGTCGTCTCCGGTGACTACAAGCGCGCGCCCGATCCGACCTGCGCGCCGTTCGAGGTGGTGCCCTGCGACGTGTTCGTGACCGAGGCGACGTTCGCGCTGCCGGTGTATCGCTGGCCGTCGATGGACGAGATCACACGTGACATCCTCGCCTGGTGGGACGACTGCATCGCCGCGCGCGTGCCGGCCGTGCTGTTCTGCTACGCACTCGGCAAGGCACAGCGCGTGCTCGCCGAACTCGCGCTGCGTACCGATCGTACCGTGCACCTGCATGGCGCGATGCTCGCGCTGGTCGAACGCTATCGTGAACTCGGCGTGGCCATGCTGCCGACGGTCGCGGTCAGCGACAGCGCGCGTGGACACGATTTCGCCGGCGAACTGATCCTCGCCCCGCCGTCGGCCGCCGGTGCGCCATGGATGCGCCGCTTCGCCAACGCGTCGACCGGATTTGCTTCGGGCTGGATGCGCATCCGCGGCAACCGTCGGCGGCGCGGCTACGATCGCGGCTTCGTCATTTCCGACCATGCCGACTGGCCGGCGCTGATCGACACGATCATCGCCACCGGCGCCCGCCGCGTGCTGCCGACCCACGGCAATACGGACGCACTGGTGCCGTACCTGCGCGAACGCGGCCTCGATGCCGAAGCGCTGCGCACCGAGTACGGCGGTGATGACTGATGCGCCGCTTCGCCGAACTTTACACGCGTCTGGATGCCTCGACCGCGACCAGTGCGAAGGTCGATGCGCTGGCGCAGTATTTCGCCGAGGCTCCGCCAGCCGATGCGGCGTGGGCCGTGCACGTGCTCGGCGGCAACCGGCTCAAGCGCCTGATCGCGTCGGCCGAATTGCGTGAACTCGCGTCGCGCGCGAGCGGATATCCGGCGTGGCTGATCGAGGACAGCTACAGCCACGTCGGCGATCTCGCCGAGACCATCGATCTGCTGCTCGAGGCGCCGACCGACACCGACGACACCACCAGCCTGCACGAGTGGATCGAACAGCGCCTCGCGCCATTGCCCAAACTCGATGTCGAAACCCGTGCAGCGACCGTGCTCGGCTGGTGGCAGGCGTTGCCGCACGCGCAACGCTTCGTGCTCAACAAGCTGCTGACCGGCAGCCTGCGCGTCGGCGTCTCGCAACGCCTCGTCGTGCAGGGTCTGGCGAAACTGAGCGGACTGGAAACCGCGCACATCGCGCACCGCCTCAGCGGCCAGTGGCAACCGAGCGAAGCAGCGTTCCGCACGCTGCTCGATCCGCACGACACCGGTGCGAATGCCGACCAACCGTATCCGTTCTTTCTCGCTTCGCCGCTCGAAGGCGAAATCGGCGGCCTCGGCGATCGCGGCGAGTGGTTGGCCGAATGGAAATGGGATGGCATCCGCGCGCAACTGCTCAAGCGCGATGGCGTCGTGCGCTTGTGGTCGCGTGGCGAGGAGCGCCTCGATGGTCGCTTCCCGGAAATCGAACAGGCCGCCGCCAACCTGCCCGACGGCGTTGCCATCGACGGCGAGATTCTGGCCTGGCGCGAAGGCGCACCGCTGTCATTCGGTGTGCTGCAGAAGCGCATCGGCCGCCTCAAGCCCGGTGCGAAGTCACTGCTCGACCAGCCGGTCGCGCTGCTCGCCTACGACCTGCTCGAACACGAAGGTGGCGACATCCGCGCGTTGCCATTGGGCGAGCGTCGCGCGCTGCTCACGCAACTGATCGAGGCCGATGCGGATACGCTGGATGACAGCGCGCCGCGCTTGCGTTTGTCGGCAGCGATCGATGCGGTCGACTGGGCAGCACTGACTGCCTATCGCGACGAGTCGCGCGAACGCGGTGTCGAGGGGCTCATGCTCAAGCGTCTCGATTCCACGTATCAGGTCGGCCGCCGGCGTGGCGACTGGTGGAAGTGGAAGGTCGCGCCGTACACGCTCGATGCGGTGCTGATATATGCACAGGCCGGTCACGGGCGGCGCTCGAACCTCTACACCGATTACACGTTCGCGGTGTGGGACAACGACGCGCTGGTGCCGGTGGCGAAGGCGTATTCGGGATTGTCCGACGTCGAAATCGGCAAACTCGACCGCTGGATCCGCGCCAACACGCGCGAGAGGTTCGGTCCGGTACGCTCGGTCGAACCGCAGCAGGTGTTCGAACTCGCGTTCGAGGCGATCAACGCGTCGTCGCGGCATCGCTCCGGTGTCGCCGTGCGCTTTCCGCGCATCCTGCGCTGGCGCACCGATCTTTCGATCCATGAAGCCGACAGTCTTGATCAGCTCAAAGCGCTGGCGATCCGCTGAAGCGTCGCTCGACGCATGGGTCGCCACGGCGCGTGGCGGCCCCGTTGCGCCGTTCCAGCGCGAAGCCTGGCGCGCGTGGCGCGACGGCGACAGCGGCCTGATCCACGCGCCGACCGGCAGCGGCAAGACGCTCGCCGCGCTCGGCGGCCCGCTGGTCGATGCGCTCGCGCGTGCATCGACGGAGCGACCCGGTTTGTCGTTGCTGTGGATCACGCCACTGCGCGCACTCGCCGCCGATCTTGCCGTGCAGGTGTCCGCACCGTTGCGAGAACTCGGCGTCGACTGGCGCGTGCTGCGCCGCACCGGCGACAGCGGCAGCGGCGAACGCACGCGGCTGCGCAAGGGCCAGGTCGAACTGCTGATCACGACACCCGAGAGTCTCGCCCTGCAACTGTCCTACGACGATGCCGCGACGCGTTTCGCCGCGCTGCGCACCGTGGTCGTCGATGAATGGCACGAACTACTTGGCAGCAAGCGTGGCGTGCTGCTCGAACTCTGTCTGGCGCGACTTCGCACGTTGCGGCCGTCACTGCAGACCTGGGGCCTGTCGGCGACGCTCGGAAATCTCGATGAAGCGATGCACGCGCTGCTCGGCAATGGGGCCAAGGGTCGACTGATCGCCTCACGGCGCGCGCGACGCATCGTCATCGAGACAGCACTGCCGGAAACGATCGAACGCTTCGCCTGGGCCGGCCACCTCGGCCTCTCGCAGCTGCGTCGCGTCGTCGAAGCGGCCAGTGCGGCGCGTTCAGTCCTCGTGTTCACCAATACGCGTTCGCAAGCGGAACTCTGGCATGAAGCACTGGCCGCCGTCTGGCCACATGCGCCGGAGACGATCGCGATCCACCATGGCTCGCTTGATCGCGGCCTGCGTGCGACCGTCGAGGAACGCCTGCGCAACGGCGAACTACGCTGCGTCGTGGCAACCTCGAGCCTCGACCTCGGCGTCGATTTCTCGAGCGTGGAATCGGTCATCCAGATCGGCAGTCCGCGCGGCATCGCGCGCCTGCTGCAACGCGCGGGACGATCGAACCATCGACCCGGTGAAGCCAGTCGCATCCTTTGCGTGCCGACGCAGAGCCTCGAACTTGGCGAGATCGCGGCCGCGCGGCGCGCACTTGCCGCCGGTGCGATCGAACCGCGCGTGCCGCTGCAGGGCGGTGCCGACGTGCTCGCCCAGCATCTCACCACGCTCGCGCTCGGCGCCGGTTTCGTGGCCGACGAGGCTTACGCCGAAGTGCGCACGACGCATGCCTACGCGTCGCTGACGCGTGAAGCCTTTGATGCCGTGCTCGCGTTCCTCGTCAACGGCGGCGCGGTGCTCGGCGCGTATCCCGATTACCAGAAGATCATCGAACGTGACGGCCGCCATGTCGTCGCCAATGCGCGCATCGCGCGCCTGCATCGCTACAACATCGGCACGATCGTCGCCGACGGCGCGGTCGAGGTGCGCTACCTCAAGGGCGGCCGCCTCGGCAGCATCGAGGAAACCTTCGCCGCGCGACTCGTGCCTGGCGAGACCTTCCTGTTCGCCGGACGCCAGCTTGAACTCGTGCGCGTACGCGACATGACCGCGTGGGTGAAACTCGCCAAGGGCAAGCGCAGCGCCGTGCCGCGCTGGATGGGCGGACGCCTCGCACTGTCGAACGAACTCGGCCACTGGCTGCAACGCACGCTGTCCGACACCACGGCGCGCGAACCCGAAATGCGCCGACTCGCGCCGTTGCTCGACGTGCAGCGCGCGCGTTCGATCGTGCCCGATGAGCACCAGTTGCTGGTCGAGATCGTGCACGCGCGCGATGGCGAACACCTGTTCGTGTTCGCGTTCGGCGGACGCCTCGTGCACGAAGGGCTTGGTGCATTGCTCGCGATGCGTCTCGGTCGTCTCGCACCGGCGACGCTCGCGTTCGGCGCCAACGATTACGGCGTGCTGGTGTCGACGCGCACGCTGCCGCCAATCGACGAGACGCGCCTGCTCGCGTTGCTGTCGCCCGAACATCTGCGCGAAGACCTGCTCGCCAGCATCGGCGCCGGCGAACTTGCGCGACGCCAGTTCCGCGAGATCGCACGCATCGCCGGCCTCGTGTTCTCGTCGCATCCGGGCCAGGGCAAATCGGTGCGCCACCTGCAGGCCGGCACCGGCCTCATCCACGACGTCCTCATGGCGCACGATCCGGGTCACATCCTGCTGCAGCAAGCCAATGACGAAGTGCTCGAGCGCACGTTCGACCAGCGCCGCCTGCATGCAACACTCATCGATCTTGCTGCGCGCGAGTTCGTCATCCAGCGCCCCGCGCAACTGACGCCGCTCGGCTTTCCGCTGTGGAGCGAATGGATCCGCGGCGGGCTCTCGAGCGAGGACTGGCAACAACGCGTCAAGCGCCTCGCCGCGCAACTCGAGCAACGCGCGCCGTGATCGCACTCGATGTCGTAATCGCCGGCGAGACGATGCGCCTCGATCATCGCCGTGCGCTGTTCTGGCCGCGCCGACGCTGGTTGCTGATCGCCGACCTGCATCTCGGCAAGGCCAGCCTGATGCGCCAGTCCGGCGCCGCCTTGCCGCGCGGCACGACCACCACCGATCTCGCCCGCCTCGATGCCGTGATCGCAGAGCACGCGCCAGAGCGCCTGATCGTCCTCGGCGATCTCGTGCACGGCAACGAACGCAAGGCTGCGGATTGGCTGTCCACGCTCGCGCGGTGGCGCGGCAGGCACCTGTCCCTGGAACTGACGCTCGTCGCCGGCAACCACGATCGCCACATGCCGTTGCATGCGCTCGGTTTCGATGTGCTGGTTGAACTCGATGCCGAACCTTTCCATCTCGCCCACGTGCCATGCACGCATGCCGCCCTGCACGTCCTCGCCGGCCACGTGCACCCCGCCGCCATCGTCCGGGACGCACGCCTGCGCCACCGCCTGCCGGCCTTCTGGCTCGGACCGCGACGCACGATCCTGCCCGCCTTCGGCACCCTCACCGGCCTCGCCCCGATCCCGGCCGCAAGCGACGATCATGTCTACGTACTCACACCAGGCGGCTTACTCGTGCTCGGCATGCGCGCGCACAGGTAACGCCCATCTCCGTAGCGGGAAAAAGCGCTTGGGTGACTCCGTGCTGATCGCTCTTGCTCTCGTGGGAAGCGAGCTCGCGCGCGATCCTCCACGTGACGATGCGGCTCGATCGATCTTCAGCCGTCATCGTCGGCGTTTGCAGACTTTGACTTTGGCCGATCAGCATCTAGCTTCCGATGACGATGTACGGTAGCTTGT
>JBBSOU010000074.1:0-18285 GCA_038259445.1 Lysobacterales bacterium | reverse complement strand
GCACGCGCGAGCGACCGATGTCGGCGGGACGCGTGTCGAAGAAGGAAGCACTGTTGCTGTTCGCGGCGCTGCTCGCGTTCGCCTTCATGCTCGTGCTGTTCACCAATGCGTTGACGATCCAGCTGTCGTTCGTCGCCGCCGCGCTCGCCGCGATCTATCCGTTCACCAAGCGCGTCACGCATCTCGCCCAGGTGGTGCTCGGTGCCGCGTTCGGCTGGTCGATCCCGATGGCGTTCGCCGCGGTCACCGGCGAGGTGCCGGTTCTTGCCTGGTTGCTGTTCCTCGCCAACGTGTTGTTCTCGACGATCTACGACACCGAGTACGCGATGGTCGACCGCGACGAAGACATCCGCGTCGGTGCGAAGTCGACCGCGATCCTGTTCGGCGATGCCGACCGCGCGATCATCGCTGTGCTGATGGGCACGTTCGTTTTCGCGATGGTCCTGGCCGGAACGCGCAGCGAGTTGCTGTGGCCGTATTTCGTCGGCGTGTTCATTGCCGCCGGCCTGTTCGGATGGCAGCAATGGCTGATCCGCGACCGCGGTCGCGAGCGCTGCTTCACTGCGTTCCGCAACAACAATGCGGTCGGCTGCGTGATCTGGCTCGGTCTGCTGATGGCGCTGGCGATCCGCTGAAGCCGTATCGCAGGCAGTGCAGGGCCACATTCGACACGGGCGGGCCGGACAGCGCGGGGCTGATGCAGCCAACCCGGTCTGGCCTGCGCATCAATGCGGCGCCGTGGCGTGCATGCGCTCGCGGGTTTGCGCCAACCGGGCTTCTCTGCGCCCTGCAAACTCCGGCTGCACGGCATTCACGGAGAAAGCGCTGTGATCGTGACGCCGACCGGGCCTACACTTCAGCGGCGAACACGCAACGGAGGGATTCGTCGTGGACAGACATCGATTCGTCATTGCCGGCACCAGCGAGACACGCACGGATGCGAGCAGCCCGCTCGCGCGGCAGGAAAGCGGTACCGCATCGAGCGAGCTGTTGTTCGCGATCAAGGTCACGCCGATCGCGCGTGGCGACGGCGTCGACCTGCAGACGCCGTCCCTCGACGACACCGATCTCGTCGAGATCGCGCTCGACGGCGGCGGCCACCTGTGGATGTCGGTCGCCGAACTGCGTGAATCGGATCTCATCGACAACACGACCAAGCGCAGTGGCAATGAAGCACAGCGGATCCATCGAACGGTTCCCGCATCGGTGCGCACGCGCGGTCTCGGCGATTGGGCGATTCGCGCCTTGCGCTTCTTCCGCATCGATCCGGCCGCCGAACTCGCCAATGCCGCCGAGCGCCGCATGGTCGACTACATCGAGGGCATGCTCGATATCGCGCCGGGTCTGTACCGGCTCGACGATACCGCCGCGGAGCCTGCATTCATTGCGCTCGGCGCGCGTCCACGCTTCGACGACCAGCCGTACCTGCTGTTCCTGCACGGCACCAACTCCTCGACACAGGGCAGCTTCGGCGACATGTGGCGCCACGAGGGCGGCCGCGCGATCCGTGCGCTGCGCGAGCGTTACGGGCAGGGCCATCTGCTCGCGCTGCAGCACCGCAGCCTGAGCGAAAGTCCGGTTGCCAATGCGCTGACGGTGGCGCGCCTGATTCCCGACAATGTGCGCATCGACATCGTCTCGCACTCGCGCGGAGGCATGATCGGCGAACTGCTCGCGCGCGCCTGCGTAGCGGCGGATCAACCCGCATTCACGGCTGCCGAGATCGCCCACTACCGATCAGGCAGCACAGCCGCTGGCGTGCGCGAGCTCGAGGAACTCGACACGTTGCTGTCACGGCGGCGCTACCGCATCGAACGCTTCGTGCGCGTCGCCTGCCCCGCGCGTGGCACGACGCTGGCATCCGACAAGATCAGCCGCTACTGCAACATCATGCTCAACCTCGTTGATGCGCGACTGCTGGCAGCAGTCGACGGCATGACCGCCACGTTGTTCGCACTGCTCAAGGCCACGATCAAGGACCTGGTCGATTTCAGTGACCTGCCCGGCCTCGCCGCGATGAATCCGGCCTCGCCGCTGGTCAAGCTGCTCAATGGCGAGCAGCGCGTGGTCAGCGCCGACCTGACCATCATTGCCGGCGATACCGAAGGCGGCAGCTGGGTCGGACGGCTTGGAATGCTGCTTGTCGATGCCTTCTTCGATCGCGACAACGATCTGGTCGTCGACACCCTCTCGATGCACGGCGGCGCAGCGCGCACCGCACCGGCGCACCAGTACCTGCAGCGCGCGGCCGACATCAACCATCTGTGCTATTTCCGCCATGCGGTCACGCTCGAGCGCATCGTGCGCGCCTTGTGCGAAACCGATCCATTGCGCCGTCGCGCCGGTTTCGAACAGGTCGACATCGCGCAGGATGCACTGGGTCGGGAACCGGTCACGCTGCGGCCGGTGACACGCAGCACGAGCGCATTGCCGCCGATCGTGTTCGTCGTGCCCGGCATCATGGGCACGCACCTCAAGGTCAACCACAAGCGCGTCTGGCTCAGCTATCCGAAGCTGGTGTTCGGCGGCTTCGGCAAGCTCACGGTATCGGCGCGCCAGGTCGAGCCGGATGGCCTCGACGCTGATACCTACGCCGATCTCGTCGACTTCCTCGCGCGCACGCACGAAGTCGTGCCCTTCGGCTACGACTGGCGGCTGCCGGTGCAAGCCGCTGCGAAACGTCTCAATGAGGCCTTGCATGCGGTGCTGGCGCGGATCGATTCGCGCCACCAGCCGATCCGCATCGTTGCGCATTCTATGGGTGGCCTCGTGGCGCGCGCGATGATGCTGCTCGACGATTCGGCATGGCCATTGATCTGTCGGCACGAGCATGCACGCCTGCTCATGCTCGGCACGCCGAACGCCGGATCGCATTCGATCACGCAGCTGCTGTTCGGCGAAGAAAAACTCGTGCGCATGCTCGCCACATTCGATCTGCGCAACCGGCTCGACACGATCGTCGGCCAGATCGCGGCGTTTCCTGGCGCGCTCGACATGCTGCCGGAGTCCGATGAGCGCGCGTACTTCGATGCGGCGACGTGGACCGCACTGGCGAAGGAAACCAGACCTGCAGACTGGCCGACGCCGACGGTTGCCGAGCTGGCGCGCGCGCGGGCATGGCGAGACCGGCTCGCCGCGCAGGCGCTCGATCCGCAGCGCGTGTTCTATGTCGCCGGCCAGGCCGAGGAAACGCCGATCGAGGTCGACGTCGAAACCGTCGGCGCGCGCAAGCGTATCCGCTTCCGCAGTACCGCCGCGGGCGATGGTCGGGTGCCGTGGTCAGGCGGCATCCCGGCCGAACTCGACCCCTGGTATGCGAACGCGCGACACGGCGATCTCGCCGCACACGCAGCGGCACACACCGGCTACCTCGACATCCTGGAACGCGGCGACACCGCCGTGCCGAGCCTGCGCCGCGAGCGACCCGCCGTGCGCTCGGAATTGCGCAGCACAGGAACGGCCGACGAGACGTCATCGTGGCTGGCGCAGCCAACCTCGGTGGCGTCGTTGCCGACTCTCGATGAGATCGCGCGGGCAGCGAGTGGACGTGACATCGTCGCGCGCGGTCTCAAGCTCCAGCAGGCGCCGTTGCCGATCCGCGTCGCCTGGGGCGACTTGCGGCACGCGCGGCATGCGGTCATGGTCGGGCACTACGTCGGCGACAGCCTGATCAGCGCCGAGGCCGCGATCGATCGCGCACTTGATGGACGGCTCGGCGAATCGCACCGCCTCGGCGTCTATCCGGGCGAGCGCGGCACATCGCTGGCGATCATCGATGTCTCGGCGTCGCCTCCCGGCGTCGTCGTCATCGGCCTTGGCGACATCGGCAAACTCACGCCGGGCGCGCTCGGCGACGCGGTCGCGCGCGGTGTCGTGGCGTGGATCGGCGGGCGCGAGGACCAGCGCCGGCGCAGCAGGGACAGCGCACCGGGTGGCGGCATCAGTCTGCTGATGATCGGCTCGGGCGAAGGCGGCGTCGATGCCGACACCGCCGTGTTCTCGATCCTGCGCGGCGTCAGCGAGGGCATCGATCGGGGGCGCCGCGCGGGCATCGCCGCAACCCTGGCAGAGATCGAATTCGTCGAGCTGTATCGCGATCGCGCACACCGCCTGTGGCACACGCTGGACCGCCTGCTCGGGCATGGCGAACTGCACGAGCAGTTCGTGCTGTCGGGCACGATCATCGAAAGCGGCGATGGCAGGACACGTCTGTGGGAAGCGGCACCAAGCGGCTGGTGGCGGCGTCTGCAGATCACGGCAACGCAGAAGCACGACGGCGAACCCGGCATCGACGAACTGGTCTTCACCAGCCTGACCGACAGTGCGCGTAGCGAAGCGTATCGATTGCCGTTCCAGCACGCCGTGGTCCAGCGACTGGTCGAGCAGTCGATTGCCGGCACCGAGCGCGACGAGAGCCGCGAAAAGACCCTGTTCGAGCTGATGCTGCCGAACGAGCTCAAGGAACGTGCGCCGCAACGCGAGTCGCTGGTGCTGCTGCTCGACCGCAGCACCGCCAACCTGCCGTGGGAATTGCTGACCGACCCGCTCGAACGCGCGTCGGCGGATGTCGCCGACGGGCTGCCACTGGCGATCCGCGCCGGACTCGTGCGCCAGTTCGCGACCAGCACGTTCCGGCCGCGGTCGAGCATCGTCGTGGAGAACACCGCACTGGTGATCGGTGATCCCAAGCCACCGTCGGCGAACTTCCCCGAACTCGCCGGCGCACAGCGCGAGGCACGCCTGGTTGCCGGACTGCTCGGAAGCAATGCACGCTTCCGCGTCGAGCATCTGCACCAGCCATCGGCCGAGGCGGTCGTGCAGGCGCTGCTGCCGAAACGCTACCGCATCCTGCACGTCGCCGGCCACGGCATGCTCGCCGACAGCGACTCCGATCGCGATTCCGGCATCGTGCTTGACGCATTCAACCTGTCATGGGCGAGCCTCGACCAGATGCGTGCGATTCCGGAACTCGTGTTCATCAACTGCTGCCATCTCGGTCGCGTCGCCACGGGCGTGCGTGACGCGTCGCTGTCACGGCGCAACGCGTTCGCCGCCGGCGTCGGAGAAGTGTTCATTCGCAACGGCGCGCGTGCGGTCATCGCCGCCGGATGGGCGGTCGAGGACAATGGCGCCGAGCGCTTCGCGCGAATCTTCTACACGCTGATGCTGGCCGGCGAGCGTTTCGGCGATGCCGTGCACCAAGCACGCCGGGAAGTCCACGTGAAAGAATCGCGCAGCAACACGTGGGGGGCCTACCAGTGCTACGGCGATCCCGATTACCGTCTCGTCACCGGACGTGCCGCCGGCGCCGGCAGTTGGCCCGTGCCACGCTATGCCTCGACCGAGGAGATGATCACCGACGCGATCGACACGATCGCCGGCGGCGATCTCGATGCCGATGCGCGTGAGCGCGTGCGCCAGCAGATCGCCGCCTTCGCCGCGTCCGCCAGCGAACTCGAACCGTTGCAGCGCGCTCGCGTACAGCTGGCACTTGCACGGGCGAGCGCGCGCTCGCTCCTGCACATCGATGCAATCGATCTCTACCAGAGCGTGCTCGAGCTCGACGGTGATGCGCTTTCACTCGGCGACCTCGCCATACAGGCCGAACAGTACGTCGGCGCCGCGCTGGAACAGGCGCGTGGTATCGACGGCAACGCCGCTGTCGAGCACTCGCTCCAGCACGCCATTGCACGTCTCGAACGATTGCTTTCGATCCAGCCGCACGCGGCGCGACGGCTGCTGCTGGCGCGCACGTTGCAGCATGCGGCGCTGCTGCGCAGCGGGGCTGCACGCCGGAAATCGCTCGAGAAAGCCTTGCTGCATGTCGAGGCAACGGCGCCCGATTCGGCAACCACGTCATTCTTGACGCTGCTGATCGCGTGGCGAGTCGGCACGCCACCGTTGCGTATGCGCACGCGCCTGCGCAAGCGTGTCGAGGCAATTGCGGCGCTGGCCGCCGAGCGGGCCGATGATCCACGCGAAGCCTTCGAAGTCGCACTCATCGAAGTACTGCTCGACGGAAAGCTGGCGCCCGCTCAGCGTGCTCGATTGCTTTCGGCGGGCCACAGCGCACGCGCGATTGGCGCCGCGTTGTCGACCGCGCCGGTGGATTCGCTCACATTCGCCATCGCGATGCTCGACCAAGCAGAATCGGCAGCTGGCGTTCGCTTGCGCACGGCGCTGCAATCGGTGGATGCCGGACTGCAGCGCCACAATTGATCAGATCCGCGCGCGTTCGAGTGGACGCTCGCGATGCATCAGCGTCCATTCGGCGTGTTCGGCCAGTGCGGCCTCGCCAAGTGCGCGCAGGATCTCGCGCTGCTGGTCGGCGCCCGTGGCGCGATCCAGCGCAGTGCGCGCGTTGGCAAAGATCCGGCGCATGAAACGGTACTGCTTGATCAGCTCCTTGTCGGCCTTGCGATAGGCGTACGCCTCACGCACCGCGGCAATGACCGACAGCGCACCCATGACCGAAACGAGGATCGTGCGCCAATCATCCGACAGCGCGGTGATCGTCGCGGCCAGAAATATGCAGATGGCGATGCCGGCCCACAGGCTGAATCCGCCGAGCCATTCGGTCAGTCGATGTGTGCGCGATCGATCGGCGACACGTCGCTCGTAGTAGTGCAGTTGACCGGATTGTCCCGAACGCCCGACCCACTCCTCGATCACGCGATCGGGATCGACGACCAGATCCGGCGCATCGTCCGCATCGAGTCCGGCCGAGCGCATGACGTTGCGGATCCAGCCAAGTTCGACATCCTGTTTCTGCAGGAAATTGTCGTGCGCGAACTCGGCATCGCCGGTCATCGACAGCCCGGCGCGACGCCAGTACGCCTGCACGCGCAGCCCTTCGGCGAGCGCCCGGTAATCGAGGTATTTACGATGCCAGCCGCGCTTGCGCGCAAGTACGTCGAGTGTCACGCCGCAAGCAAACAGCGCGAGGAACGCGAAGATCATGTAACGCTGTGAAAGCTGGTCGTAGACGATGAAGGCAATGCCCATCAGCGCGGCAAGCGTGTACAGCGTGCGCATCGCGAACAGCACGCGACGCTGGAAATGCAGGGCGAGCCAGTCGGCGACGGCGAAACGTCGTTCGATGGCCGCCAATCCGGCGTAGCCGCGGCTCCTGCTGTGGTCTGCTCCCGCAGTCGCTGCGGCGATCTCATCGACGTACTTGAGCGTATCGTCATTGAGCTCGGCGATCCGCTCGAACATCGCACGAAACTCCTGAGGCATCGGTCCGGCGCCGTCGATCGCGCTCTCGCCAGTGCGCCAGAACGTCTGCAAGGGCTGCAGCGGTGACGCGGGCGCGCCATCGGACTGGTCGCGCGAACAGACGATGTGGAATGCCAGCCGTTCGTTGTTCTCGCCGAGCGGATTGCGCACCGACGTCGTTCGTCGGCGCTCGATCAGCTCCGGCTTGATGCCGCTGAGATGGTACTGGACGATCTGCGAGGTGCCACCGAGCAGATCGGTGTCCTTGCCATCCCACAGCGCGAGCAGCAGATGGCAATGGCTGGCGACATACACGCCGGCCTGCGCGTAGTGCCAATCGCGCGCACGCGGATCATCGTCGTCGATGCCGAGCGCCGCCCCGGAAACCATCGGCAGCTCGATCACGGTCGCCTGCGCACACAAGGCATCGAAGCGCGCGCGATCAGCCGCATCCGTGAAATCCCGCGCGTACTCCGCCCGCGGCAACGGCAACGGCGCCACCAGCCGCGCGCCGAGTGCCAGCGCCTGTTCGGCGACAAGCTGGTCGCCGCCGGCGGCGAGGGAGGATACGATGGTCAGAGGGAGCTGCGGGAAATCCGCGCGGAGGCGCAAAAACAGCGCCCTTACCGCGATAGCCAAGTCCTCAACTTCGACGGGACAAAGGTTGCGGTGACTGGTGGTGCCCACAACTAGGGATTCACTCATTCCAGTATGCGGCGCAACGGCCAATTCTCCGGTTGGTGACGGCGTCGCAAATTGGGAATCGTTCATCGCTTGAGGAAAGGGAAGCCGATGAGACGCCAAAAGAAGAGCGGCAGCTCACGAAAAAAGAGATCGAATATATCTTGGCCGAGGGTCCTTGGCCCTTCATTTCGAATTACTGGGTCGTATACGAACGCCGTCCGCTGCTCTTTAACGAAAATCCTCAAAGTGTAGTAGTAGCTCGCCTTACTCGAGTTCTGATTGGAAAGCGTTATGCTCTTTCCATCGGCGGCTACTATCGGCGTGCCGAACTCATTCGAACCACCCAGGGTTACCCTCCTTGTTTTACCAAGGTCCTCGTAAATCTCAATTGAATCTTCACCATCCCGGAACTCAGCGTCGAAGGTGCCAACGAGAGGGGGCTTGGTCCACGCCAACTTGACTTCCTCAAGTCTAATTGTCAAAGGTCCCGTGTTTCCGCGCAGAAACGTGAGGTTGCCTTTACTACTCACCCTTCCGTAAGACTGAACAAAGCTAAAGCTCACACCATCTGTCGCCGAGAAGCAATTGTTATTGACTGACATCTTCGCGTTGATTCCCATCATTCTCTCCTTCGGAATTTCCAAGGCATGAACATTTCTTGCGCGGGCAAAGTTGGTACCCTTGAGCGAGAATGAGAGGCGCGATCGATTATTCCGGTGGGGAGGGCGCGCTACCGCGCACTGCGGCTATCTTCTCGGAAATCGTTTCTGCGTCCGCCGATCTGCCAATCTCACGTAAAACCTTGACCAGAACTCGGACATCGGCCGGTCCGATTCGGTCTCGTTGCGCCCAAAGTACTTCTGCCGCCCGAAGTCTGAACGAGCGGGAGTCCGATTCCGCGCCTTGCGCAGCGCTCAGATCGCTACTCATCAGCAGTGCTCGAGAGTGGAGACCGGCTGCCCGTGCCTGAGATGCATCACTCGGTGGAAGCATATCCATCTTGTGAACTGCGAGCAGTACCGTCCGCAACGCGGACAAGTTATCGTTCTCGCTGGCCTGCATTCGCGCCTGTAAAAGCAAGTATCTTGCAAATGTAAGTTGCCAAGAAATTACGCTCGGCTCGGCTTCTACCAGACTGGTGGTGATGGGCTGGGCCTTTCGAAGCTGTGCAACCGTGGTTTCCCAGTCCGAGTTGTCCGCTGATGCCTCGCCGAGATCGATGTACGCCGCAACTGCCGAGCTGGCCCAATCCGTGTTGTCCGGGTCGAGTGCCATCAGTTCATCGGCATGTTTACTCGCACGCCGATGAAGGACAAGTGCAAGTGGCATGTTGTCGGTTGCACTCGCTATGCGGCCAAGGGCACGCTCGGCAACCAGTAGACCCACCTTCGCCGCATTCTCGTTCGGCCTGGATGCCAGCATCTGGTCGTAGAGCGTGATTTCTTCCTGCCTCTGGTTCGCTGCCTCGGCGTACAAGCCCTGTTCGTAGAAGTTGTCTGCCAGCCAGGCACGAGCCTGTGCGACCGCGTTGGCTCGCGACGCATCGTTTGGCGCGAGTCGGTGTTGCGCAAGGGCAACCTCGAGAGAGCCTTCAAAGTGGCTCGTCGCTTCGACATAGCGTCCGCGGTCATGCAGGAGAATTCCGAGATTGGCGTCCGCGTATCCCAATTCCTGACGCCAATCTTTATTGTCGGGTGCGATGGAGACGAGTTTTTCTGCGTACATCTTGTATTTGGTGAACGCCGCTTCTGCGACGCCGAAATCGCCGCGACGATAGGCAATGCTCCCTACCCAGAACGCACTTTGGGAGTGATCGAAGATTCGCGTTGCATTTTCCGGCTCGCGCGCTAGCAATTCGGCGGTGCTCTGCTCGGCCTGCTTGAACACGTCGAGCGCATCGTCGAGGCGGCCGCGCAGGTTGTAGACCTCGCCGATCTGCTGCAGGGCGCGGGCGCGGCGGGCGAGTGCGTCGGCGTCGAGGGATTCGGGGTTCTGTGCGGCGTAGTAGGCGAGTGCTTCCTTGCCGACCGCATCGAGCGTGGCGAGCTTGCCGTCGGGTTCGAGTTTCTGGCGCAGGTCGCCGAGCATGAATTCGACCAGTCCTTCGGCGTGCCGACGCTGTGCGTCGGCGTCGCGCCGCGAATTGATCGTGATGATGCTGAAGACCGACAGCGCGACCACCACCAGCAGCGACGCCATCGTGGTCACGAACATCGAGCGGTGCCGGCGTTGCTGCTCGCGCTGCACGAGCTTGTCGAAACCGACACCGAGCATCCCGGCGATCAGCTTGAGTTTGGCGTTGGTCTTGCCATCGCCATCGACGCGTGCATCGGCGGCGATCGGTGCATGCGCACCGCTGGCGACATCGATCAGTGCCGGCGGATAGCACGGCGATCCAACGGCATCGGGCGCGCCGTCGACGATCAGGCAATGGATGCGGCCGGCGCGGCCGAGGCGCTGGAACGCGAGCACTTCCTCGTTGACCCAGCGCGACTGTGCCGAGGCGCGCGAGCAGATCACGATCAGGCACCACGACTGGCGCAAGGCTTCCTCGATCGTGTGGCCAAGGTCGGTGGCGGTCGGCAGCTCGTCACGATCACGGAAGATCGGCGACAGGCGCGCCGGCACGCGTCCGGCCGCGATCGGCATGCCGATCAGTCGGCTTGGCACGCGGTAGGTTTCGAGACTCTTGTGCAGCCAGCGCGCCCACGCCGTATCCGTGTGGCTGTAACTGATGAATGCCCAATAGCGGAAACCCGGATCTGGCTCGCCTCCCGTCATCCTGCGCCCCGATGCGCTGCCGCGCAATTCGCTGCCCTGTGTGGCTAGCGTAGCACCGGAATGTGATTTCCTTCACATTTCCGAAAGGGCCTTCGTACGCCCCGCGGGGTGCCGTTATTCCCCGCTCGAACAGAGCAAAGGTTGGTACGGTTCACCGCCTTGCCGGCGCGCGCGCCAGCGCCCATGCATCCACGCGCGCGACGCCGGCACGGCGCAGCACCACGGCACACTCGCGCAAAGTCGCGCCGGTGGTCATGACGTCGTCGACAATGGCTACGTGCGAGGGCAGCGTGGTGCCTGCGCGCAGCACGAACGCATCGCGCAGATTGCGCCGTCGCTGCACGGCGTCGAGGCCGGTCTGCGCGACGGTGCTGCGTGAGCGCTCGAGTGCGCAGCCGTCGAAGGCGATCTGCAGCGCGCGCGCCAATGGCCTGGCCAGTTCGAGGGCCTGGTTGTAGCCGCGTTCGCGCAGGCGGTCGCGGTGCAGCGGAACGCACAGCAGAGCCTGCGGTTTCGCCGCGAGTGGCAACGCGCGCGCGGCGTCGATCATCAGTTCGGCGAGCACGCGGCCGGCGGCAAGGTCGCCGTGGAACTTGAAGCGCGCCTCGAGCAGGTTGAGCGGATGCTCATAACGGAACGGTGCCCACGCGCAGGCAAACGGCGGCTCGCGCTTGAGGCACGCGCCACACGCCGGCGAAGCGGTTTCGAGCGGAACTGCGCAGCGTGGGCAGCAAAGGGAATTGCGCGCGAGATCGGCGTGGCATCCGGCGCACAGATCACGTCCGTCGCAACCGTCCGCAGCGCAGAGCAGGCAATGCAGCGGCAGCAGTGCGCACAGCGCGGTACCTGCGATGCCGTCAACCGATTCGCGCCAGTTCAAGTTGACAGCCTCCGATGCCGATCCCAGACTTCCGTTCGTCGACTCTGCGCAAGCTGGCGCGCACGCGCAAGGCCCGCGGCACGCTCTGCTGGATCGATACGACCGCCACTCCGGGACTGCACATGACGACCACGCTCCGCCACGACTGGACCCGCGACGAAGTGCTCGGCCTGCTCGGCCTGCCATTCGCCGACCTTCTGCAGCGCGCACACGCGACTCATCGCGCACATCACGACGCCAACGCGGTACAGGTGTCGACGCTGCTGTCGATCAAGACCGGCGGCTGCCCGGAAGACTGCGCCTACTGTCCACAGGCCGCGCGCTACGACACCGGGGTCGATGCCGAAAAGCTCATGCCGCTCGATGCCGTGATCGCCAAGGCGCGGCAGGCCAAAGCCGCCGGTGCGACGCGCTTCTGCATGGGCGCTGCGTGGCGTTCGCCGAAGGATCGGGATGTGCCCAAGGTTGCCGAGATGATCCGCGCGGTGCGTGCGCTGGGCATGGAAACCTGCGCGACACTTGGCATGCTCTCGGCCGACCAGGCCACTGCGCTGAAATCGGCCGGCCTCGACTACTACAACCACAACCTCGACAGCGCGCCCGACTTCTACGGCGAGATCATCCAGACGCGTGGCTACCAGGATCGCCTCGACACGCTCGGCCATGTGCGCGCGGCCGGCATGAAGACCTGCTGCGGCGGCATCGTCGGCATGGGCGAATCACGCGAGCAGCGCGCCGGACTGCTGCAGACGCTGGCGACCCTGCCCGAGCATCCGCAGTCGGTGCCGATCAACCGGCTCGTGCAGGTCGAGGGCACGCCGCTGGCCGGCACCGCCCTGCTCGATCCGTTCGAGTTCGTGCGCACGATCGCGGTCGCGCGCATTGTCATGCCGGCCTCGATGGTGCGCCTGTCGGCCGGACGCGCCGAGATGAGCGACGAGTTGCAGGCGCTGTGCTTCTTCGCCGGTGCCAACTCGATCTTCTACGGCGAGAAGCTGCTGACCACCGGCAACCCCGACGTGATCGCCGACCAGCAGCTGTTCGCGCGGCTCGGCATCCACGCGCTGCAGATCGACGCGCAGGAGCACGACCGCACCGTGCATGCCGACATCCTCGTGCAGCGCACGACCGGTGCCGTCGCCACCGCGTGATTGCGGAGCCGCCTCATTGCACCTCGAAATCGCCGTGGAAGATGCAGTCGATCTGCGGGACCGGAAACGCCGCGAAGGCATTGCGGGCGAGTCCGGACATCTGCGTGAACGTGCCGCCGGCGAGCAGGTTGCCGCGGCAGGTGTCGGCCAGTGTCAACACCGTGTTGTTGGCGCCGGGATTGAACGTGCCATCGATCGCCCCGTTGCCGCTGGTGGCGATGCGCAGCAGGCGCGCGCCACCGGGCGGCTGGTTCGTGAACGAACCGCCGACGTACAGGCGATCGCCGATCAGGCGCAGGGCGTCGACCGATCCGGTCGTGTTCGGCGCCCAGCCCGCATCGACCGCACCGCTGACTGCATCGATGCGATTGAGGTAGTTGATCGCCGGATTGCTGCGGAAGAAGTTTCCGCCGATGTAGAGCTGCGTGCCGGACGCCTGCAGGGCATCGACGCGACCCGACACCTGCGCATCGAACGCGCGCACGCTGACCGGCGCACCCTGGCTGATGCGTGCGATGCCGGTGCGGGCGACCCCGGCAACCTGGCCGAACTGGCCGGCAACGATGAGGTCATCCGCATCGGCGATCATTGCCGTGACTTCACCGCGGTTGCCGCCGTTCGGCGTGCCGGTGACGCCGAACTGGGTCTGCGCAATCCAGGCCGGATCAAGCGCACCACTGGCCGTCGCCAGACGCGCCAGGCCGTAGCGGTCCTGTTCGTTGATGTCGCCGCCGACATACACGCCACTGGTGGTGACCGCGATCGACTGCACCTGGTTGGCGGCCGCACTCGAGAACGGCGAGTTCCAGCCCGGCTCGATGCTGCCGTCCATGCGCAGCCGCACGATGCTGCGCATGGTCACGCCGTTGACGGTTTCGAAGAAGCCGCCGACATAGATCGCGCCGCCGTGCACGGCGAGCGAATACACATTGACCGTGCTCAGCCCGGCCAGCAACGGCGCGAAGCCGGTGTCGATCGACCCGTCCCGGTTCAGGCGCAACAACGCGCTGCGCGCGATGCCGCCATCGGCACGGCCGAAGCGTCCGCCGATCAGCATGCGACCATCGGGTTGGCGCAGGGTCACGTAGACCTGGCCTGGCTCCCACACACCGGAAACGAACGCTTCGAGGCGAAGATCCGGGGTGCTGGCCGGTGGCGTCTGCGCCTGCGCGCTAAAGGACGCACTGCAAAGCATGGCGAGGATGAAGACAAAGACACGACGTTGCATGGAACCGCTCCATTGAGGGGACAGGTTCCTGTTACGCGGTCCGGTGGCCAATCCCCCAACCGACGTTCGACGCCGCCGCGTTCAGTGCAGCTTGAGCCGCCCGGATACGCGCCGCTGCAGCAGTCGCGCCATCGCCAGCACGATCGTGTTGAGCGTGCCCATGATCGCGCGGTGGTGGTTGAGATGCAGCGACATGTAGGCCCACTTCGCCACCAGGCCTTCGACGAAGAAGTTCGGCCCGCCGAGCCCGCCCATCAGCGTGCCGACGCCGCGGTTCTCGCCGAGCGACACGAGCGAACCGAAGTCGCGATAGACATAGGTTTTGTCGTGCGGCTTTTCGCGCAGTTGCGCGAGCAGGCGATCGGCAAGGAACGATGCCTGCTGGTGCGCTGCCTGCGCGCGTGCCGGTACCAGCTTGTCACCCCACGGGCACGCCGCACAGTCGCCGAACGCATAGATGTGTTCTGCCGAGGTGCGCAGGCGGTTGTCGACGACGAACTGGTTGGCACGGTTGGTCTCGAGTCCGAACGACGCATTCGCCTCGGCGGCCTTGATGCCGGCCGCCCACACGATCATGTCGGCGGCGATTTCGCCGTTGCGCGTGATCAGGCGATCGGCCTTGATTTCGGTCACCGGTGTCGAGGTCAGCACGCGCACGCCCTTGTGTTCGAGCGCGAGCTTGGCCTGCGCCGAGATTTTTTCCGACAGCCCGGAAAGAATGCGATCGGCCGCCTCGACGATCGTGATGTCGAGCCGGAAGCGCTGCTCGCTGCCGAAGCCTTCGAGCAGCAGGTTGTGTGCTTCGAGCAGCTCGGCCGACAACTCCACGCCGGTCGCACCGCCACCGACGATGGCGACGGCGAGGCTGCGATGATCGGAAAATGCCGCGCGCGTGAATGCCGCGAGCAGGTTGCGCTGGAAGTGTTCGGCGTCGCGCGCGCGCTCGAGTACGTAGGCGTGTTCGGCGCCCGGCGTGCCGAAGAAGTTCGAACCGCTGCCGATCGCCAGCACCAGCCGCGAGAAGCTGATCGATCGCTGCGGCACGAGCACGGCGCCATCATCATCGAGCAAGGGCGACAGCGCGAGGCGCTTGCTTGCCGTGTCGAGCGACTGGATCTCGCCGAGCGTGAAACTGAAATGGTTGCGCCGCGCGAGGATCATGTACGACAGCCCTTCCTGATGCGCGTCAAGCGTACCGGCGGCGACTTCATGCAGGGTCGGTTTCCAGATGTGGAACACCGAGCGGTCGACCAGCAGCACGCGTTCGCGTCCACTCTTGCGCCCAAGCTTGCGGCCGAGCCGTGCGGCAAGTTCGAGGCCACCGGCGCCGCCGCCGACCACGACGATGTCGTAATGCATGTTCGCTGGATTCCGCTGGCTGCAGTCGCTGCGAGTCTACGGACAATCGGCGGCGCCGACGAGTCGCACACGCCGCGTCGGGCGCGTTGGGCATGAGCCGCCCCGACCTGCTCGCCCGACTGGCCAGCGCACATGCCGCGCGCGGCGAAGAAGCCTTGCTGCGACGGCTGCGCACCGTTGATGCGGTGCGCGGCTGCTCGATCATCATCGACGGTCGTGCCCTGCTCAACTTTTCCAGCAACGACTATCTCGGCCTTGCCGCGCATCCGCGCGTGGTCGAGGCCTTGCGCGAGGCCGCACGGGGCTGGGGTGTCGGTGCTACCGCCGCGCATCTGCTCGGCGGTCATCGCCAGGCGCACGCCACGCTCGAAGCGGACCTCGCGCGCTGGACCGGACGCGAGCGCGCCCTGCTGTTCTCGACCGGCTACATGGCCAACCTCGGCGCGTTGCAGGCGCTGCTCGCGCGCGATGACGTGTGCGTGCAGGACCGGCTCAACCACGCCTGTCTGCTCGACGGGGCGCGGCTGTCCGGCTGCGAACTCAAGCGTTACCTGCATGCCGATGTCGACAGCGCGCGCCAGCAACTCGGCACGCGTGCGCACGCTGGCGCACTGCTGGCCACCGATGGTGTCTTCAGCATGGATGGCGACGTCGCCCCGCTGCACGCACTGGCGCAACTGTGCACGCGCGAGCAGGCCACGCTGATGGTCGACGATGCGCACGGCATCGGCGTGCTCGGCGCAGGCGGCGCCGGCAGTCTCGTCGAAGCCGGACTCACGAGCACCGACGCGCCCGTGCTGATGGCGACACTCGGCAAGGCGCTCGGTGTCGGCGGTGCATTCGTGGCCGGTTCGGCGGCGTTGATCGATGGCCTCGTGCAGTTCGCACGCACGCACATCTACACCACGGCGATGCCGCCGGCACTTGCCGCAGCCGCCACCGTGGCCGTGCAGATTGCGCGCGACGACGACGATCGGCGCGCGCATCTGCAGATGCTGATCGCAGGCTTTCGCGAAGGCTGCGCCGCAGGAGGAATCGCGTTGCACGCGTCACGCACGCCGATCCAGCCCGTCGTGATTGGCAGAAGTGAGGACGCACTCGCGACCGCCGCGCATCTGGAAGCGGCTGGATTCTTCGTGCCGGCGATCCGTCCGCCGACCGTGCCCGAGGGCAGCGCGCGACTGCGTGTGACGCTGACGGCCGCGCACACGCTTGAGGATGTTGATCGCCTGCTCGATGCCTTGCAGAACGCGATCGGTGCCACGCAAGGAACGTCGCCGTGAGCGTGGCGGACGACGATCTCGCCGCGCGCCGGCGTGTGTGGGTTGCGTTGTCGGACCTCTACCTCGATACCGAGGTCGAGACCCTGTACGACGGGTGTGCGCAAGTGCTTGCCGATTCGCCATACGCGCTGCTCGCGCTCGAGCGCATGCTGCGCGAGGATGTCGATCCGCTGCTTCGTCGCAACCTCATGGTGCCGGCCGGCGTGTGGGACGGCTTCGATGCCGATTGGCTGGTCTCGCGCATTCTCGACAAGCAGCGGAAATGGCGATTGGGCCGGTGGTTCAATCCGCTGTTCGACGGATATGCCGACGAACTCTGGCGCGAATTGCAGCCGCGCATCGTGGCCGCTCGCAGCGGCGTTGCGGACGTTTCCACTGCCGATCGACACGAAGCCTGATGACCTTTCCGATCGCAACGCATGGCAATGGCCGCGACCTCGTGCTCGTGCATGGCTGGGCGATGCACGGCGGGATCTTCGCACCACTCATTGGGCAGCTCTCGGCACACTTCCGCGTGCATGCGATCGACCTGCCGGGGCATGGTGCGCATCACGGGTTCACGTCCGGCGCGCTCGATCCGACCACGTGTGCGCGCGAACTGTGTGCACAGTTGCCGCCAGCGATCTGGGTCGGCTGGTCACTCGGCGGACTGGTCGCGCTGCAGGCCGCGCTCGATCGGCCCGAGCACGTGCGCGGCCTTGTCGCGATCGCCAGCAGCCCGCGCTTCGTCGTCGCCGACGATTGGCCGCACGGCGTCGAGGCGACCGTATTCGCCGAATTCGCGAGCGCGCTCGAGACACGCTTCGAACATGCGATCGAGCGCTTCCTCGCGCTCGAGACGCTCGGCTCGCCGCATGCGCACGACGAGCTGCGCGCACTCAAGCAGCAGGTGTTCGCGCACGGCCAGCCGTCGGCGGCTGCGCTGCGCGAAGGACTCGACGTGCTCGCCGACACCGACCATCGCGCGGCGCTCGCTCAACTGCAGGCACCGAGCCTGTGGATCGCCGGCCGCCGCGACCGGTTGGTGCCACCGGCAGCGATGCGCTGGGCAGCATCGCAGGCGCCGCGCGGCGAGTTCCTTGAACTCGCGGCTGGCCACGCACCGTTCCTCAGTCACGCCGACGACGTGTCTGCGGCGATCGTGCGCTACGCCGCGGCGGTGCCGGCATGAGCGATCTGTTCGATGTCGGCCAGGTGCGCCGCGCGTTCGGTCGCGCCGCGCTCAGCTACGACGCGCATGCGGTACTGCAGGAAGAGGTGCGCAAGCGCCTGCTCGAACGGCTCGACGAGATCACGATCGCGCCGCGCACGATTCTCGATGTCGGCGCCGGCACCGCACGCGGCACGGCGGCCTTGCGCAAACGCTATGCGAAGTCACACGCGATCGCGCTCGACAGTGCCTTGCCGATGCTGGTCAGGGCGAAAGCGAACTCGGGCTGGCTGCGCCCGATCGCGCGCGTCTGTGGTGACGCCGAGGCCTTGCCGTTCGCCGACGCATCGATCGACCTGCTCCATTCGAACCTGTGCCTGCAATGGTGCAGTCGCCTCGATACCGTATTCGACGAGTTCCGCCGCGTGCTCGCCGCCGAAGGGCTCGTGCTGTTCAGCACGTTCGGGCCGCAGACGCTGCATGAACTGCGCGCCGCGTTCGAGCGTGTCGATGCGCTTCCGCATGTCAGTCGCTTCCTCGACATCGGCCAG
>JBBSOU010000073.1:0-18461 GCA_038259445.1 Lysobacterales bacterium | reverse complement strand
TCGGCAGTGGCGCTCACGTAGGGCGCGCAGCATAGCGGAAGCGGTGGGTTGGAGCCAAGTTGCGGCGGTCGGCGCTACGCTCGTCTCGAAGGTGGTGCTTTCGCGCGGTTGCGACGCCTGCCAACTTCGCACGCGAGACCCGCATGTGCGTTTCCGAACGCCTGACGATTCCGAGCGAGACTGAAGTCGCTCCCGCAAAGGCTTGGTGTGCAGGATGCAGTTCAGTCGCGGTGACTCCTGATTGGAACATCCATCGCGAGCGTGCGTCGGGGTCAGGCGTCGGCTACACGCGCCATCAGTGCATCGTGCAGCAATGGCTTGCGCCAGCCTTCGAGCGCGGCCGGCCATTCGCGTGTCAGCCACAAGGTCTCGAGATGGCGGCGCGAGCAGAGCAGGCCTTCCGGCAGGTCGAGTTCGAGCGCTCGCGCGACGACGATTTCCTTGAGCGATGTAATCGCGCGACGTTCCTGCAATGTGGCCGGTGGCGGTATCTTCGTGAACACCAGTTCGTCATCACGCAGGGGTTGGGCAAGCAGGTCCAGCAACGCCGAACGCTCGGCGCTGCGCAGCGCGCGCAGGCCCTTGCTGCGCTCGATCAGATCTTCGGCATCGCGTGCTGGCCGGGCAGCGAAGTCGAGAACGCGCGGATCGTCGAGAATCCACGGGCGTGGACGGTCGATGCGTCGCGCCGTTGCATCACGCCATATCAGCAGCCGCCGCAACCGAGCCTGCTGTTCGAGCGGCCACTCGGAGGCGGTGCGAAACGCGATTTGCGGATGCGCATCAGGTTCGCGATGACGTGCGCGCTCGAGCATGCGCGCGCATTCCTGCGCGTGCCACGAGGCGAAGCCGCGTTCGCGCATCCGACGCAGCAGCTCGTCGTGCAGGAATGGCAGGTGCACCACATCCTGCGCCGCATATTCGAGTTGTTGCGGCGTCAGCGGGCGCTGCAGCCAGTCCGAGCGCGTTTCGCCTTTGGGCAGGTCCACGCCGACCAGCGCAGCGACCAGTTTCTGGTACCCCAGGCCGGCACCGAGGCCGCTGAACGCGGCGGCAATCTGGGTATCGAAGAGGGTCCCGAGACCGGCCGGAAGCATCGGCGCAAGCGCATCGAGGTCCTCGCTCGCGCTGTGCATGATCGAGATCGTGTCGACATCGGACAGGCGCGCGGCCAGTGGTGCGAGATCGATATCGGCGATCGGATCGACCAGCGCGATCGCGCCATCGATCTCGATCTGGATGAGCGCGAGCCGCGGCGCGAAGGTGTCGGTGCGCATGAACTCGGTGTCGAGTCCGATCAGCGCGCTGCCCCGCTCGAGAAACTCGCGCAGGGCATCGGTGCAGTCGATCCAGGCTGCCAACGGCAACTCCTTGGGTGAACACGGAACTGGCCAGGCGCGCAACGCGGTTGCGGATGGCGAGCGCGATAGCCTAAGGTGCCGCTACGCTGCTGTCAGCAATTTCCTTATCAGCGCATGCCCGGCACCGAGAATGTCAGCAAACAACGCAACCTGGGTGGCGCACTCGGCATCGCCGTGCTCGTGTTCGCGCTCGGCTACCGTTTCCTGCCCGACATCGAGCGCCTGACGCCGAAAACGTCGCTCCCCGCGGCACCGACGACGTCGGGCAGCGTGGCACCCTGGCAGATCGAACCGTCGACCAATGCCGGTGTGGAATCGGCTACGGACGTGGCCGAGCCGACTGGCACCACGCTGGCCGAGGCGATGGCGATGGGGCCGCCTCTGCCGGTCACGCGCGAGATCGCCGGCCTGCTGCGCAAGGCGCGCCTTGCCGAAGAACAGGACCGCGTCATCGATCCGCCGGAAACGAGTGCAATCGCACTGTACCGACAGGTCCTCGAGACCGATTCCAACAATCAGGAAGCGCTCACGGCATTGACGCGGATCGGTGGAGCGATGCGCGACTGGTCGATCGCGGCGCTCGAGCGTGGCAATGAAGCCGAAGCACGGCGCTACGCTGGCCTGTTCGCCGATCTGCCGCATCAGGAAGCAGAACTCGGCGCACTGCAGACACGCCTGCGCACCTTGCGCGAAGTGATGCCTTTGCTGTCGACGGCCGCCGAATACCTGCGCCAGCAGCAACTGGTCGGCGATGGCGACGACAACGCGCTTGCCGTCTACCGGCGCGTGCTGGCCATCGATCCGAGCAACAAGGTCGCCGATGTCGGGCTCGCGCAGATCGAGCGCGGCTTCCTCGAGCGTGCGCTGGCCGCGACCGCGCAGGATGATTTTGCCGAAGCCGACGCGATCCTGACCGAAGCCTCGCGCATCCGCCCCGGCTCGCAGGCATTGCTCGACGCGCGCTCGCAGATCGAAGGCATCCGCCGCCAGCGTGCCGAAATCGTGCTCGCACAGGCCCGTTCCGCGCTCGATTCCGGCAATGCGGATCTTGCCGAGCAACTGGTCGGCACGGCGCAGGCAATCAGTCCCGACATTGCCGGACTCGACGAGATCGGCCAGCGCCTGCGCAACGCGCGCCTCTACGCGAGTTTCTCACCGGGGCAGGTGATCAAGGACCAGTTCATCGACACCAACGGTGTTGCGCCGGCCGTTGTCGTGGTGCCGATCGGCCAGTTCGTCATGGGTTCGCCGGCCGACGAGGCGGGTCATCGCGACAGCGAGGAGCCGCAGCGCCAGGTGCAGATCACGATCGGATTCGCGCTCGGCCAGAGCGAAGTCACGGTCGCGCAGTTTCGCGAATTCGTGAAGGCCATCGACTACCGCACCGAAGCCGAGCGTTCCGGCACCGGCAGCGTCTATGAGGAAAACACCGGGCGCATGATCGATCGTCGTGGCATCGACTGGGAGCGCGACTACAAGGGCGATCGCGCCGCCGACTCGATGCCGGTGATCAATGTGTCGTGGAACGATGCCAGCGCCTATGTCGACTGGCTGTCGCTGCGGACCGGCAAGCGCTACCGGCTGCCGTCCGAAGCGGAGTTCGAGTATGCGTTGCGCGCTGGCACGAAATCGGCGTATTGGTGGGGTGAAGGCGATCCGAAGGCCGTTCTGGCCAATGTCACCGGCGACGGCGACCGCTCGCCCGGCAAGCGCAGCTGGGGACGTGCATTCGCATCCTACAGCGATGGTTTCTGGGGACCCGCGCCGGCGCGTTCATTCCCGGCCAATCCGTTCGCCCTGTTCGACATGGATGGCAATGTCTCCGAGTGGGTCGAGGACTGCTGGCACGACAACTACGCGCGCGCGCCTCGTGACAGCACGGCCTGGGTCAATGCCGGTTGCGCCAGCCGCGTCATTCGTGGCGGTTCGTGGGCGAGCGCTCCCGATCAGGCGCGCTCGGCGTATCGACTCAGCGTGGCCGCCAGCAGCAGCAGTGCACGGGTAGGCTTTCGCATCGCGCGTGATCTGTGATGGCTGCCGGGCTCTGTTCACACATCTGAATGATTGCTGCGGCGTGTGTCGTTGGGCGCAATCGAAGTGCGATTCCGGCCTCGCGTGGCGCTAAGCTGCGCGCTCGACTGGGGAGGTGACGCATGGGACCACTGGGCAATCGTACCGGGCAACGCACGACGGGAGGCCGACGCGGCCTCAAGCTATGGCCGATCCTGCTGTTCGGCGCGTATTTCGCGTACTACTACTTCTCCAACAGCAATGAGGCGTCCTACACAGGGCGCAAGCAATTGCTCGACACCTCAGCACAGGAAGAAGCCGCGCTCGGATTGCAGTCCTATCGTGAAATCCTGTCGCAGGAACGCGTTGTCACCACCGGCCCGGTGCCGCAGCAGGTGCAGCAGATTGCGCAGCGCCTGGTCGAGGCTGCGCCCAAGGTCGAGAAGTATCTGGCTGACACGGCAGGTATGCCGGCGACCACCGAGTGGAGCGCGTTTTCCTGGGAAGTCAGCGTGATCGAGTCCGATCAGGTCAACGCGTTCTGTCTGCCCGGTGGCAAAATCGCGGTCTACACCGGCATCGTGCCGGTCGCTGCGAACGCGGACGGTTTGGCCGCGATCATGGGCCACGAGATCGCCCACGCGTTGATGCGACACGGCGGCGAACGCATGGCCCAGCAGAAGCTGGTACAGATCGGCGCGATGGCGGCGAGCATGTCGACCGGCGAAATGGATCCGCAGCAACGCCAGATGGTCATGGCGGCGATCGGCGCCGGCGCGCAGTACGGCGTGCTGCTGCCATTTTCGCGAAGCCACGAGTCGGAAGCCGACAAGGTCGGCTTGCTGCTGTCGGCCGCCGCCTGTTTCAACCCCGAAGAGGCGCCACGCCTGTGGGAGCGCATGGCTGCGCTCGGCAAGCAGAAGCCGCCCGAGTTCATGTCGAGCCATCCGTCCGAAGGCACGCGAATCACCCAATTGCAGTCGTGGATGCCCGAAGCGCAGCAGATTCGCCAGCAGTTCTGCGGAGGTGCCCCCGCGGCCGGCTGAGCCGATGCATTGACGGGTTGTCAGCCCGCCGACAGGTCCGTATCATGCGCGGCCCACTTCAGGAGAGGTGGCAGAGTGGTCGAATGTACCTGACTCGAAATCAGGCGTGCGTGCAAACGCACCGTGGGTTCGAATCCCACCCTCTCCGCCAGGTATCAAGACAAGCCCCGAAAGGGGCTTTTTTTGGTTCTGGCGCACAGAGGCGTTGTGGAGGAGCAGAGTCGTTCGACGTATTGGCCCGGAGCAAATCTGGTCAGCAGCAGGCTGACCTGTAGCGCGCGGCGCGGAGGGTGAATCAGCACATAAGCCGAACATGTTCCACCCAGCGCGCAATTCATTGAAGCGCCGAAATTGCCTTTTTTCGTGTCTGGCGGAAACGGTGTTATTGACGAACGCACTCGGTGCTCGGGCTGTCCCGGCCTCCGCCGTTCGGGCCATCGCATTCGGCGATGTCCGCTTCGCCACCCATGGCTTCGCAGTAAACAGATCTGTCAGGGTCGAATCCGGACAGCCGCATGCGGGGCCACGCGCACCGCGGACGCGGCTCAGGATTTCGCCGAACTGATCTCACGGTCTCCGCAACGTGCCATCACATGCCGTCGCTTGCACGCAGGGATACTGGAACTTTCCAGACGCGCTGATGCAACTTGCCGAATCAGCTGCATGCAACAGGCGCTGGGGTTGCCCTACTTCGTCGCAGGCAAAACAGTGGCTTGGCGGGCAAGGAAGCGCCATTCGCGCTCCTCCCAGAGAAACACGTTGGTGAAGCGACGATCCAGCGATCTGTACCCGAATTGCTTCCCCAGCTGACTGTTGGCTGCTGGTATGACGGATTCCCGGCCCATCACGATTCCCACATTGCCCGTGATCGAAGTTGCCTCAATTGTTCGTTCGAAGCTTTCACTCGCCATCTGCCCGTTGGCCAGCATGCCGACGAGTTGCTCCTTGCGCAGAATACGATTCGACGGTGCATTGACCATGTAGTTCGGATGCATGAAGTCTTGCTGCGCCGTGGCGTTTCCATCTCGAATAATCTGCAGTTGCAGTGCGTCCGCTTGCCTCAGTGATAGATCATCGGGGCCAGTTTGTGCGGCAGCAGGCCCTGCCAGCGCGGAACAGACAACAAACGCTTGCATGAGACGCATGATCTGGGGTCCTCCGCGGCGTCGTTGCCAGATGAAACTCGAAGATCCTGCAGCAGCAGCTGGGCGTGTCAGGTCCGGAGGTTGATGGCAGTCTCGAGCTGCGTCCCGCGCGCCAGCTTATCGCAGCTCAAGGCAGATTTGGAAAAGTGCAGCTCGTGCGCTTCAGACAGCTTTGGACTCAACCCACATCGTTCCGCGCGCCTTGCCCGTCCCCACCCGATCCGACCGAAAACCCGATGATCGAAATGGGACGATGCGAAGGAACGGCAATGAAGCGCATAGGTGCAGCAATCATCTTGCCCGATCGAGTCGCGCTTGCGTTTCGCGAGGCTGGTGTCGATGCACCGCTTGGGCCCTCGCGCCACGCCCACGGCGTCGCGCCAGCCGTCCGCGTGACCTTGCTGCCAATGGCGAACACGTTCTGAAACAGTCGCACGCGACAATCGCGGCGTTCTTCGGGAAATTCACGCTGCAGTAACAGGTTTTCTCGCGATCCGGCTTTGACGTTTTCGTCAACGCGGTAAAGGCGGCCCGACGCTCACACGAAACTGACATGTTCGACGGCAAACGTCGTGCATGGCAATTGCCCAACTGGCGGACTTGCCGCCGTGCCCGGAATCGAATTCATGTCATGCCTCGCCATGCCGTCAGCATCGCTGTCACCGTTCAATTCATCCATGCCAATGAGTGATCTCGATCGGCTGCTTTTTGACGGCGCGCTGTACCCCGTGTATCAGCCGATCTTTCGTCTCGACGATATGCGTTTGATCGCCCACGAAGGGTTGATCCGCGAGCGCGCGGGAAATAGCGCTCGCAATCCTCTGGCAATGCTGGATCTGGCGCGTAGCGAGAACCGACTCGGCGAGTTCGAGTTGACTGCGGCTCGTGTTGTCGCCAACGGGTTCGGACTGCCGGGTCAGGACGGACGTCTGTTCGTGAACATCAGTGCGCAGGCGTTGCTGCAGGGTGACCAGGCGGCCGGTGAGCTGATCCAGTCGTTCGCCAGCTCAGGAGCGGATCCCGCCCGATTTGTCGTGGAATTGACAGAACACGACATTATTCGCGACATCAGCCTTATCGCCGAAGCGGTCCGCTACCTGCGTGCATCGGGTATCCGCATCGCTCTCGATGATTTCGGCTCCGGTCACTCGAACTTTGAAATGTGGCACGAGCTGGCGCCCGATTACGTGAAGATCGATCGCTACCTTGTGGACGGCATTCGAGTGAGCCCTGGCCGGCTGGCGATCGTGCGCGCACTGGTCGATATGGCGACAGCGCTGGGCACGCAGTTGATTGCCGAGGGCATCGAACACGAAGGCGACTTGCGCCTGTTGCGGGATCTGGGTATTCGATACGGTCAGGGGTTCTTGCTCGGCGTGCCGAAAAACTGCGCGGTCAGCACCGTCAGTTTCGTGCAGCACAGGTCGGGTGATCCGCTGCCAGTGCGGCCGTTGGTGCAGCACTCGGCTATCGCACGTCACGTCAGGGTTCAGCATTTGCTCATCGAGGCCGCACCAGTCGCGCCTTCAATGACGAATGCCGAGGTCGCGCGAGTCTTCTACAGCTTGCCTGCCCTGCATGCGTTGCCGGTAGTTGCCGACGGCATTCCTGTCGGGCTCATCAACCGCCGCACCTTCATGGAACGCTTTGCGCAGCCGTTCATCCGCGAACTTCACGAGCGTGACGCCTGCAGCATGCTGATGTCGGCTGAGCCGGTGATCTGCGATGCGGAACAGCCGATCGAGGACATGGCGGATGTCCTGCTCGGCCCCGATCAGCGATATCTCTCTGACGGTTTCATCATTACCCGGCAAGGAAGATACGCCGGTATCGGAACCGGCGAGGCACTGGTCCGGCGCGTTACCGAACTTCGCATAGAGGCAGCACGCCATGCCAACCCGTTGACGCTGCTGCCGGGCAACATACCGGTGACGCAACATATCGCCAGGCTGCTGACAATGAAGCACAGGTTCGCCGCTGCCTACTTCGACCTCAACCAGTTCAAACCCTTCAACGACCGTTACGGCTACTGCCGCGGCGACGAAGTCATCCGGCTGGTCGCTGCGTTGCTGACGCGGCATGTTGACGACGCCGTCGACTTCATTGGACATGTCGGCGGTGATGATTTCGTCGTGCTGCTGCAAAGTGTCGATTGGCGAAACCGATGCGAGAGTGTGGTACGCGAATTCAACCTGGCAGTTCGTTCGCATTTCGATGCGGAAGACCTGAGACGCAACGGCTTCGAGGGCGAAGATCGCAGCGGAAGGCACATGCAGTTTCCACTGACCACGCTGGCGGTGGGCGTTGCCTTGATCGGTACCGATACCGCTCTTGAACCGGAAGACATTGCATCGCTCGCAGCGAGTGCGAAGCGTCAAGCCAAGCATTCGGGCGATCATCTGGCGGTCGTCGGAGAATCCCCGCGTTTCGAAGGCATGGTTTCCTGAGCGCGATCACCGTTCCAGCGGCCACCGTCGGATTTGCAAGACGATCCGACCGCGAGGTGTGCTTCGCTCCACGAGCGCGAACTCGGCAAGGACAATCGAGAGCGCCTCCCAGCGTGACGCCGAGATATTCACGCTATCGCGGATACCGATGGAAGTGTCGCGCAGATGCTGCGTCTGCTCGATCGGCAGTATGAAAAATGCTCCGTTTTCAGCGGCTGCCGACGTCGCGAAGGCGTCTCCAGTAATGCATGAGCCGACCCGAAAGAGAATCGCTGCGCTCTGTCGGCGCATGAACCACATGTCGGTCCAGAAGCGGCGGTGCCGAACGCAGTTGTGCATGGCGCTCCAGTGCGGAGAGCAGCGATCGACGCATCAGCTCGCGGCCTGGAGGCGCCAGCAGGAAGCGGAAAATCTGCCCTTCATTGATCAGTCCGATCGCCAACCGGCTGTCGCGCAGTGGTGATACAGCGATGACCAATGTGGCCGGGCGAATCCGCTTGAGTTGCTTGATGGCATCGACGATATCGTCATCGGCACTCGCCAGGACGGCGACGATCACGGCATAGTCACCGACCGTCAGTCGTTCCAGCGCCTCCTCGATGTTCGCAGCAGAAACAAGGTTTACCGTTTCCGGCAGGATTTCCTGCACGGCCTTCAATACGGTGCCAGCAGAATCGAGAACCAGTGCGTTGACGGCGGCGCTCGCAAGCGATGACGATGAGACTGGCGTTGTCGCCAAAGGTACCGAGAACTCGCGTTCGGCGACGCGTGCCGCATCCAGTACAGTGGCAATCAGGTTCGGACCATTCCACGGCTTCTCGACAAAGCGATACACCTCGCCCTCGTTGACCGAAGCCGTGACTGCTTCGAGGTCGGCGTAGCCGGTCAACAGGATGCGCATGGTCGATGGAGAGTGTCGTGCCACTTCGCGCAGTACGTGCACTCCGGTCATGCCCGGCATGCGTTGATCGCTGACGACCACATGAATTCGCCGAGTGCGCGTCCACTCGACGAGCTCACCGCCGGAAGTGGTCGCCAATACTTCGGCCTTGCCTCGAAAAAGCATGCGCAACGAGCGCAGTATGCGTTCCTCGTCATCGACGAAGGCAACGACAGGCAGTCCGGTCATGTGCCTTTCCTGATGGCTTCCAGCGGCAGCGCCAGCATGAATCGGGTTCCGATGCCTGGCTTCGACGTGGCGCGGATGACACCCTTGTGTTGCTGCACGATCTGATGCGTGATGGCCAGGCCGAGCCCGGTGCCTTGTCCGATCGCCTTGGTGGTGAAGAACGGGTCGAAGATGCGCGCGAGGTCGGCCTCGGCGATGCCTTTGCCGTTGTCCTCGACGACAACCATCACGCGAGGCCCAAGCGTTTGCGTCCTCACCGCAATGCGGCCATGGTCATGGTCGATCGCCTGTGCGGCATTGCTGAGCAGGTTCAACAGCACCTGGTTGATCTGCGCCGGTGCGCATTCGATGAGCGGAACCTCGCCAACATGGCGCACGATCTCGATGTGCCGTTTGCGCATGACGTGCTGGACGATGCGCAGTGCGCTGTCGACCAGTTGGTTGATATCCGCGCGCTCGGTGCCTGCCTGATCGAGGCGACTGAAATCCTTCAGATCGCCTACCAGCGTGCTGATCTGCTCGATGCCATGCACGGTGTCGTCGAGCAGCGCGGCAGTGTCGGCAAGCGCGGTCGAATCCATCGTCACGCGCAGCTGGGACAGCCGATCCATGCGTGACTCCTGATCGTCCGGCACGTCTGCTGAATCATCGAACAGCATTTTCGTGGCAGATTCGTACGCTGAGACCAGGTCGGCTGCGTCGTTGAGCGCCGAACGCGTGAGTTCCACGTTGTTGCGAACATACGCGAGTGGCGTGTTTATCTCGTGGACCAATCCCGCAACCATTTGACCCAGTGACGCCATCTTTTCGGTTTGCACCAGCTGCAGCTGCGAGGATTTCGCGCGAGCATAGGCGCGCTCGAGTTCGTGTCCCCGCTCAGCCAGCCGCTTGTCCATCGATCGCAGGACATCGAGCACCACGCCCGTTCCGAGATAGTGACCGTATGTATCGATGAGGATGAAGTCCTCGGTGATCGGGCTTGGTATGCGTTCCGCGATCAGTCGGGCGGCTTCTTCGATCGGCGTATCTGCAGCGAGTACGACGGCATTGCGATTGGCCAGCGTCTCGATCGGGCGCCGACCATAGAGATCACGGCCGTATGGTGTCAGGAACACACGCATCAGTTCGTAACGACTGATACTGCCGATCGGCCGACCGTCACGCACGATCGGCAGCGACAGAAGCCCTGAGTGTTCGTCGGCGAGCATCAGGCGCGCAACGGCGAAGATGGACACATCCGGGCTCAGCGCGCGCGTTCCCCGCAGCAGGACGCCGATCGAATTTTTTTCGGCAGTCGGCGATTCGGCGGGCGGAGCAGCAGCCGATGATTCGGATTCGGTCATGTGGGGTTGCCGACGAGAGCAGGGACACTCGCGTCCCTGCAAGCGTCAGCCCGCATTGTCGAATTTTCGCGCTAAGGTTTCGTGACAGCATCGCCTTCGTGTCGCTGCTGCTGCCGGATCTTGTGCAAGGAAGCGATGCGATGTGGTGGGCGCGGTAGGTACCTCGACACTCCCTCGTCCGGCGCTATCGAGTCTCTTCAGAAGGCGTATCCGCGGCGAATCAATCCTTGGCTGTGCAGTAAAGCGACTCGACGCTGGCGCGATGCCGTCTGGCCAGATCCTCGTACTGCGATCCGGCAAAGTAGGACCAGACGTGCTCCCAGGCCATGAAGTTGATGGTCTGACGGACGACGTAATCTTCGGCCTGGATCTGCTCCGCCGGTTTGTCCAGCGCAGAGGGCGAAAGATGACCGGCCCACACCAGGATGCCATGGGGCGGCGCGTCGATCATCGTGACGGCGCTATAGGTGCCATCGCCCAGCGGTTCGGTCTCGCGTTCGTGCAATGTACCCTTGCGAAGCATGAGAGCCCCCGGCTGATTACATGCGCTGACAATACGCCTCGGACGCCTACCGGCGGCTGACTCGATCAGTCAAAGAGGATCGAGGTCAATCGGAAACGGCCAACCAATCATTGTCGAGCGATCGCAGTCAATTGTCACGGAAAAACAGTAGAAAGTGGATTACCGCCATTGTTCTTGTGTGTCCTCGACGTTGTCGCAGATTGGCGATACGCTACCTATTCAGCGCTTCCGGAGCCCGGCAATGATCGGTCACGTCAGCTTTCACGTCCGCGAGCGGACACCGTTGCCCGATGGCACGTATCGCGCCATCAGTCTCGAACACAGGGCGCCACATTCGGTGATGGCGTGGGCCGGGAGAATTCGCGGTGAAGCCGCCGACAAGACGGGTATCGATATCAAACCCGGTGACTATGTGTGTCGCCAGATCATCAGTGTTTGCGGCTGGCGCGCGGTCTGGGAATATTTCGAGCACGAATCGGATTTTCGCAATCTCGCCGACACGCTGCGCGGGATTGTCGAACGAGACAGCAGGTGACAGGCGTGGAGACACGCATGCAAAGGTGTGTCGTGAAAATTGCTCTTCGTTCGATGACCATCTGCTGAAACCGATATCGGCAGATCGTCTGAATAGTTCGCAACCGCCGGCGATCGGTTCCGCTGGATTGGCCGCCCATTCAGCGCCTCGCCGGCAGATTGTCGGCTCACGCGCCCCGTTGGGCGTAAACCCGATCATCACCAGAGGACGCTGCAATGGACCTTCAATCAGGCGGATTTCTTCCCTTTTTCCTGTTGGGCATTCCTATCCTTCTCGCCATCGTGGATGCCATGGGTATCGGCAAGTCGACATCCGCGATGACGCAAGGATCGACTGGCGTACCGTTCGATAGGAGTCGTGTGGTCCCGGTGCCGCCGCGCACGGCGCTCTGAATACACTATGCACCGCTTGGCGCCGTTGCCTGTTCGGCAGCGGCGCTGTGCTGTTGTCAGCGTGGCACGGGCGAAGGTCGAGTGATCGCGACGTTGCTCACGCGCTCAAATCCGCTTCCATGGCCCGTAGATAGTCGCTGAAACCGCCCCGGGCACGGGCGTCGCGCCGGGCGCTTGTTATGACGATCGGTGACACCCGGCGTTCGATTCTCGCACCCGCTCTGGCCAGCGAATCGATGAGCGCCACGTCCTCGCTGACACCAATGGGCGGGAAGCCTCCACAGCGCAGATACCACGCGGCACTCACGCCCATGTTGGCGCCGTGCACGTGCGGGTGGCCATCGGCGACGACGTGCCTGCCGACGAACGCATCGACCATTGCGAGCGGGTAGTCGAGCCAGTCGGACACTTTCACGGTGCCACAGAATGCGTCGGCGCCCGATGCCAACTGCTGTGAAAGCCAGTCTGCGGGAACCATCGAATCGGCGTCGGTCATTGCCAGCCAGCGCGCGCCTTTGGCAAGAAGATACTCGGCGCCGGCAGCGCGCGCCCGGCCGACATTGCCGGAATCCAGACGTACCGTCTCCGAGCCCCATGCGTGAGCAACGGCACCGGTTTCGTCGCTGCATCGATCAAGCACCACGACCACGCGAACGGCTTCGCCACGCAATGCGCTGGCCTGGCTGGCGACACGCAATGAGCGCAGGCACGCGGGCAGCAGCTCCTCTTCATTGTGCGCAGGAATAACCACCCCGATCATCTCAGTCCCTCGCGTTGGGCGACCGAACAGGGCGCGGCATCCCATACCTCAAGGCGAAAATCGGCGTCTTCGTATTTCATTTGGGGAGCGCCGAGTACGCCAGCGAGTGTATCGTGCACCGATATCGCGCTCGAACACGCTTCTGCAAACGGATGCAGCCAGTGGCAGGCGACGACCACGCCCTGGCTCGTCCGTGAAGCGGCGATGCGCACGGCAACTGTGCGCATGTCTTTGGCGTCAAAATAGTAGCCGACCTCACTGAGAACGATCAGGTCGAATTCTCCGGCGGCCCAGGCCTCAGGGTGGCTCGCCTTGCGCACGTGCACATGCGCGAGCGCAGACGTGCGCGCACGTGCAAGCGCCACAGCCGCCAGCGATACATCGGTTGCCAACAACTGGTTGCATCGGTCTGCCAGAGCAGAGGTCAGCTCACCGTTCGAACAGCCGATCTCCCATGCAGTGTCGAAACGTTGCTGTGGCAAAACACCCAACAGCAGCATGCGTTTGCGTTGCTCGTACCAGCGCGTGCGATATCCAAACGGATCGTCGCTGCGATGGATACGCTCGAAGTAGCGTGCCGGAGTCGTCACAAGTAGAAAACCTCGTGGGGCCGATGAAAGCGCACGAGCACATCGGCGGGAAGAACTGGATCATCGATCGGTGGCTCGCAGTCGCCCGTCTGCGTCTTGAAGCAACGGATCGCGGCATGCTTTGCATGTCGCGTTGCCCTGTCGAGCAGAAGGCGTACCGCACGCGGATGAGGTTCGCCGGTTTCAATACAGCGCCAGATCGGAAACTCGACAAGGCGAAAGCCGATCACCTGGCGCGCCGCGGCGACAGCGCGGTGTGTTGCCTCGTGATCGGGGTGGCCATCGTTTGCGGCCGTGGTCAGTACGAGGTCGGTCACCTTCAACGTCGCGGCGAGCGTGGCAGTGAGATCGGCAATGCACGTCTCGATGCCACCATCGGCGACATGCAGCGACATCGTCTTTGCGGTGTCGGCGCCAAGCTCGACCAGCGCGGCGCTCAGTTCCCCAGCTCGCGCTGCACGCAGTCGATGCGGTGTCCATGTAGGGTGGCCCGGATAGCACGCTTCACCATCGGTGACCGACACGACCAACATGTCCATGCCGCGATGTGCTGCAAGCGCGATCAATCCGCCACAACCGAGCACTTCGTCGTCCGGATGCGGTGCGACCACGACAATGCGCCCCCTGTCGCCAAGCAGCGCAGCCGGATCAATCGCTGGCAGCACGGCGAGGGCGGGTCTGCGCGAATGACGTGTCGGCGCCGCGCTGCGTCGTACGGACTGCACTACAGCTGCCATGAGTTGGGTGAATCGGCATGTGCGTCGTGGCCAAGCGACTCCCAGTCGCGCTCGGCGTGACTCTGGCGCACGAACACGGCGAGGTCCGCGCATCGCTGCGCGTGTGCACGGTCGTTGCACAAGGGCGCCGGACCGAGCGCGCGACCAACCCGATCGATAACGTCTAGGGCAACCCGCTCGACCTTCGAGCGGACGCGGATCACGGCCGTGCGGTGCGAGTCGCACGGGGAGCGGTCGATTGCTGCGGCTGTTTCGCGCAGCAGTGCCGCAGCGGCGCAAAGCGCGATGTCGATAGCGCCGAGATGGGTCGCCGCGTGCGTGTCGGTGCGCACGCGCCGATGGGTGCGCAAGGTTTCGGCAATCGCGACCGCGGCGCCAAACCAGCAGGCGGCGATACCGCCACCGCCATGCCAGAAACCAGGCCGCGACAGATAGTCTCCCGCTCCACCTATCAGCTGCGCGGGCGTCGACTCGAACGACAGCGGGCCACTGACGATGCGCGACATGCCGATGGCATCCCACTGCGTGCAAGGCGGCGAGATCCCTTGGTCATCGAGGCGTACGGCGACCAGCGCACGTGCATCGCCGTCGACGGCGGTAACGAGCGCGTGAGTGACGAGTGAAGCGCCGGAGCACCATGCTTTGGTCCCGGAGATTCGGCACGAACGGCCTGCAATGTCGTGGACGCGCACAACGGCGTCGGGCGGTTCCGATGCCCACACGGCCCAGAGTTCACCGTCGCCGATGGAAGGAGACCCGAGCTCGGCAAGAATAGCCGCGGCGTCATGATGTGCTTCGAGCAACTTCGCCAGACAGACGTCGTCGCCGGCGATACGCGCGAGATGTGACCAGCGTTCGATGGTGTGTCCCGAGCCCGGCAACGGCAAAGCGCCGTGGGTGAGAAATTCATTCTGTCCACGCGTCCACAGGTCGTCCGTTGTGACCGGCGAAGAGAATGAGTTCGACATCGGTATTGTGGTCGTTGCGCGCATGGGCTGGGGCTCCTAAGGCCCCGAACTTTAGATTGGCAACAGTGAATGTGTTCTGATCGAAGTAGGTGCGTGGATGACGCCGCGAAAGGCGAGGGCTGGAACCGAACGCGAGCTGACTGGCCACTCCACATTCGGCGACGGGTCAGCGAATTCAGCGCATGAGTCAGCTTGTGCTCGGCCGGTCCATGCCACTTTGCGCGCATTCCCGGAGGCAACACCATGAGATGGCTAACGACCGTGATGGAGGATCCAGATGCGTTCGCTTCAGTGACGGCACGCATTAAGACTGAAAGCTGCGCGTGCCGACTCGACCAGCGCAATCCAGCTTTCGTCTACGTGTCGTTCGCGACTCGCGAACTGGTCTGGAACGACGCGGCACTTGCCATGCTCGACGCGATGCTCGAACTCAACGACGTCGAACTTCTTGCCACCCCGCCGAGCATGAACCATTTCGTTCGGTTGTCTCCATGAACCTGCATGCGATCGCCGCTGACGCTACCCCGGCAGATACGTGCCATGGATAACCTCAACTGGGTGCAATGGCCGGCCATGGCCATGACCATCACGGCAGCTTGGCTGGTTGGCTCCGCATCAGAGCGCAAGCGCTCCATCGGGTTCTATGTGTTCCTGATCAGCAACGCCTTGTGGATTCTGTGGGGAGTCACGGCGGCCGCGTATGCTCTGGTCGTGCTCCAACTGTTTCTGGCGGTAACGAACGTGCGCGGGGCGTCGAAGAACGACGCGAGATGATCACGGCGACACGGCATCGAGCGGCACCAACTCAGTCGAAAGATTCAACGACGCCAGCGTGCGAGGAGATAGATGACGCCGGCCGTCACTGCAAGCGCCGCGATCGGGTTCTCGCGCACCACCGCACGAACGCCATCGGTTGAGGTGGACGCGTGATTCTTCACGATTGACTTGAGGGACGCCAGGGCATCTTCGAGCGCGTCGATGACGTCGCCCACTTCGGGTTCTGCGGGCGGGAGCCGCGTGCTTTCTGCGCTGCTGCCTGGAATCGGCTCAGCAGATGCAGATGCCGCCGAAGGCTGGGCCGAGGTCGCAGTGCGGGCGCTTTCGAGGTCGTCGTCGAGGTTCATGCGAAACACTCCTGTGATCGTTCTGTGATTGTCGTGCGCACGATGCTAGACGACGCTTGATGAATCGGACTGCAGCAGACCTCATCGAGAACGTTGTACTGGACGACCGAGGTGAGCAAACCCGATCGAACCGGGCAAGCAAATGCACGCTCACTCAGGCAAATGTGTCGCCGGCCTTGATGCGTTCTGCAAGATTGCGCGCCGCTCCCCGCAGGTTCGGGTCATTGCGGCTGCCAAGCAATTCCTCGACGTCGTCGATCGAAGCAAGCGTTTCGTCAATGAAGGGCACCCCCAAGCTGGTCGTGGACGTGTACGGAGCCTGCGCCTGCTCGGAGGTAACCGACCAGATGCGCACGTGCCAGCCATTGGCGCATCGATCAACCGTCCAAACGTACGCGAGACCCGAGCCATCGTGCGCTACGAATTTGTACATGTTCGCTCCCCGACTGCCAACTTCGTTTGCCACAGGATATCGCCGGGAATGGCGAGTGCAAGACGGTTGTCGAACACGATTTGTTTGCGGTTCATGGAGAAAACCAACAACGTCGATCAAGGACATTCATCGTCAAAGGAATACGAGTTGTTTGCTACCGTCAATTTCTGATGAACAGAATCCGACGCCTCGGATCGCTCGCAGCGACCAACCTTCAGTCAGCCTCGGTTGGGCCGAATGATGCGAAATTCAGCCACACACAATGCGTATCGGAGAACGGACATGGGCCTCCTCAAGTACATCAGCAACAGGGCATTGCGCCTCACACCCGTTGCCGCCCGGGGCGCGCTTCCGTGCAGGCGGCCGAGCGAGGCGTCTTCGACGAAGATGCCACCGCAACCAGCGTCGGATGCCGGCAACTCGTTCGAGAAGCGACTTGAGCAGTACGTCCGTGGCGTGAACTCGAACCTCTGAGGAAGTCCGTCGGGGTGCATGGCTCACGCAGCACGTGCGGGCGTCGACCGTTCCTCGAAACAGTGGACGATTCGACGCAGCCTGACCCGCTCAGTGCGTGAGACACTGAAGCATCAGGGTGGAACGAATGAAAGTCCTCGAAAAGCTCGCCATCCTCGCCGACGCCGCCAAGTACGACGCCTCTTGCGCGTCGAGCGGCGCCGACCGTCGCCACTCACTGGGAACCGGCGGCATCGGCAGCACCGAAGGCATGGGTATCTGCCATTCGTACACGCCGGACGGCCGCTGTGTCTCGTTGCTGAAGATATTGCTGACGAACTTCTGCACGTTCGATTGCGCGTACTGCGTCAATCGCGTGTCGAGCAACGTGAGGCGCGCGCGCTTCACGCCCGAAGAGGTGGTGCAGTTGACGCTCGATTTCTACAAGCGCAACTACATCGAGGGACTGTTTCTTTCCAGTGGCATCATCCGTGACAGCGACTACACGATGGAGCAACTCGTCGAAGTTGCGCGCAGCCTGCGCCAGGACCACAAGTTCGCCGGCTACATCCATCTGAAGACGATTCCCGACGCGACGCCGGAACTGATGGCGGCTGCCGGCTTGTATGCCGATCGCCTCAGCATCAACGTCGAGTTGCCGACCGAGGAAGGGCTGGCGACACTCGCGCCCGAGAAGAACCGGCTGCGCATCCGTGCCGCGATGGGTGATCTGCGCTGGCGCATCGAGGAAGCCAAAGAGGCGCGCAAGGCAGAGACGAAAACGCGCGCCAAGCCGCCCAAGTTCGCTGGGGCAGGACAGAGCACCCAGATGATCGTCGGTGCCGATGCCGCCGATGATCGTGCGATCCTGACCACCACCGAGAATCTCTACGGCAGCTATCGGCTGCGGCGCGTCTACTATTCGGCGTTCAGTCCGATTCCCGATGCCTCATCGAAATTACCGCTTCGCGCGCCGCCATTGCAGCGGGAGCATCGCTTGTATCAGGCCGACTGGCTGCTGCGCTTCTACGGGTTCGGTGTCGAGGAGATCGCGCCGGCCGAGGCCAGCGGCATGCTCGATCTCGACATTGATCCCAAGCTCGCCTGGGCGCTGCGCAATCCGCAGCAGTTTCCGGTCGACATCAATACCGCGCCGAGGGAAATGCTGTTGCGCGTGCCGGGCATGGGCACACGCAATGTCGAGCGCATCGTGCAGTCGCGTCGTCACGGTGCGCTGCGCGTGGCCGACCTCGCGCGCCTGCGTGCGCCGATGAAGAAGGTGCTGCCGTTCGTCGCGCTGCTCGACCACCATCCGCGCAAGCGACTCGACGATCCGCTGCAACTGCGCGCCCAGCTCTCGCCGCCACCGCGACAGGCTGGCCTGTTCGATTGACGTCGATCGATGATCTCGCTCGCGATCGAGCCGCCTTGGGATCTCGATGCGTGGCGCACTGCCGCGCGTGAT
>JBBSOU010000072.1:0-18861 GCA_038259445.1 Lysobacterales bacterium | reverse complement strand
GACCGCGCGATGCATGAAATTTATCCACCGAGAAAGTACTTCCGCACATGCGTTCTAACGTTCGAGCTAAGCGGGCGACTACGGCATGGCGCGCTGGACAGCAAGCGCAAAATGGGCCGCAGGCCCAGCGCTTGATGGCCAGCGTGACATGCCGTTGGCGCTCCGCTTGAGCGAGGGGTTAGGCCGCGCTGGCGGGGAAGCGACATAGCTATTGAACAAACCCTTCCTCCTTATAGCTTGCATAGCTTGCTTTGGTGAGTGCTGTGAGTTCCTTGATGAGCATGGGCTCAACGGCGGAAAAATTGAAGCAGGATTTGCCCTGCATTCGAGACTTGAGGTCCGGGGACACGGAGGCCAGAAGTTCAGGCTTCATGTAGACCGGCATAAGGTGAAAGCTAACATATGACTTCTTGATTTGAACCGCCCCGAAGAACAGTGGCTTCTTATTCTTCTGAATGTGCTTCGTGTCCACGTATAGCTCGGACTCATCGTCCTTCTTGGTATCGAGCTTCGTTGAGTACGGCGCGAGGATCTTGTGAAGCTCCGCGTAGACGGCTGTGAAGTCTTGCATCGGTATTTCCTTGGGCGGTGGCATCCCGGAAAAGCTTGTTTTGCGCGGCCTAACGTTCGAGCTAAGCGGGCGACGACGGCAGGACGCGGTGGACAGCAAGCGCAAAATGGGCCGAAGGCCCTGCGCTTGATGGCCGGCGTGGCCTGCCGTTGGCGCTCCGCTTGAGCGAGGGGTTAGGCAGCACTGGCGGCATGGCGATGGCTTGGCTGTTTTTGCTTGCAAGCGATTCTGCTCCCCGCTCCGCGCGTGTGCAAGAGCACTCGCGGTATCCCGCGTCTGCGGCGCCCGCGAGTGACTTTGCATGGCGCTTTGCGCCTTGCAGTTCGAGCGGCTTGGCTCGACGTTTGGCCAGAGGTTCATGCGCCCGTTCGCACCGAGAATCTCGAAATGATGGTCTCCTTAAGCGCGCTCACTCGAGTTCTGGTAGTTCTGATTTGTCGACCAGTACTCTCACAGTGCGTGGCTGACCTCGCTTTCGTTCTATGCGGCCTGCTTGTTCGAGTGAAACGATCATTTGGTGCACAGAAGGCGCTGATACACCGAAGAACCTCTGTATGTCTGCTTCGGACGGTGGTTGTCGCTTCACCTTCGTGTAGTGGTAGATGAAGGCGAGGTACTGTCCTTGGCGCGGAGTAAAGATTGCGGGCACGGGGAGGGTGGGTTTGTGTGCTGCCTAACGTTCGAGCTAAGCGGGCGACGACGGCAGGACGCCAGGCCCGGGCTGGCGAAAATGTACCGCGTACCGCCAGACCGGGCCTGGTGGCCTGCCGTTGGCGCTCCGCTTGAGCGAGGGGTTAGGCTTCACTCGGGCACAGCGACCCGTTTGACGCGTGAGAATGTAACCAACTTGGCCTTCGTTCCTCGCCCTAAGTACTCAATCAGATCTGGCCAATTCTTCGTCTGATGGTTGGAGTAAGGGGTTTCATAATCCTTCTTCCACCATCGATTGAGCACTGTTACATCACGCGCCGGTGGCGTCTTGTGCTTCTTCGCATTCAATGCTGGTGCAAGAAAGTACACGAGCGCCCATTCCGCAAAGTCAAGAGCTGGACTAGTCTTCTTGGCTCTCCTGCCTGGCCAACCTAATGACGACACTTCGCCAATCCAGATTGCGCAATCCTTCGTGACTTTCGTCAGCTTGTGATGGCTATTATTGATTCGGGTAGCCATGCTTTTCTGAGCAATCCCAACGTACTGAATGCTGGGCTTACCGCGCTGATACGCGCGTCTGCCAGTGCACAGGTAGAGGCCAGACGCAAAGTCCGCCTTTGCTGCTGCTTTCGCCTCCTCGAAAGTAAAGGGGCCGTACCAATCGATGACAGTAACGAAGTGGCGCATGTAATGCCTTGTGAAGCCTAACTAGAAGTAGCGCTCACTTCCGAGCGTTAGCACCGGATGTTCAGTGTTCTCCTGCTTGCGGTCAAGGGATTTTCCTGCGTGGCTACAAGCACTTGGCCGATATCTCGAGGGGTCTCGGCAGGGGAAGCTGTCGTGGCTAGCGGCAGAGGTGGGGTGTTATGGAATATCGGCGCGGAAGTGCGGTGTTATCGGGTGATTTGTAGGCGCGGCGAAGCTGCGGTTGTTGGACGAGGTTCGCCGACGATTGCTGCTCATTCACTGCAACTCGAGGTCTGGAATCGCGTCGAGATAGATGACGCTTCTGCATACGCTGTTCAGCGAGAGGCCGTATCCGCGAGACAATTTCATGCGGCGTCTTACGCGGACTACAGATTCGACGATCGCCATCATGTACGCGACATGGCAGCGGGGATCGAATGAAACGACCGCGCGCCAGAGTGCGGCGGCAGCATCCAGGCATGGTGCCGTTCTGCATGTTGCTGCACGTGACGTATTCAGCGCGTCGATCGGCCGCCCGGGCAACCGATAGCGCCCACCAGCGTATGCACCTCGAGCATTCAGCTGCCGCCGTGCCAGCGATGCTCGACCATCGGCGCTGCTGTCGATGATCCCTGGACACGTCGTTCACCGTACCTGAGGTACCAGCGGCGAGATCTTCCTCGCCCAACAACCTTCAGGAGACTCCGATGCGCATCCCTTCGCTTGTCCGAACCAGTATGGCCTTGGCATTGATTCTGCCGGGCGTGGCAGCCGCAGAAGCAATCAACGACGGTGACCCCTATCCGGGATGGGGCTTCTTCGAAAGCGGCCAGAATTTTGCTGCGTTCGATCTCGGCGCAGGCTTGAGCGATGTCGCCAGCGATTCGGTGGTCGGGCCTGATGGCTCGCTCTACGTCGTAGGTACGGTGCAGGACGCCAATGGCATACCCCGCATCGGCGTGGCCAAATTCGATTCCGAAGGCATTCTCGATGGCTCGTTCAGCAACGACGGCATGAACGTTTCCCTGGAAGCCAACGTGCACGCAACCAGCGTGGCGCTGACCAGTGACAACCGGCTGCTCGTTGCCGGCTACAAGACGGTGAACGGGGCCGATGATGACTTCATCGTCTGCCGTTTCAGCGCCATCAGTGGCACCAACCTGGATTTCCCGGCGCCTCTCAACACGCCTTGCGTGAAGCCCGTGTTTCTTCCCGGCACGCGCGACATCGCCAACGACATCGCCGTGCAGGACGATGGAAAATTTGTCGTTGGCGGCACCGTCGATTACGCCAATCAACAGGGCCGCGCCGGCTTTGCCCGCTTTCTTGCCAACGGCCAGCCGGACCTCGATTTCGGCAATCTGCAGGGCTCGAACATGAGCGTGTTCCGCACGGCCAACATATTTTCGCGCCACAGCATCGACGCCATCGCCATCGGCGGCAACGGCAAGATCGTCGGCGTTGGCAATACGCTGACGGTCGGCGGCACAAACACCGCGGCGCTGGTGGTCAGGTTGAATGCGGATGGCACACCGGAACAGTTGTCGCAGACCGTCGAGTATCCGTTCTACCGATCGCCCATCGCCAATGGCGACAATGGTCTGCGCGACGTGGTGCTCGTGGACGATCCAGCGTCTGCTGACAACAACGACTTCATCGTCGCCTCCGGCTACACGGATGTCGCCGGCGGCAATCTCGGCGGCCTGATCGTCAAGGTGCGCAGCTCCGGCAACGTGTTGGCCAACGACTTCGGTCTCGACAGCGGCTCCACCATCCTGCCGATCTCCGGTGTCAACATCAGCTTCGACAGCATTGCCCGCCAGAGCGGCGATGGTTTCATCGTCGGCAGCACTCGGCCGGGCACTGACGCACTCGATATCGGCGTGCAACGATTCACCCGTTTCGGCACGCCAGACGCGCAGTTCGGCAACGGCGGCGGGGTGTTCGTCGACTTCGGCTTTCCGGCGCAGCTCGACCTGCTCGCAGCAGTGCATGTCTCCGGCGATGCCATCTACGTCTCCGGTTACTCACTGCGTGCTGGCGGCAACTACGACTACACCGTCGCCAAACTGGGCCTCGACCGCATCTTCAAGGACGATTTCGAAGTGTTCGATTGATTCTTTGCAACAGACGTCGGCAAACCGGGAGCCGCGGCATGTCCGCGGCTCTTTGCATTTGCGACGTCACTGCGCCGCGGCGTGATCGCGCGGGTTGCGCGATCGAGTGCGGCGCTGATGTCGGCGAGGAGATCCTGCTCGTCTTCGATGCCGACGGAAAGACGCAACAGACCATCGCTGATGCCGGCACGTTGTCGTGCGGCTTCGTCCATGGCGGCGTGGGTCATGCCGGCCGGGTGACAGACCAGGCTCTCGACGCCGCCGAGTGATTCAGCCAACGTGAACTGCTCAAGGCCTTCGACGAAGACTCGCGCGGCGTCCACACCGCCTTCGAGCTCGAAGCTCAGCATCGCTCCGAACCCCGCTTGCTGACGACGCGCCAATGCATGCCCCGGATGCGTGGCCAGGCCGGGATAGTGAACCGCGCGAACGGCAGGATGCGCAGCGATCAAGGCTGCCAGCGCACGTGCATTCGCTTCGTGAACAGTGAAGCGCGCCTTCAATGTTCGCAGTCCGCGCAGCGTCAGGTAGCTGTCAAACGGTGCGCCGGCCAGCCCGAGGCAGTTGCACCACCATGCCAGCGACTCGCCGAGCGCCGCATCACGCCACAACACTGCGCCGCCGACGACGTCGGAATGGCCGTTGATGTATTTGGTCGTCGAGTGCACAACCACGTCGGCGCCAAACTCGAACGGGCGCTGCAGGATCGGCGACAGGAACGTGTTGTCGACCACGCACCGCGCATCGACCGCGTGCGCGGCGTCGACGACGTGGCGGATGTCGGTGATGCGCAGCAATGGATTGGACGGGGTCTCGATCCACACCAGCGCGGGTCGCTTCGCGAGCACGGCGGCCACCGCAAGTGGATCGCCGAAATCGACGAACTCGACGCGATACAGGCCACGCGCTGCCTGCGCATTGAACAGCCGCCACGTGCCGCCGTAGCAGTCGTGCGGCGCCACCAGCAGGTCGCCGGGCTTGGCCAGTGCCGCGACCAGGGTCACCGCTGCCATGCCCGTCGCCGTGACCACGCCACCGATGCCGCCCTCGAGTTCGGCGAGTGCAGCGGCAAGGACATCGCGGGTCGGGTTGCCCGAGCGTGAGTAGTCGTACTGGCGTTTTTTTCCGAACGCGGCAAAGCTGTAGTTGGTCGACAGGTACAACGGCGGCATCACCGCACCGTGCGCGGCATCGCTGTCGACGCCAGCACGTGCCGCGATGGTCGCTGCTCGACGGCCGCTCACTTCGCCACCTCCGCAGCGATTTCATCGCGCAGGATGCGCGCGATCGCGTCGGTCTCCTTGAGGAAGGCATCGTGGCCGAACGCCGAAGCGAGCGTGAGAAGTTGTGCCTGCGGCCCGGCGCGCCGAACGAACTGTTCGGCCAGTTCGGATGGCACGATCAGATCGCCGGCAATCGACACCACCGTGGTCGGCGCAACGATCGTCTCCGGTGCGCACGCATGCGCATCGAGCGATGCCGAAAGACGCAGGAAACTTTCCGCATCGAAGCGCGCCACGAAGCGTTCGGCATGTGCATCGAGCCAACCGAGAACACCGGCTTGCGGCGTTTCGTCGCCGAAACGCTGGTCGACTTCAACCGCGGTGCGATAGCCGAGCACGGCCAGCTGACGGGCGCGTTTGAGCGCCTCGCGGCGCGCCAGCGGATCCGTGCCGGCAGCGACAATCCCGGCACGTTGCAGGTGACGTAGCGCCAGCGCCCATGCACCAGCACGATGTGCGCAGCCGATCATCAGCAGGCGGCGCAAGCGCGTGCCGAGCAGTGCCGCAAGATGCTGGGCGACACAGCCACCGTAGGATGCTCCGACGATGGCTTCGACGCGGCTGACCGCCAGATGATTGAGCAGCGCAAGGATGGCGTGGGCCTGGTCGAGGCTGTCGATTGCCGGAAACGCGCCATCCGCGCGCGGCCCGGTGGAGCCATCGCAACCGCCGAGCCAGTCGATCGAAACCAGTCGCAGCGTGGTCGGGTCGAGTGCACGACCAAGACCGCATTGCGTGCCCCACCACGTGCCGATGTCACGTCCGGCCGAGATGCCGCCGAGCACGATGACGGTGGGTGACGCGGGGCTGCCCCACGCTTGCCAGGCCAGTTCGGCCGGCTCCAGTACGCTGCCGTCGCGCAGCGCGAATGCCGACAGGCGCAGCGAGCCACGCTCGCGTCGGGGCTCGCTATGGTCGCACTCGTGACGAGGAATCGGTTGGGCCGCCATGCTGCTCTCCGGTAGTGGAAAAACGGAAGCGGCGGCCATCCAGGGATGGCTGCTCATCTCCCGGGTCGTGACCCGCTGGAGTTGGCACCTTGCAGCACAGTGGCTGCGGTTGCCTCGGCATCAAAGGGCCAGCCCCTCCGCCGATCTCGATGAACGGCTGCAAAGGTAGACCCTGGTTGCACGGACGTCAAGACGTTTAGACGTCCATATATCCAATGATGATTAGTCGAACGATGAGACAGCCGTGCCTCCACCGTCGTGAACGGACCAGGATCACGAGACTGGGGATTCGGACTGGATGGCGAGCGGCGAGCACCCGCATCGCGCAGCGCGGCAACGGTCAGCGCGTGTCGGCGTCCGCTACGGCAGCCGGCAACCGGCGACGCCATGAGCCGATGAAAATGCCGACCAGCGAAAGGCCGACACCGATCCAGTCGAGCGCTCGCGTTGCGCGGCTGAACAGGAGCACGTCGAACACGAACGACAGCGCCGGTTGCAGCAGCAGCAACAGGCCGATCATCGATGCCGGAAGGCGCGGCATCGCGCGCAGCAGCAGGATCCAGCCCAGCACCTGACCGATCAACGCAAGCCCGAGCAGCGCCCACAGCGATTGCGCATCGGGCACGACGAAACTGTCGCCTTCGACGACCACGGCCATTCCTAGAACCGCTGCCGAGAGCAGCGAACTCGCGCACAGGAACTGCGGTGCGTCGAGCGGTACGTGGGCGCCACGCTGCAACTGCCGCGTGCTCAGCATGTAGGCCGCGTAGGCGAATCCGGTCATGATTCCGAACACCACGCCGAGTCGGTACTGCGGCCCGAGCTGCGCCCAGTCGAGACCGACCAGCAGGTACAGGCCGACGAACGCGAGAGCAACGCCGATGAGGAAATTCAGGCCAAGGCGCTCTCGGTAAATCAGCCAGCCGGCCAGCGCCATCAGGAACACCTGGAAGTTGCCGAGCAGGGTCGCGAGACCGGGGCCGACGTACAGGATGCTGCGATGCCAGAGCATCAGGTCGCCGGCAAACGCGATCGCCGGCAACAGCAGCCACAGCCACCAGCGGGCGCGCATCGGCCGCCAGCGTCGCAGCGCGAGCAATCCCGCAGCGAGGATCGCCCCACCGATCGCCATGCGGTAGAACGCCGAAACCGTTGGCCCCACGTTGGCCAGCTTGACGAAAATGCTGGTCGTGCTGATCAGCACGGCACCGCCTAGCATCTCGAGGAAAGCGGCGCGCGGCAGCGCCTGCTCCGCATCGATGCCGGCCATCGGTGGGTCAGCGCGTACCGAACGCGGGATCGAGGAAATCGGCAGCCGACTCGGGCTCGATCCGCAACGCGGCGTCGATTTCATCGGCGATCGCCTGCGCGCGCTCGAGATCGATCTTCGCCACCATGACCGTGACCAGCCCGGAAACCGGCAACTCGCCGAGGGCGCCAGTCAGGTACTGGCCGCCGATATGGCACGGGATGCCGGCCTGCTCGAGCGCGTTGCTGACGAGATTCGCGTCGATGATGTTCTGCGCCCGATAGACGATCTGCATGCTGCGCTTTTCCGAAGATGGCCCGACCGCTGCCGTGATGGCCCGCAACGCTCAGCCGTGCTGTGCGCTGCGCTGCCCGGGCAAGGCGCGCAGGCGCAGGCGTACCGGCCCGCGCGCGGCGCGAATGTCGACCACCGCTTCGTGCTGAAGTGCCTCGACGGTGCCGGCATCGGCCAGCGCCGCCGACACCGTGCGCACGGGACGCATGAGGTCGTGCCAATGGTAGCCGATGCGCAGTGCCAGACACTGCGCGACCTCGCTGACATCGACGGATCGTCCCGGTCCTCGCGCGACCAGCAACTCGAGCGCGCAATCCCTGATGCGCATGGCCAGCGTGTCTTCGGAAAGATGCGAAATCATCGAGCGCGGAATCCCGGTTGCAGTCCAACGAACCCGTTCCATCGAACGATACGGACGATCATTCCCCGATCGGCCGGTGTCTAGCTGCGCGACGCGCCGACAACGATTCGTACTTCGCCGGTGCAATTTCGCCTGTTCACGATCATAGCGCGGCGCCCATGCCGACGTCGCCTGCGAATCTCCCGCACCGCTGCGCACGGTGCTCGGCTAAACTGCGCGCATGACCGAAACGACTTCACCAACCAACTTCATCCGCCAGATCGTGCTCGATGACGGCATCACCGGAAAACACGCCGGCCGCGTCGCCACGCGGTTTCCACCCGAGCCGAATGGCTACCTGCACCTCGGTCACGGCAAGAGCATCGGCCTCAATTTCGGCATCGCGCGCGACTTCAGCGGCACGTGCAACCTGCGCTTCGACGACACCAACCCGGCGCGCGAGGACATCGAGTACGTCGATGCAATCAAGGAGGACGTGCACTGGCTTGGATTCGAATGGGCCGAACTGCGCCACGCCTCGGACTACTTCGACGTGTTCTACCGGTGTGCACGCAAGCTGATTGAACAGGGCGATGCCTTCGTCTGCGATCTCAGCGCGGATCAAGTGCGCGAGTACCGCGGCACGCTGACCGAGCCTGGTCGCAACTCGCCGTATCGTCAGCGCAGCATCGTCGAGAACCTTGACCTGTTCGCGCGCATGCGCGCCGGCGAATTCGACGACGGCTCGCGCACGCTGCGCGCGCGCATCGACATGACTGCCGGCAACATCAACCTGCGCGATCCGGCCATCTACCGCATCCGCAAGCTGAGCCATCAGAACACCGGCAATGCCTGGCCGATCTATCCGATGTACGACTACGCGCACTGCGTTTCCGATGCGATCGAAGGCATCACGCATTCGCTGTGCACGCTCGAGTTCGAAGACCATCGTCCGCTGTATGACTGGTTCCTCGACCGTCTCGACCTGCCAGGCGATCCGGCCCTGACCGAACCGCTGCGCGAAGCAGGCGTTGCGTGCGTGCCGAGTCGACCGCAGCAGATCGAGTTTGCGCGCGGCAATCTCGATTACACGGTCATGAGCAAGCGCAAGCTGATGGCGCTCGTGCAGGAAGGCCTCGTCGACGGCTGGGACGATCCGCGCATGCCGACCCTTTCGGGCGTGCGCCGTCGCGGCTTTCCGGCCATCGCGATCCGCACGTTCTGGGAGCGCGCAGGCGTGACCAAGCAGAATTCGGTGATCGAATACGGCGTGCTCGAAGGCTGCGTCCGTGACGTTCTCGATGCGAGTGCGCCGCGTCGTCTCGCCGTGCTCGACCCGCTGCGACTCGTGCTCGGCAACCTGCCCGACGAGCATGCCGAGAGCCTGCAGTTCGCCAACCATCCGAAAAACGAAAGCTTCGGCACGCGCACGGTGCCGTTCTCACGCGAGCTGTGGATCGAGCGCGAGGACTTTCTCGAAGTGCCGGTCAAGGGTTTCCACCGACTCATGCCGGGCAGCGAGGTACGCCTGCGCGGCATCGGCATCGTGCGCTGCGAGGACGTCATCAAGAATGATCTCGGCGAGCTGATCGCCCTGCACTGCACGCTCGACGCGGACACGCGACCCGGCAACCCCGGTGCGGAGCGCAAGGTCAAGGGCACGATCCATTGGGTCGACGCGCGCCACGCGATCAATGCCGAGATCCGCCTCTACGACCGCCTGTTCGATGTCGCGGATCCCGATGACGACAGCGACGGCAAGACCTATCGCGACCATCTCAATCCCGCATCGAAGCGCGTCATCCGCGCCTGGCTCGAACCGTCGCTGGCCGACGCGCCAGCCGAATCGACCTGGCAATTCGAGCGGCTGGGTTACTTTGTTGCCGATCGTCGCGATCACACGACCCAGTCGCCCGTGTTCAACCGTGTCGTCACACTGCGCGACGCATGGGCCAAGGCGCAGGGGCGCTGACGTGCGGATGATCATCCGCCTTGCGCTGCTGCTGGGCCTGACCTTGCTGTGCGGTGCCTGCAGCGCGGCACCGGCACACTCGGATGTCGCGTCGCTGCCGCAGGTCGATCGCAGCTGTCGCGTCGATGCCGACTGCATGGTCAAGGATGTCGGCAACTGCTGCGGGTACTATCCTGCTTGCGTGAATCGCGACAGTCCGACGTTTGCCGAACAGGTCCGCCAGCAATGCGAGAAGAGCGGCAGCGCCGGCATTTGCGGTTTCCCCGAGATCGAGGGTTGCGTCTGCACGAACGGCCAATGCGCGGCGCAGGGAACCCGGGCGCAAGCACCTGCGCAAACCCAATAGCCTGACCTGCGCAACGGTGGATGACCACATGCTCCAGCTCGATATCGAACTCGCCATGCCCACGTGGATCCGTGACGAGGTCGACACGCGCGCCATTTATGCCGATGACGACGCACGTGTCGCACTCGCGATCACGCTTGCACGGCGCAACGTCGAGTGGCAGACCGGCGGCCCATTCGGCGCCGCGATCTTCTCCACCGATGGCCGGCTGGTCAGCGTCGGCGTCAACCGCGTCGTGCCGATGAACTGCTCGATCGCGCATGCGGAGATGATGGCGTTCGCCAGCGCACAGGCGCGCACCCAGCGCTTCCGCCTCAATGCCGATGGCGCGCGCTACAGCATGGCCACGAGCGCGCAGCCGTGTTCGATGTGCTACGGCGCGAGCATCTGGGCGGGCATCGACGAACTGCTGATCGGCGCGCGTGCCGAAGATGTGACCGAATTGAGCGAGTTCGACGAAGGCCCGCTGCCCAGTGACTGGATCGGCGAACTCGAACGTCGCGGCATTCGCGTGCGGCGCGACGTGTTGCGCGAGAGGGCGCGCGAGGTTTTCCTCCGGTACCGGGAAGTCAACGGCACGAGGTACTGACCGGTGGCGACGTCGGCACCCACTCGAACGAGCGAAATCCACGCGATCCTCGCCTACTGTCGACCGGGCTTCGAGGGCGAGTGTGCGCAGGAACTCGGCGCCCGCGATGGCGCCCTCGATGCCGGCGGATTCGCGCGCAGCAAGCGCGACAGCGGATTCGTCGAGTACATCTTCAGCGACGCCGCGGTCGCGCGTCGGTTCAACGAATCGATCGACCCCGCGAACATCGTTTTTGCACGCCAACTGGTGCGCGTTTTCGCGCGCGTCGATGGCTTGCCGACCAGCGACCGCCTGGCCGAACTGCTGCCGTCGATCCGCGCGCGCGGCCATGCCTTCAGCGATGCATGGATCGAATCGCCCGACAGTGATGCCGCCCGCGAGCTCGCCGCGCTTTGTCGCGCGCTCAACAACGCGCTCGTTTCGGCACTCAAGCGCGAACGCCTGCTCGATGCAAACGCGCCAATGCGTTTGCACGTGTGCCTGACCGATGCGCAGACCGCGCTGATTGGCGAGACGGTCGTCGCCGAGGCTTCACCGTGGCCGGGCGGCATTGCACGCCTGCGCTTTCCGTCGGCGGCGCCGAGTCGTTCGACCCTCAAGCTCGAGGAGGCCTTGTTGACCCTGCTCGATGCCGGTGAACGCGAACGCTGGCTCAAGCCCGGCATGACGGCCGTAGATCTCGGAGCCGCACCGGGTGGCTGGACCTACCAGCTCGTCCGTCGCTCGATTCACGTCACCGCGATCGACAACGGTCCAATGGCAGCGTCCCTGCTCGACAGCGGCATCGTCACCCATCTACGCGCGGATGGCTTCCAGTACCGTCCGGCGAAACCGGTCGACTGGCTGGTCTGCGACATGGTCGAGCAGCCACGCCGGGTCGCTGCACGCATCGCCGAGTGGCTCGCCAATGGCTGGTGCCAGTACGCAATCTTCAACGTGAAGTTGCCGATGAAGAAGCGCTACGACGAGGTCAATCTGTGCCACGCCGTTATCGCAGACGCAGTCGCCGCCGCCGGCAAGCGTTTCGAGTGGCGCGCGCGCCATCTTTATCACGACCGCGAAGAGATCACGGCGTTCGTGCGCCTGCGGTGAAGTGGCAAAGAAGCCACTTGACGGTTCAACGCTTCGACTTCTGCATGTCAAAATTTGCGGCTACCGTGGTGCGCTCGCTACACCTGCCCGAGGAATGTCATGTCTGGAAAGATCAAGTCTTGCGTGCTCGCCGTGATGCTCGCGGCAATACCTGTCGCCGTTCAGGCGCAGGTCGTGATCAGCCAGGTGTATGGCGGCGGCGGCAATAGCGGCGCGGTCTATACCAACGACTTCATCGAGATCTTCAACGCAGGTGCGGCACCGCAGGACCTGACTGGCTGGTCGGTGCAGTACACCTCCGCCGCCGGAACGAACTGGGGCGTGACGCCGCTCACCGGTGTATCCCTGCAACCCGGCCAGTACTACCTGATACAGCAGGCTGCCGGAACTGGCGGCACCACGCCCTTGCCCACGCCCGACGCGACCGGTTCGCTGATGATGTCGGGAACGAACGGCAAGGCCTTGCTCGCGCGCGTGCTGACTGCGCAATCGGTCGCCTGCCCGACTGGCGCGGATATCGCCGACCAGGTGGGCTTCGGCAGCGCCAACTGTCCGACGCCCACGGCGGCGCTTTCGAACACGACCGCTGCGATCCGCAAGACGCTCGGCTGCACGAACACTGGCAACAACAGCAATGACTTCGACGTCGCCGCACCGACACCGCGCAACACCACGAGCACGCTGAACGCGTGCGGCGGACCAGGCGTGCCGGCGATATCGTCGGCGAATGTCAGCGTCATGGAAGGCGACAGCGGCCTGACGCCGATGCTGTTCGAGATCGAACTGAGCGCGCCAGCAGGAGCGGGCGGCGTCACCTTCAACTTCGCAACCGTCGATGGCAGCGCCGCCGCACCGGGCGACTACGAGTCCGTCTCCGGCACGCGCACGATCCTCGAAGGCGCGAGCTCGGCGATGATCATGGTCAATGCCGTCGGCAACACGATTGCGCAGGCAGACCGTTCGTTCACCCTCAACCTGACCGCGATCAACGGCGCGCTGCCGGCCACGCTCTCGATCACCGGCACGATCGAGGACGATGACATCGCCACGCTCGCGATTCATGCGATCCAGGGTTCGGGGCTCGCCTCGCCAGTGGTCGGCCAACGCGTGCTCACGCAGAACAACATCGTCACCGCGGTCGGACCTGCCGGTTACTTCATCCAGACTCCCGACGCAGCCATCGATGCCGATCCGCTGACTTCCGAAGGCATCTACGTGTTCACCGGCAGCCCACCGGCAACGATCGCGGTTGGTGATTCAGTGACGCTGACAGGCAACGTCGTCGAGTTCAGTGGCCTCACCGAGCTGACCACGATCAGCAACCTGGTCATCAACAGCGGCAACAATCCCCTGCCCGCGCCAATCGCGTTCGACGAGTCGCGGCCCTCGCCCGATCCGGACAACCTCAGCTGCGGCACGCTCAGCAACCTCGAGTGCTACGAGGGCATGCGGGTCGGCGTTGCCGATGGCATCGTCGCGCGTGCCAACCAGTACTTCGGCGCCACCGATTCCTACGCTCAGGTGTTCGTGTCGGCAAGTGCGACACGTTCGCTGCGCGCGCCCGGCACGCTGTATCCGCTCGTGCCCGGAGTCGGCAATCCGGCTGCCGGCACGTTCACCGGCAACCCGCACATCTTCGAGCTCGATGCCGACGCACTCGGCGCGGTGCCGGCCAACACCGAAATCACCGGCGGCATGCGCTTCAGCGCGGTCGGCGTCATGACTTTCAACTTCGGCGACTATGACCTGCTGCCGACCGAGTTCACGGTCATCGAGGCAGCGCCGATCCCGCGCGCGGTCAGCGCAGGTCAGCTCGGCGCCGAACTTCGCATCGGCGCCTTCAATATGCTGCGTCTGTGCGACACGATCGCGAACAACACCACGGTTACCTGCGGCAATGGTGGCGAGCCGGATGTGGCGGCCCTCGCGCTGAAGATTTCGCGTCTTTCCGACTACGTCGGCAACGTGCTCGAAATCCCCGACGTGCTCGGCGTCGTTGAAGTCGAGAACCTTGCCGTGCTGCAGCAGCTCGCGGACCGCATCGCACTGGATCACTCAATCACCTACACCGCATACCTCGAGGAAGGCAACGACATCGGCGGCATCGACGTCGGCTATCTCGTGCGTGCAGACCGCATCAGCGGCGTCGTCGTCACCCAGCTCGACAAGCAGGAAACGTGGATCGATCCGCGTGACGGCCAGCTGCGCGTGCTGCACGATCGTCCGACCCTTTTGCTGGAAGGCACGTTCGCCGGCGACTCGTTCGCGACCCTGGTTATCCATCCGAAATCGCGCAGCTGCGTGGACCGTCCGACCGGTGGAGATTGCAACCAGGCCGAGGTCGATCGCAATCGCGCCAAGCGCTTTACCCAGGCCCGCTCGATCGCGCTGCGCGTGCAGGAACAGCAGACCGCGAACCCGTCACGCCCGTTGCTGGTGATCGGCGACTTCAATGACTACCAGTTCAGCGACGGCTTCGTGAACATCACCGGCCTGATCGAAGGCACCTACGACAACGACGCCAACGTGATCGATCTCTCCGAAGGCAACATCGTCACTCCGCGCCTGTGGAACGCGGTCACTTCGCTGCCGGCGAACGAGCAGTATTCCTTCCTGTTCACCGAGCAGTTCGGCGCGATCCTCGGCTACACCACGCGTGACGTGCCGATCATGCAGGCGCTCGATCAAGCCCTGCTCAACACGGTGGCACGGTCCTGGTTCGCCGGATTCGAGTTCGGACGCGCCAACCTCGACGCCGCCGACCAGACCGAACGCCTCAGCACCACGGCAGTCGGCGTATCGGACCATGACGGCTTCGTCGTGCGCCTCGCCACCGATCGCCTCTTCGCCGACTCGTTTGGCGGCGAGTGATCGGCTTCAGACAAGTCCCGGTTCACGACCGCAGTTCCGCGAGGCTTCCCCGTTTCCGATCGGGACGGGCAAGCCTCAAGGCTCGGGCGAGGAAACCGATGGGGCATACAGCGCCTTGCGCGGCGCTCCGGTGATGGCGGCAGCCATTCGCGCGGCACGCGCCGGCGACAGTTCTTCGCACAACAACGCGAACACGCGGCGACCCTCGGCGAGGGTCGCGTCGGCCTGTTCGCCACTGGCGCCGGCAACCAGCACGACAAACTCGCCGCGCTGCTGGTTGGGGTCGGCACGCACGCGCTCGAGCAACTCGCCGACCGTGCCGGACATCACCGTCTCATAGAGCTTGGTCAGCTCGCGTGCGACCACGGCCAGCCGCTGCGAGCCGAAGACATCGCCGAAATCAACCAGCGACTCGACGATACGGTGACTCGATTCGTAGAAGATCAGCGTGCGCGTTTCCGCCACCAGCGCACCGAGCTGTTCACGGCGAGCCGACGCCTTCGATGGCAGAAAGCCTTCGAAGATGAAGCGGTCGCTCGGCAGCCCGGCCACGGACAGCGCGGCGATCGCGGCACAGGGCCCGGGCAACGGCGACACCGTGATGCGCGCTTCGATCGCCGCACGCACAAGCCGGAACCCTGGATCGCTCACCAGTGGCGTGCCGGCGTCTGAAATGATGGCGATGTTCGAACCGCTGCGCAGCAAGTCGATCATGCGCTCTACCTGCTCGCGTTCGTTGTGCTCATGCAGGGCGAGCATGCGCGCACGACTGCCGACGCGGGCAAGCAATGGTCCACTGTGCCGCGTGTCCTCGGCGGCGACGATGTCAGCGGTCCGCAGGATCTCGGCCGCGCGCGGCGACAGGTCGTCCAGATTGCCGATCGGTGTCGCCACGACCCACAGGTGCCCCGTTTGCATGTGTACTCCGTACTTCGTTCAGCTCCGAGCATACGCCCGCATCACGTGCGTGACAGCCGCAGGAACCGTTCGCGCCGCCCCGCTGCGGCTTACCGGCTATCATCCACACATCGTCCCCGCTCTCTCGCCGAATCATGCCATTGTCCGTTCGCGCTCCTGTTGCCCACGTCGTCGTTCTCTTCTTCGTGCTGTTGATCGCCGGGTGCGCGACGGTTGCCGTCAGCCCTGTCGCGGTGCGCAATGTCGATGCCGATCGCGCCGAGCAACTCGCGCGCGACGGCGACCTCGATGCGGCGGCCGCCGAGTTCCTGTCGCTGGCCGCCCGCAGTGGCGAGAGCAGCTCGGCGTATTACGCGTTGCGCGCGGCCGAAGTACAACGCGATGCGGGCGACTTCGAGGCCGTGGTGCGCACGATCAGGGACATTCGCCGTCGCCGCCTGCAGGGCGCCGAACCGTTCCGCCTTGATCTGCTCGATGCCGAAGTCTCGCTGCGCAACGGCGATGCCGCGCGCGCCGTGGCACTTCTCGCCATGCCGGAACGCGACCTGCCGGACGCCCTGCGTGTTCGTGCGCTCGAACTGCGCGCGCGCGCCGAGGAAGCCAGCGGCAACCGCTTCGCGTCGGCGCGCATCCGCGCCGTGCTCGACGAACGTCTGCAAGGTACGGACCGCGACATCAATCGTGGCGAAATCGTCGACACGCTGGCCGCCCTCGACGACGGCCAACTGCGCACGCGCGCCGGAGAATTGCAGCGCGATGATCCGCTGTTGCCGTGGATCGAGCAGGCCATGCGTCGCAAGGGCCTGGCCATGCCGCGTGACCTGCCGACCCTGCAGCGACCGGTTGGCACGCTGATGCAGGGCGCTGACCGCGGCTTGACGCGCGAAGGCTTCAGCGCAATCCGTCAGGTTGCGCTGATCCTGCCGCTGAGCGGACAGGTGGCCAGCGTTTCGCAATCGATCCGCGACGGATTCCTTGCCGCCTATTTCAATGACGATGCCGGTGACCGTCCGGAGGTGCGCATCTATGACGCCGGTCGCACGCCTGCGGACATGCTGGTCGCGTATGCGAAAGCGGTCGACGAAGGCGCCGGCTTCGTGGTCGGGCCGCTGCAACGCGATGCGGTCGGCGAGTTGTTCCGGCAGCAGCTGCCGGTGCGCGTGCTCGCGCTCAATCACCCCGATACCGGCGAAGTGCCACCCGCCGGCAGCGCCGAGTTCGGATTGTTGCCGGATGCCGAAGGCGCGCAGGCAGCCGCACGCATGTTGTCGCTCGGCATCACGCGCGCGGCCGTCATTGCCGCCGAAAGCGATTGGGCGGAACGCGCGGCACTCGCATTCCGTGCGCAGTTCGAGGCCAATGGCGGCAGCATCACCGGCGAGGCGCGCATCCGCGAAGCCGACTTCAACTACAAGACCGCGGTACTGCTCGCGGCCGGCAAGCTGACCGACACGCAAACCGGCATCGATGACGGTGCAATCGGCGCGCAGACGCCGTCCGATGGTGGCGTCTTCATCAGCATGCGTCCGCAGCAGGCGCGCCTGTTGATGCCACAGTTGAAACTGGCCGGCGTCAACGTGCGTGTGTTCGGCACGTCGCATGTGAATTCCGGCGAGGTCAGCCCGGGGCTCGACCGCGACCTCGACGGACTCGAGTTCTGCGATGCCTCTTGGCTGTTCGTGCCGGTTGCAGGGCGCCCGGACCGCAATGAGATCGGCCACTATCTTTCGAGCGCGAGCGGGCTCGGCGCACGCCTGTTCGCCTTTGGCATGGATGCCTATGCACTGCTGCCTTACATGGACTGGCTGCTGGCCAATCCCGACACCTATCTCGATGGCGCGACCGGACAGCTCGCGGCCGACAGTTTCGGGCGCATCCATCGCGTGCTGACCTGGGCACGTTACTCCGACGGCGTCGCGCGAACCGTCCAGGGCGGCTTGATGCCGACGTACTCGCCCTAGCCGGGCCGCGGCATGCGCGACGTCGGCACGCAGTTCGAGGATCTCGCGCTGGCCCACGCGCAGAAAAACGGGCTTCGCCTGATCGAGCGGAACTTCACCTGTCGGCATGGCGAGCTGGACCTGATCATGCGCGACCGGGAGGTGGTCGTTTTCGTCGAGGTGCGCTATCGGCGCAGCGGCGCGTTCGGCGGCGCCATCGACTCGGTCGGACCGTCCAAGCAGCGGCGTCTGATCAAGGCGGCCAGCCTGTTTCTTCAACAGCATCCCGACCTTTCCCGGCAGCCCTGCCGATTCGACGTGATCGCACTTGAAGGCACCGCCGAAGCTGCGCGGATCGAGTGGTTGCGCAACGCATTTGAAACCACATAAGGAAACCGCATGAACCGAATCTCCACGATCCGAATCGTCTGCCTGCCGCTCGTGCTCGGGCCGCTGCTGGCCGGCTGTATCGCAGCCGTCGCCGGCGGCGCCGTTGCCACCGGTTCGAGCGTCAACGACCGGCGCGGCTTCGGCACCGTGGTCGATGACAAGCGCATCCAGCTCGGCGCCTACGACACCATCAACCGCGACAAGGAACTGGTGCTCAAGAATCGCGTGATGATCGCGGTCTACAACGGCGTCATGCTGTTGATGGGCGAAGTGCGCACTCCCGAACTCAAGCAGCGCGCCGAACAGACCGTCACCGGCTTCGCGGGCGTGCGCCGCATCGTCAACGAGATCGACGTGATGGAGCCGGAAGGTTTCTGGACCCGGCGTGCCGACAACACGATCACCGGCCGGGTCAAGTTCGCGTTGCTCGACATCGTCAGCATGCCCGGCTTCGATCCAACCCGGATCAAGGTCAGCACCGCGCATCGCGTGGTCTATCTGCAGGGCGTCGTCACCCCCGAGGAAGAAACCGCGGTGGTCGACATCGCGCGCAACGTGACGGGAGTCGAGCGCGTGGTCAAGGTGTTCGAGTACATCGATT
>JBBSOU010000071.1:0-18909 GCA_038259445.1 Lysobacterales bacterium | reverse complement strand
TGGCGCGCGCGTGATCGTGCACGGGCGCAACGCCGAGCGTGGCAAGGCGCTGGTCGACGAAATCAACGCGAAGGGCAAAGGCTCGGCACGGTTCATTGCCGCCGATTTCGGTTCGCTGGACGAGGTCAAGGCGTTCGCCGCAACGATTGCGCGCGAGTATCCGAGGCTCGACCTGCTGGTCAACAATGCCGGTATTGCAAGTACCGGTAATCAACCGCGACGCACGAGTGCCGATGGCCACGAACTGCAGTTCGCGGTGAATTATCTGGCTGGCTGGGTTCTGGTCAATACGTTGCGACCATCACTGCAGGCGGCGGCGCCATCGCGCATCGTCAACGTTGCGTCGATCAGTGCGTATCCGATCGATTTCGACGATGTCATGCTCGAAAAACTCGGTGCGCATGCACGCGGCTACGGCCAGAGCAAGCTCGCGCAGGTGACGATGACCGCCGCGCTCGCGCCGTCCTTCGAGAAGAGCGGCATCACGATGATCGCGCTGCATCCGGCCACGCGCATGGACACAACGATGGTGCGCGACCTCGGCGTCAGCGCAACGAGCACCGTTGCCGAAGGTCGCGATCACGTGATGGGCCTGATCACGGCATCGTCACTTCAGGCCGGCGCTTTCTACCGCGACGGCAAGCCGGTGACGCCGCATGCACAGGCCGCCGACATGGGCGCGCGCGCGCGACTTGTCGCTCTGAGCGAAACGATTACCGGCGTCGCGCCGGTGCAGTGAGCACGAGATTCTCGATTCGGATGAAGCGCTCGCGCTCGCTGACGCGGCGATCGTGGGGCGCGCCAATCCGCGCAGTATCGCTTTCTCAGACTGCACGCATCGGTCTTGGCGTGGTGCGAGAGTCCGGGTATTCCCAAACGCGCTGATCGCGTCGACGTGGCAGGGCTGGGTCTGGGAGATGCCCGTGGACATCGACCGCGGATCGGGGCTTTCGTACGCAGAGTTCGAAAGCGATTACCTGAGGCCGCGTCGTCCGCTCGTGATCGTTGATGTGCTCGAGAAGTGTCCAGCACATGCGAAATGGACACCACAGGTGCTGCGCACGTTGTTCGGCGACCAATGGCCGCCGACCGACCGCGGCCCGATGCGCGCGAAGGAATTGAGTGATGGCATCGTCAACCCGCCTGGTCAGGGGCGCGTGCCTTTCCTGAGCGATCGGCCGTTGCCGTGGGCATTGCCCGATTTTGTTGCCCGAACTCGCTCAATTGCCCGAATACGCGCGGTCGAACCGGTTCGAGTATCCGTTTGCTCGCTGGGCCGATCCATTCAACGTTGGCTTCGGCTCGATGCTGACGCACCTCAGCCAGATGGATCTCAACATCACCGGTCCGGGCGTGTCGTTTCCGTTCATGCGACTGGACCACTTCCTTTGCCACGCCCTGATCATGCCGTGGTACGGCAAGAAGGAATTGTTCGTGTTCTCGCCCGAGCAGACGAAGTATCCGTACGCGCAAGCAAACGTCGACCTGTCCGCGATCAACGATGTCGAGAACCCGATCTCGACACATTCCCACTGTTGGCGAAGGAAAAGATGCAGCGTTTCACGCTCGATCCCGGCGAGGCGCTGTTCGATCCGACCGGCTGGTGGCACACCACGAAAACGCAGGATACGTCGATCGCCACCGTCATCAGCTTTGGCAACCGCTTGAACTGGCACAGCGTGATTCGCCACATGATTTCTGCGGGTCGCCTGGGCTGGCTGCGTTTCGCCCTACCGGTTACCGGCTCGGCAAGCCGGCCAGCGTCGCAGCGGCGAAGCGCGCGTTCCAGCTCTGCGAGCGCGCCAAGCGGCGCTCAGAGAGGCCGAATCGGGACATCAGTTCGACGTTCTGCGAGACCAGGCCGGCATCGATCGCGGAGCGCGACAGAGACGCCGCCAACGCGGATCGAGCACGCCGGTAGGCACCAAGGTTTGGCGCGACCCTGTACCCTTGTTCGAAGTACGTCGCGGGCACTTGTTCATTCAGCCGGCAATGCAGCGTTGTACATGTTGTTGAGATCGGCTGGCTTGCGGGCTACAGTTCACGCCGCGACCTGCCTTCACGATCCGGCAGGAATCGCAATCCATCGGAAGGATCAAGGGAGTGAACGTCGTGCACACGTTGGGACTGCTGTTGTTTGTCGTGGGCGCCATCTGGATCGTTGTCAACGCTTTCGGCCAGAGCGTTTGGTGGGGACTTGGGAGCCTGCTGGTGCCTTTTGTCGCGCTGATTTTCGCGTTGCTCAATTTCGCCGAGAACAAGTTGCCGCTGCTGCTGTACGTCGTCGGCACCGTGCTGTTGTTCATGGGAGGCGGGTTTTCTCCAGCAGAACTCGAGCTGCCGGCCGAAATGTAAATCCGGGCGCGGCCTGCGCGTGCAGGCCGCGCTTTTCGCCGCGTACGCGGATCGATCAGAACGGCCAGATCCACAGGATCATCGGCACCGCGATCGCCAGCACAATCACTTCGACGACGATGCCGAGACGCCAGTAGTCACCAAAGCGGAAGCCGCTCGGCCCGAGGATCAGCGTGTTGTTCTGGTGGCCGATCGGTGTCAGGAACGCGCACGATGCACCTACGGCGATGGCCATCAGGAACGCGTCGCTGCCGACGCCGAGCTGGGTCGCCGTGCTGATGCCGATCGGGCACATGACCGCTGCAGTGGCCGCATTGTTCATGACGTCGGAAAGGAACATGGTGACTACCAGGACGATCACGAGGGCGATCACCGCATTGCCCTGTGCAAGGTTGTCGAGCAGTACCCGCGCGAGCAGGTCGGCCGAACCGGTACTGCCGATGGCGTCGGCGACCGGCAGCATCGCGGCGAGCAGCACGATGACTGGCCAGTCCACGGCGTCATAGACCGATCGGATCGGCACTACGCCAAAGGCGACGAACGCCAATGCGCCAGCCGAGAATGCGACGGAGGCTGGCAGCAATCCACTGGCGGTCGCCGCCACTGCCGCCAGCATCAGCAGCGTGGCGGTCAGTGCCTGTCCCTTGCGTGGCACGCGCACGTCGCGTTTCGCCAGCGGCAGGCAGCCGAAATCGACCGCCAGCGTCGCCAGCACCTCGACCGGGCCCTGCACGAGCAGCACGTCACCGGCAGCGATCTCGATCGAGCGCAAGCGCTTGATCGTGCGCTCGCCCTGGCGCGACAGCGCGAGCAGGTTGATGCCGTAGCGCGTGCGCAGTTCGATATCGCTCGATGAGCGGTCGATCAGAGAGGAGTTCGCCGATACCACCCATTCCTGGATGACCACGTCGGCCATGGTGCTCTTGCTGCGCGCATCGCCTTCCTCCCCTGCGTCCCCGCTGCGCTCGGCTGGCGTATCGGCCGGGATCGGCGTGTCGGACTGAATGGTCGCCGCAGGAACATCGTCGGCGAGCTTGGCGCCGAGCACGGAGAGCGCCTTGGACAACGATTCGGGCTCGACCTCGATGACCAGAATGTCGCCTTCGCGCAGATAGCGCCGCGGATTCGGTGCCGACAGATGCACGTCACGGCGCACCATCGCGATGATCTGTGCATCGGCCTCGACAAGCATTTCCTCGACCTCGCGAATCTGCTTGTCGATTGCTTTGCTGTCTGCGGTGATGCGGATCTCGCTGAGATAGCTTCCTGACTCGAAACTGCTCGAATCGCTGCGCTTGCGCGATGGCACGAGTCGCCAGCCGATGACGGCAATGAAAAGCACGCCGACCACGGCCACGGCAACGCCGACCGGTGCGAAATCGAACATGTTGAACGGACCGTCGCCGGCGCTCTCGCGGAAACCCGAAACGATCAGGTTCGGCGGCGTGCCGATCAGCGTCGTCATGCCGCCGAGGATCGAGGCGAATGCGAGTGGCATGAGGATCCTGCCCGGCGGCAAGCCCTGCTTGCCGGCGATCTGGATCGCGATCGGCATCAGCAGCGCAAGCGCACCGACGTTGTTCATGAAACCCGAAAGCAGCGCGGCCAGTCCGGTGAGCGCAAGCAGGCTCGGGATCGTGCCGGCGTTCGCCGGGATCAGTTTCTGCGTCAGCGCATCGACCGCGCCGGTGATCTGCAGGCCGTAGCCGAGCACGAGCACGGCGGCGACCGTGATCACCGCAGGATGGCCGAAGCCGGCGAACGCGCCGGCGCCAGGAACGATCCCGAGCATCACGCTGGCGAGCAGGGCACCGAGCGCGACCATGTCGTGGCGCCAGCGGCCCCACAGGAACATGCCGACCGTCGCGGCGACGATCAGCAGCAGCGTGATTTGAGCCGAAGTCATCGAATTCCTGCGCCGCAGTGAATCGAGATGCAGCGATGTGGTGTGATCGGGGTCAACGTCTGGATTCTCTGATCAAGCGTGCTGCAGCCGAACCGTGGCGATCGTCACGAGAGCGGAGCAACGCGACGATTCCGGCTGTGCGAGTTGTGGGTCACCGATTGCTGGCATGGTTGAAGCTTAGGGCAATTTGTCTTCAATGCGCAGCCGAAGCGCGAACTTGAACTGGTGCGTTTGCAGCTGTCGCACGCTGCCGAGTTCAACCACGGCGGTCCGCGCATGCGGCTCGCGCGTTTTCGCCGGAAGGTGCACATCCGCACTGACTGGCGTCGTGCCAAGGGCCTCCAACCATGTTGGCGTCGGCGCCAGCGCGTCTTCGTGACTGTCGGGCGCAAATCGCGTTGCGGGCTTCGCTGCGAGGTAGCTGAGCTCACCGTCGCGCGGCATGCCAGCGCACTCGATTGCGGTGTCTGTGGCCGTCCATTCGGCACAGCCAACGCGCGCGGCGCCGCCGCCATTCTCAATGATCCGCAGTTACGCGCCGAGCTCGTCAATCGCCGTTTCCCGATTCCCGACGATACCGTCTTGCCCGGTTGCCTGCACGACACACCACCAGCGACAACGTGACGATTCGCAACCGTGGGGGAACTGCCGGCGAGCCAGCATGGCGAGCCGGCCGGACGCGAGTGATGATTGCTGGCGGCGGGTCGCAGCGCGCGCGAAACGGGTACCGCGGCTCAATCGAGCCAAACATGCGTCGGTGCGCGAGTTGGTCGATAATGGGGCGCGAAATCTGTCCGCGATGGCTGACACCGACCCATCCCTCTTGCGCTGCGTCGGCCCAAAGCAATGGGAACCCGCCACATGACGTCGAATCGGCACCGCTACGTTTCGCCACCGGATAATCGTGCCACGCGCGCGCTGGCGGATGTGCGCCTCGCGGCAGAGGTGTTGAATCGGGGCGGATTGATAGCGCTGCCGACCGAGACCGTCTACGGCCTCGGCGCCGACGCCGGCAATCCGCAGGCGGTGGCGCGCATCTTCTCGACCAAGCAACGCCCGGCGGACCACCCGCTCATCGTGCATCTCCGGCTTGCCGAGCAGATCACCGATTGGGCGCGCGAAATTCCGCCACTGGCTTGGTTACTCGCGGACGTGTTCTGGCCGGGACCGCTGACGATGATCTTCAAACGTGCAGACAGCGTGCTCGATGGTGTGACCGGCGGGCTCGATACGGTTGCGCTGCGCATTCCCGATCACGCGCTGGCGTTGAGCGTGCTGGAACAGTTCGGACGTGGCATAGCGGCGCCCTCGGCCAACCGCTACGGCCGCGTCAGCCCGACCACGGCCGCGCACGTGCGCGAGGAATTCGGCGACGCCATCGATCTGCTGCTCGATGGCGGACCGTGCGCGATCGGCATCGAGTCGACCATCGTCGATCTGTCGGCCGGTGACGTTCGCCTGCTGCGCCCTGGCGCCATCACCGAGCAGGATCTCCATCGCGTCACCGGCATGCCCATCGATAGCCCAACTGTTGCCGGCGTCCGCTGCCCCGGTGCGAAAGACTCGCACTACGCACCGAAGGCCACGGTGGTGGTGGTGACTGCCGAACAGGCGGCGCACGAAGTGCGCCGATGGTGTGCACGCGGCTGCGCAGTCGGCCTGCTCGGCGCCGAGCGCCCGTCCATGATCGACGATGCGGTCGTATGGCTGCGACTCGGTGTGTACGCGCCGGAGCAGGCGCGAGAACTGTACGCGCGCTTACGTGAAGCCGATTGTCGGGGGCTTGATGTGGTGGTGGCGGTCGCGCCGGAAGATGCTGGACTCGGTCGCGCGTTGCGCGATCGCCTGTATCGCGCGGCCGGGCTCGGAGATGCGCGAATGGTCGCCAACGATGCCGCTCGCGCTGAATCGTGACCACGTAACTGGATCGATCAGTGCCTCGACCTCACAATCGCCGTGGTTGTCGCGCCAAGCCCACGCGCCCGGAGCCAACGTCGACGGCGCTCGCGATCAGTCGCACGAAACAGCTTTTGCCGTCGGCTAGAGCGGCTGGCGCGTGACAATGAGCGGAACCGTCACGCATCAGCCACCCTGCAACGTTCATGATGGAAAGCCCATTGAACTCACATTCTGGCGATCGCTATCGCGGACAGACGGCGGCGCTGCTGACCCAGCACGGCAAAGAGCAAATCATCGCACCGTTGTTCGCCACCGCACTCGGCTGCCGCATCGAACGCGTCGACAGCTACGACACGGATCAGCTGGGAACCTTTACCCGCGATATCCCGCGCGCAGGCTCTCAGATCGAAGCGGCAAGAACCAAGGCGCGTCTCGGTATGCAGCTTGCCGGTCTCGGCCTCGGGCTGGCGAGCGAAGGCGCTTTCGGATCGGATCCGATGTCCGGCATGTTTTCGTGGAACGTGGAGTTGTTGCTGTGGATCGACGACGACTTGCAACTGGAGGTTGTCGGTCGCGCGCAGGGCGCGGCCAACTCCGCGCACACGCATGCATCGGAGTTCAGCGCCGCCGAAACATTCGCGCGTCAGTGGAATTTCCCCGAGCATCATCTCGTGTTGCGCCCACAGGGTCAGGACGATCCACGTGTGCGCAAAGGTATTTCCGACTGGGCGCAATTCGAGGCCGACTTCGCCTGGGCCTTGGAGCACGCGTCGAATGGCCAGGTTTTTCTCGAGATCGACGTGCGCGCGCACACCAATCCGACCCGGCAGGCGATCATTCGCCTTGCCGCCGAGGATCTTCTCGCCAGACTGTGCAGTCTCTGTCCGGCGTGTCGAGCACCCGGATTCTGGATCGTCGAACGTGTCGCCGGGCTGCCTTGCGAGGCCTGCGGTGCACCGACGCAGGAAGCGCGGGCCGACGTGCTCGGCTGCCTGAAGTGCCCTCATCGCGAGACGCGCGAGCGCGTGGGAAGGTACTCTGCCGATCCATCGCTATGCGACCATTGCAACCCATGAGCCCGATCAAGGAGAACGTGATGTTTCGTCCCGCGCGGAACCGGGGCCAGCCAGCTGCGAACAATCGACGGGAATCGGCGAACGCCGCCCGACCTGTCGGTCACTTCGCGCCAATCGTGCACGCGGGCGTTGTGCGTGCATTGCCATCAACCGCTGTAAGCGACTCATGATCCACACTCCCGAATCGGCAACTGCCCGCGGACAATTGGTTCTCACGCGCCCCGACGACTGGCATCTGCACCTGCGCGACGGCACCACGCTGGCCGCGGTGCTGCCGGATACCGCGCGGCGATTCGCGCGCGCAATCGTCATGCCCAATCTGGCCACGCCGGTGACCACGGTCGAACATGCGCGCGCCTATCGCCAACGGATTCTCGGCGCCGTGCCGAGCGGCATGCGTTTCGAGCCGCTGATGACGCTGTATCTCACCGATCGCACCTCTCCCGCGGAGATCGAACGGGCCAAAGCCAGCGGCTTCGTGCACGCACTGAAATATTATCCAGCCGGTGCGACCACCAACGCCGAACGCGGTGTGACTTCCCTGAAGAACGTTTCAGCAGTCCTCGCAGCGATGGAGAAACACGGTTTGCCGTTGCTCTTGCACGGCGAAGTCACCGATCCCGACGTCGACATCTTCGATCGCGAGGCCGTGTTCATCGAGCGCCATCTGGGGCCGCTCAGCCAGTCGTATCCGGGTCTGCATATGGTGCTTGAACACATCACCACCTGCGAAGCCGCGCAGTTCGTCGCTGATGCGTCAGAGAATATTGCCGCCACCATCACCGCTCACCATCTGCTGATCAATCGCAATGCCCTGTTCGCCGGCGGCCTGCGCCCGCACCACTACTGCCTGCCGCTACTCAAGCGCGAGCGGCACCGTCAGGCGCTGGTGGCGGCGGCTACCAGCGGTAGCCCGAAATTCTTCCTCGGCACCGACAGTGCACCGCATCTGCGCCAGGCGAAAGAGTCCGACTGCGGCTGCGCCGGCATCTACACCGAACATGCCGCAATCGAGTTGTACGCGGAAGTGTTCGAGCAGGTCGACGCGCTCGAAAAACTCGAAGCCTTCGCGAGTTTCCACGGTGCCGATTTCTACCGCCTCGCGCGCAACACCGACACGCTCACCCTCGAGCGTCGCGCGTGGACTGTGCCGAAGCAGATCGACGTCGGCGATGGCGCCCTCGTGCCATTCCGTGCCGGCCAATCGATTGCCTGGCGATTGGGCGACGCTTAGGACAATGCGCCAGGCGTTCACGCCGGAAACCACTCCGCACACAACATTTCTGCCTGCTTGAGTACGGGCTTCACGGCTTCGGGCTCTGTCGCGTTTCCCGTGGGTCCCGATCTTGCTGTAGCGTGACGGGAACGGCAAGCTTGGCTGATGGAAACTCTCTTTACGCAAGCGCTGGGCCTGGCGCCACCATGGCGGGTGGAATCGTTCAACTTCTCACTGGAAGAAGGTCGCATCGACTTTCAGGTGACGTGCCCGGCGAAGCGCTTGGCATTTCCTGCGTGCGGTGTGCTGGATCAGTCGATCCATGACCGACTGGAGCAGACCTGGCAGCATCTGCACTTCTTCCAGTACAAGGCGTTCATTCGCGCAGGGTTGCCGCGCGTCGCTTGTTCGCAGTGCGGTAAGACGAGTCAGGTGGAAGCGCCGTGGAGTCGTGCGGGCTCCGGATTCTCGCTGGTGATGGAAGTATTTATCGTGGCGCTGTGCCGGGAGATGCCGGTGGCGGTGGTGGCGCGCATGGTGGGGGTGTCGGACGATCGTATCGAGCGGGTGCTGGACTATCACGTCGAGCAGGCGCGGGCGCGTCAGGATCATTCCGAGGTTACGCGCGTGGCGGTGGACGAACGCAGCGCGCGACGCGGGCAGCGCTTTCTGAGCCTGTTTCACGACGCTGACGCGCGACGCCTGCTGTTCGCCACGCCGGGACGCAAGGCGGCGACGTTTGAGGCGTTCGTCGACGACCTGGCCGCTCATGGCGGCGACGCGCAGGCGATCGAGACGGTCAGCATGGACATGTCCAAGGCGTATCAGGCCGGTGCCCGTGCGCTTTGCCTGAATGCCACGCTGTGCTTTGATCCGTTTCATATTGTGGCGTTGGCCAACACGGCGCTTGATGAGGTACGCCGTGCCGAGGTCAAGCAGCATGGCGATCTGAAGGGCATCCGCTGGGCCACGCTCAAGGACGCTGAAAACTGGACCGAGGCGCAGACCACGCTGATGCACCACCAGCAGTGTTCCACGCTCAAGACCGCGCGCGCCTGGCGGATGAAGGAGGCGCTGCGCAGCCTGTTCAGCCAAGTCAATGACGCAGCCACGGCCGAGATTGAGTTGAATCGCTGGATCTCTTGGGCACGCCGTTCGCGTCTGCCCCTGTTCAAGCGCCTCGGCGCAACCTTGCGCGCCCAATTCGCCGGCATCCTCGAACACTTCCGCTCAGGCCTGTCGAACGGCTTCGTCGAAGCCATGAACGGCCTCATCCAGGCCGCAAAGGCACGAGCGCGTGGCTACGCCACCGACAAGCGCCTGATCACGATGTGCTACCTGATCTGCGGCAAGCTCAAGCACCTGCCGAAGAACCCTCTTTCGAATTCAGCCGTCTATACGGCTATATGATATATTTCCACACGAATCGAGACAGAGCCCGGCTTCGTCCTGCAGGTCGGGCGGATAGCCGTAATTGTTGAGGATGCGCTTGACCGTCACGCGGATTTTTGCGCGGGCACTTTTGCGCAGGGTCCAGTCGATCGTCACGCTCTTGCGGACTTGGGAGTTCAGTTCGGCGGCGATTAGTTTGAGTTTGTCGTCGCCGATCGCTTTCACCGCGCTCTCGTTCGCAGCGAGTGCGTCATGAAAAGCGACCACATCCTCGGTCAGGCCGAGGTCTTCGCCGCGCTGTTTCGCGGCGCTCATCTCTTTGGCCAGTTCGATCAACTCGTCCAGCACCTGCATCGTCGAGATGGCGCGGTTGTGCTAAGTGTCGAGCGTCTTGCTGAGCTTCCCGGCGAACGACCGGTTCTGCACGAGGTACTTCTTCGCGCGCAGTCCGAGATCATCCTTGAGCAGTTTTTCCAGCAGCCCGGTGGCCACGTTCTTGTGCTTCAAGCCGCGCACTTCGGAGAGAAATTGCGGGCTCGGGATTCCGATATCCGGCTTTTTCAATCCTGCCGCCGTGAACACGTCGATGATCTCGCCTTGGGTCGTGAGGGCTCTGGAAACCAGTTGCCGAATCGCGGCGTCGATCTGCGCGGGCGATTATCGATTTTCGCCGGACTTCTTGTTGAGCGCAGCTTGCAGCGCCTGAAAAAACGAAACGTCGTCGCGATGGCCGAGGATGTCGTGGCAGCGCTGCGACTGGCCGAACAGCTGGTCGTCGAGATCGTTGCGGTCGGTCAGCACCACCAGGGTCGAGTTCTGCATCGCGCGCTCATGGATAGTCCGCGCGGCGAACAACAACATGGTGAAACTCTTGCCGCTGCCGTGTGCGTGCCAGACCACGCCAGCGCGTCGGTCGCACGGTCTGCCCCCGTGCATGCGGCCCACCCAGTAACGTCCTTGCTCGTCGGCAACGGCGTCCGTGACGTTCATGCCGCTGGCGCGCACGGTTCCCTCCACCGCCGCATTCACTGCGTGGAACTGGTGATAGCCGGCGATGATCTTGTGCAGCGCGCCGGTGTCGGCGTCTTCCTCGAAGACGATGAAACGCTGCAGCAGATCGAGGAAGCGCTGGCGCTCGAACACGCCGCGAATGAGCGTCTCCAACTCCAGCGCAGTTTTGGGCGTAACGCCCACGCCGTCAATCGTGCGCCAGACCTTGAATCACCCGCGGTTCGCCGTCGGCGAGCAGGGTTGACCTGACGTTCGCATCCAGGCCCCACTTGGTTCCGACCGACTCTATTCGTTGCTGCCACCCCGCCGAGATGCTCTTGGCGCTTACTCCACGGTCACCGACTTGGCCAGGTTGCGCGGCTGGTCGACGTCGGTGCCGCGCAGCACGGCGACGTGGTAGGCGAGCAGTTGCAGCGGCACCGTGAACACCGCGGGTGCGATCAGGTTACCGCCCGAGGCGACCTTGATGACCGCGCCGCGAAGGCCGTCATCGGCGATTTCGGCGTTGATGTCGGCGAATACGAACAGTTCGCCGCCGCGTGCGCGTACTTCCTCGAGGTTCGACTTGAGCTTTTCGAGCAACTGGTTGTTCGGCGCGACCGCGATCACAGGCATGTCCTCGTCGACCAGCGCGAGTGGACCGTGCTTGAGCTCACCGGCGGGGTAACCCTCGGCATGGATGTAGGAGATTTCCTTGAGCTTGAGCGCGCCTTCGAGCGCGACCGGATAGTTGACGCCGCGACCGAGGAACAGCGCATGGTGCTTGCTGACGAAGCGCTCGGCCAGTTCGGCGATCTGCGGCGCGAGTTCGAGCGCATCGGCGATGCGTCGCGGCAGGTTCGAGAGTTCGGCGACGAGGCGCATGTAGCGATCATCATCGAGTCCGTTGACGCGCGCCAGTTCGAGCACAAGCAGTGCCAATGCGGTCAACTGGGTGGTGAACGCCTTGGTCGAGGCGACGCCGATCTCCGGCCCGGCGCGCGTCATCAGCACCAGGTCGGACTCGCGCACGAGGCTCGACTCGGGCACGTTGCAGATTGCGAACGAACCGAGATAGCCACGCTGCTTGCCTTCGCGCAACGCCGCCAGCGTGTCGGCGGTTTCGCCAGACTGCGAAATGGCGACGAACAGGCTGTCGGTTGGCACGACCGCGTGACGGTAGCGATATTCGCTCGCAACTTCGATGCTGCACGGCAACCGCGCCAGCGCCTCGAGCCAGTAACGGGCGACGAGTCCGGCGTGATAGCTGGTGCCGCAGGCAACGATCTGCACGTGCTTGACGCGCTTGATCAGCGCATCGGCATCGACGCCGAAGATATTCGGCAGGATGCGGCCGTCGGCAATGCGGCCTTCAAGCGTTTCCGCGACTGCACGCGGCTGCTCGAAGATCTCCTTGAGCATGTAGTGCCGGTACTCACCGCGTTCGACCGAATCGGCGGACAGTTCGCTCTGGTGCACGCGCCGTTCGACCCTGGCGTCGGCTTCGTCGTAGATCTGCATCGAATTGCGCGTGATCTCGACGAGGTCGCCTTCCTCGAGATAGACGAACTGGTTGGTGACCTTGATCAGTGCCTGCACGTCGGAGCCGAGGAAGTGCTCGCCGATGCCGATACCGACGCACAGCGGCGCGCCGCGACGCGCGCCGATAACATGGCCGGGCGCATCGCGGCTGATCACGGCGATCGCGTAGGCGCCGTGCAAACGCTTGATGGCCGCGAGTCCGGCCTCACGCAGCGTGTGGCCTTCCTGCATGATGTGGTGGATCAGGTGTGCGATCACCTCGGTGTCGGTGTCCGACTCGAACCGATAGCCGAGTGACTTGAGCTCGTCGCGCAGTACGACATGGTTCTCGATGATGCCGTTGTGCACGACACTCACGGCACCACTCGATACGTGCGGGTGTGCGTTGCGTTCGCTCGGCGCGCCGTGCGTGGCCCAGCGCGTGTGTGCGATGCCGGTAGTGCCGGACAACGGCTTCTCGAGCAGACGAGCCTCGAGTTCGCGGACTTTTCCAAGCGCGCGGGCGCGTTCGATGTCGTCGTTGGCGAGTACCGACAAGCCGGCGGAATCATAGCCACGGTATTCGAGCGCCCGGAGCCCCGCAATCAGGATCGGAACGACATCACGCTCGGCAGCTGCAGCAACAATCCCGCACATTCGGTACTCCAAGGCAGTTGATGATGACGCGCGTCACGCAGGCGCAGTCGACTGCACATGATAAACGGTCAGCTCGCCAACCGGCATGCGAAGGGCGGCGGACAGATGACCTCCGACGTCATTGATTGACATCATTCGCTGCGATGATTGCGCCGTCGGAACCGGCAGGCTTTCGCTCAGATCACCGGCGGGGTCGCAAATCCGCTCTGGCAAGTTACTATGGGCACTCGGCTTTTGCTCCAGTCCCGTGGCGGATGAGATGGCGTGCTTCAGCACCGATCGACGTGCTGGCATGAGAATCGCATCACAGTATTCCCGGCCGATTCGCCGGACCGGAGCCCCTGAAATGAGTTCTTCGACGCCCTTCACGGGTGATGTCCTGTCTGCGCAAAACGGTTTTGCGCGACAGCTGGAGGTATTGATGCTTCGCTTCATCCGTGAGCAGGGCGCGCGCTGGCTGCTGCTGCTGGCAGCGCTTGAGTTCGTGCTGGTTGCGCTCTCGCTGGTGCTCGCCATGCACGTGCGCTACTGGTCCGACGCCGAAGGCTTTGCCTTCCATTCCAACTTCCTGATCGTCCGCGCGCTCCTGTTCGCGACGATCATCACCGCTGCCATGGCCGCGCTCGGCATGTACCAGCCGCGCCTGCGCGAGAGCGGTTTCGGCTTGCTTGCGAGGCAGTTTCTCGGTTTCATCGTCGGAGGTCTCGGCGCAGTCATCGTGTTCTATGTCATCCCGCAGGTGTATGTCGGCCGCGGCGTGCTCGGTCTCGCCTTGCTGATCGCGTTTCCGCTGGTGGCGGTGTTCCGCATGGTGTTCATGCGTCTTGTCGATGTCGAAGCACTGAAGCGGCGCGTGCTGGTGCTCGGTTCGGGCCGGCGTGCGGCCATGGTCGATGAGCGCATGCGCCGACGCGTCGATCGACGCGGCTTCAATCTGGTCGGTTTCGTGCCGCTCGAAGGCGAAACGCCGAGCATTCCGGAATCGCGTCGGCTGCAGCTCGACGAGTCGTTGTCGGCGTACGTGGCGCGCATGCAGATCAATGAGATCGTGGTCGGACCCGACAACCGTCGCGGCCTGCTGCCAATGGAAGAACTGCTGGAATGCAAGCAGGCCGGTGTCGTTGTCACCAACCTGATCAGTTTTTTCGAGCGTGAACTCGGCAAGATCAAGTTGAGCCTGATCGATCCCTCATGGCTGGTGTTTTCGGATGGTTTCGACGCGACGCCACTGCGTCGTTTGAGCAAGCGCATGTTTGATATCGTCGGTGCGCTGCTCGTGCTCGCCATGACCTGGCCGTTGATGGTCGGCGCGGTGATCGCGATCCGCCTCGAATCAGGGCGCGGTGCGCCGATCCTCTACCGCCAGGACCGCGTCGGTGAGCGCGGCAAGGCGTTTCCACTGATCAAGTTCCGCAGCATGCGCACCGATGCCGAAAAGGACGGTGTGGCGCGCTGGGCAAGCAAGCACGATGACCGCGTCACGCGCGTTGGCCGCTTCATCCGCAAGGTGCGTATCGACGAACTTCCGCAGCTGTGGAACGTCCTTCGCGGTGACATGAGCCTGATCGGTCCGCGACCGGAGCGACCGCAATTTGTCGCCGAACTCGCGCAGAAGATCTGCTACTACCAGCTACGGCATTGCGTCAAGCCCGGGCTTGCCGGCTGGGCGCAGCTCAACTATCCGTATGGCGCCACCGAAGAGGACGCCGCCGAGAAACTGAAGTACGATCTGTTTTACGTGAAGAACCACAACTTCATGCTCGACCTGATGATTCTCATCCAGACCGTCGAAGTGGTGCTGTTCCGGCGCGGCGCTCGCTGATTCCCGAACCGGGTTTCTCCGTCACGGCATTGCCTGGGCTGCGAGTACGCCGTGGATGCGGTTCTTCAAGACCACCTGATGTCGGTCGCGAAGATACGACTCAGGATTGCTGAAGGCGGAAGCGCGCTCGATCACTCCGGCGCGGGTCAAGCGCCGAAGCAGTTTGTTTCCGACAGGGACATTGGAGGACCGAATGAACTTCAGCGAGCCAGTAGCGCAATCCCGCACGCCGCCAGTCGCTGATTCGAAATCCGTATCGGTGTCCTCCGTGGCGCGACGCGAGCGCATTGCTCAGCGAGAATTCGAGCGGGAGTTTCGCAACAAGCGGCGACCCTTGATCCTGGGTCGCGCCGCCGAGCAATGGCCGTTGTACGGACGCGCGACCCCGGACTACTTCCGCCAGCATCACGGCGCCCGCATGGTGTCGTGTGCAGGCACCCCGATGCGGCTCGACGAGCTGATCCTGAAGCTCGAGTCATCGTCTTCCGACAATCCCGGTCCTTACCCGTGCAAGTACGAGATCGCCAAGGATTTTCCGGATCTCATCGCCGACCTCACTCCACGTTTCGAGCAAAGTCTGCCAGATCGTCAGGCCAATGCACTCTTGCCATCGCGATTGTTGGGGGGCGTCAACAACCTCGAGATTTTCTTCGGCGGGCCGGGCGGCGAGTTTCCCTATCTCCACTACGATGTGCTGCGCTTGCATGCGTGGATCACGCAACTCCACGGCGACAAGGAATTTACTCTGTACGCTCCGGATCAAGAGCACCTGTTGTATGTGAATCCGGAAATTCCGTGGCAATCGAGCATTATCAATCACCACAATCCGGACTACGATCGCTATCCGCTGTTTCGCGAGGCGGTTGGCGAAAAGGTCGTTGTCAGCGCCGGAGAAACCTTGTTCCTGCCTTGTGGCTGGTGGCATACCGCGCGCAGCTTGAACATGACGATTTCAATCGCCTTCGACCAGCTCGGGCCCGACAATTGGGGCGACTTCATTGGAGACGTGGTTGGTGAGCGCGTGCGCATCGGCAAGGCAACGAAGGCCAGGTTGATTGGCGCATGGTTGCGAGCCGTCGGCCCGCTGATGACGTTTTCCGAATGGTTCGGCGCAAATCGGAGTTCGCGCTGGGGCGCGCGTTGACCGCCGCGCGCTAGGAGGGGCTAGCTATCGTCGCTCAATCCCCACCGCTGTTGTTGAACACGTTGCGCGATCACGCGAGGCACTCGCCTGAAACCGGGGCTCTGCGGGGCATGGGCATCGAGCGCGACTACGGCCAGTTGCTCGCCGACGTGCAAGCGCGCGCGCAGGTGCTGGTAGCGGCAGGCGTGCGCAGCGGCGACGTGGTTGCGATTTCGGCCGAGCGAGGCATCGACGCGACGGTGGCGGTGCTCGCCATTGTCGCGGCAGGCGCCGCCTACATGCCGCTCGATCTCGATTTTCCGGATGCCCGGATCGGCGCCATGCTCGATGACGCGCGCCCGCGCGCCGGCTACGGATCCGCTGATGCACGCGCACGTCTTCCGGCCGGTTTCGACTGGATCGATTCGACGCTGCCGACGCCGATTGGCGGTATCGAAGTGCCGTGGCAGTGTGGCGAACTCGCGTACGTGCTGTTCACTTCCGGATCCACCGGGCGGCCCAAGGGCGTTGCCATGCGAGCGTCCGCAGTCGAGGCGCTGATCCACTGGCACCGGACGCACAACCGTCTCGGACGCCCCGCGCGCACGTTGCAGTTTGCGCCACTTGGTTTCGACGTGTCGTTCCAGGAAATCTTCTCGACGCTCGGCACGGGCGGTTGCCTCGTCATCGCCGATGCGAACGAGCGCCGTGATCCGTTCGCGCTGCTCGAACTGATCGAGCGCGAATCGATCGAGCGCATATTCGTGCCCTACGTTGCCCTGCAGGCAATCGCCGAGGCGGTCGATGTCGGCGGTCGCGTACCGCGGTCGCTGCGCGATGTCGTCACGGCGGGCGAACAGCTTCGCATCACGCCGGGCATCCGACGCCTGTTCGCGCGGCTTTCAGGTGCTGTCCTGCACAACCAATACGGACCGACCGAGGCTCACGTGGTGAGCGCATTCGAGCTCGCCGGTGATCCGGCGGCGTGGCCCGAGCTTCCGCCGATCGGCGCACCGCTGCCGCACGTGCGCGTGCGCGTCGTCGATGCCGATCTGCACGATCTCCAGCCTGGCGCATCGGGTGAGTTGCTGCTCGGTGGCGATTGCCTTGCCGCCGGCTATGTCAATCGTCCCGATCTCGATGCCGAGCGGTTCGTGGGCAGCGGCGAGCAGCGCTGGTACCGCACCGGCGACCTCGTGCGCCAGCAGACTGACGGTGTCATCGACTACTTCGGCCGCATCGACGAGCAGATCAAGCTCAGCGGTTTCCGCATCGAACCGGCCGAGATCGAGTCCGTGTTGTGCCATCATCCGATGGTTGCCGACGCCGTGGTCGTCGCCGGCGAACTCGACGGCATCCGCCGACTGCTCGCACATGTCGTCGCACGCGCGGATGCGCCCGAGGATGCCGCGCTCGGCGAGCAGCTTCGCGCACACTGCGCCGAGGCGCTGCCCGAGTACATGGTTCCGCAACAGTTCCATGTGCATGCACTGTTGCCGGTCACCGCCAGCGGCAAGGTTGACCGGCGCGCGCTGGCGAATGCGCCGAGCACCTCGGCGCCAGCCTGGCGCGAACGCACGTCGGTACACGAGCAGGTTCTCGCGCTGTGGCGCTGGCTGCTCGATGCCGGCGAACTCGACGTGCACGCCAACCTTTTCGACAGCGGCGCGCGTTCGTTGACAGTGGTCCGCGCCCTCACCGAGATGCGTGGCGCGGGTCTTGTGCTCAGTGTTGCGCAGATCTACGAACATCCGAGCGTGGCCGCGCAGGTCGCACTGCTCGAAGGCACACCGGTCGCTGCCACCGAACAGCTTGACGCGGGCGCCCGCGGTGCTGCACAACGGGCATCTTTTGCGCGCTTCGGACGCCGTGCAGGACGTCAGCCATGAATGAAACCGAACTCGACGGCGTCGCTATCGTCGGCATGGCCGGGCGCTTTCCTGGAGCCGACTCTGTTGCTGCGCTGTGGACCAGCCTGTGCACCGACAGTGACAGCATCTCGCGTTTTTCCGCGAACGAGATCTCCGCGCAAGCCGATGCTGACCTGCGCCGCCATCCGCGCTATGTCGCGGCGCGCGGCGTCATCTCGGATGCCGATCGTTTCGACGCCGCCTTCTTCGGCGTGCCGGCCCGCGAAGCGCTGCTGATCGATCCGCAGCAGCGGCTATTGCTCGAGCTGGCATGGAATGCGCTCGAGGACGCCGGCATCGATCCGCAGCGCTATCCCGGCAGCATCGGTGTGTACGCCGGCACCTCCAACAACGACTACCGCAAGCTGCTCGCATTGCGCCCCGACATTGTCCGCAGCAGCGGCGAATTCGCGGCGATGCTGGCCAGCGAAAAGGATTACGTGGCGACGCGCATCGCGCATCGCATCGGTCTGACCGGACCGGCGATCGGCGTCTACACGGCCTGTTCGACATCGTTGGTCGCCGTCGCGCAGGCCTGGTACGCGCTGATGAGCTGGCAGTGCGACGCCGCGCTTGCCGGCGGCATCAACCTCGTCGTTCCGCAGGAGTCGGGGTACGTTCCCGTCGAAGGCGGCATGGAATCCGACGATGGCGTTTGCCGACCGTTCGATGCCGATGCGAATGGCACCTTGTTCTCGTCGGGCGGCGGCGTCGTCGTGCTCAAGCGACTGGCCGACGCCGTCGCCGATGGCGACCCTATCCATGCCGTCATCCGCGGTGTCGGACTCAACAACGACGGTGCCGACAAGGCCAGCTTCACGGCGCCGAGTGCGCGTGGCCAGGCCGCAGCGATCCGCCTTGCACTGGCCAGCGCTGGCGTCAGTGCGGAGACGATCGGCTACGTCGAGGCGCACGGTACCGGTACGCCGCTTGGTGATCCGATCGAAGTCGACGCGCTCAGTCGCGCGTTTGCCGAGGACACCGATCAACGACAGTACTGCTGGCTCGGATCGATCAAGGGCCACCTCGGGCATCTTGTCGC